>JBHLMP010000003.1:66607-89253 GCA_048938025.1 Promethearchaeota archaeon
GATTGGATTCTACCAAATATTTTTCGTGCTTTAGATTAATCCGATTTTTTCCAGTAATTGAATCTAATACTAAAAATCCTGTATCTATAAATATAAAATCCTTGACTAAGCAGGGAATATATGGATACATCAACTTAGATTTTTCAAACCAATTATGTATTGATTTCTTTTTTAACATGGGGTATATTTCTTATTTTTCCAAAATTTATCAAAATTCTAAATCCAACTGACAAATAATTATTTAAAATTTATAATTAAACTCAATTCTTCAGATTGTTTATATAAATTATCAAAATTGAAGAATTTAATAAATATCACCTTTCTATTTGTTAGCTGATCAATTATCATTAGAGCTGAAATTATTGGATTTTTAAAAAAGGCTAGAGCAACAATATCAAATTTAGAATCAATAGACGCAAAATTATCGTTAAATGATTTTAGGTTTACAAGAGCTTTAATAATCCTATATTTTTATCCCAACTACTAATTTTGTATAGTTGTTATTAATAGTATAAGAAAAAAAAAATAAAATTTATTAGTTAATATTTTGATTATTCTTGTTATTTTTAGCTATAGGTCAGTCTAAAACTCGAAATAGACCGGATATAAGTCTAGTCTTGCAATGGCATTGGGAACCCAACCTTTAACATAACTCTGATAGACATCCTTATTCGCGCCCGTCTCAATCCATACAAAGAAGTAGAGTTCTTCAAGCAATTTTTGTTGAATCTGGTTATAAATTGCTTGTCTTTCATCAGGATCGACCGTTGTCTCTCCTTCAAGCATTAAAACCTCTAATTCATAATCATACGTATTGACCCAACCTGTGGTTCTGTTACTGTATAGTGGTGTAATCATATTTTCCGGATCTATATAATCAGGAGCCCATCCAATTATATACATTGGTATTTGGTCTCTTCTCAATGGTCCTGAAACTGTCTCCGTGCAAGTGATTATATCCCAGAAAGAGATCTGTACTAGCGGGGCATCAATCCCTATAAATTCTAGGTTATCCGAGAAATATAACCCAATATCTCTTCTTCTAACACCTTCCGTTTGGGCTGTAATATTCCAATGTTCAGTTCCTGGCCATCCTCCAGCGGCTGCTTGATCAAGCCATTCTTGATCAGTAGTAAAGCCAACTCCAAATCCCATCGATTGCACTATCGAACGTGCATAAGCACGATCGAATACAGGATAATCAAATGAATAGTTTGACATTGGGATACCTTCGGGGATTGGAGATTTCAATCTGTAACCATTGCCTAACCTTATTACATCGATTACATAGGAATAATTAACCGCATAGGAGATTGCTTTCCTCCAGGTTACATTAACCATATACCCGTTAAATCCCATATAGTCAAAACTTAAAGTAGGTCCGGCGTCTACGAAGGTTATATCTGGATCAGCAATGAATTGATCGAAGAATTCTTCGAGTGGGGCATCATATAGGTCAATATCACCTGCTAATATGGCTGTATTTATTGCAATATCATCTTCAATAATCCAAATTACTAAATTTTTAACCTTTGTTTCACAATTTGCAGGTGTCAGCCAATAATTAGGATTAGCATGAAATTTCACTTCAACGTCTGTAGTATAATAATCGAGTATAAAAGGACCGGTTCCAATTAAAACATCACCGTCAGCATATGTGAGGTAGTCAAGTTCTTTGCCTTGTGCTTGTGCAGAGGTAGGTGAGTGAAAGAAAGCAGTATGAAAGTTTAATAAGTTAACGAATGATGCCTTAGCCATATTCATCTTAATTCTCACGGTGTAAGCGTCTTCTACTACTGTTTCATTAATAACACGCTCACCTCCCAATGTAAATAGGATAAAGACTTTGGTTACTCCAAAGTAGACGCTTGATGAAAGTGGTATGTTAAATGGAGCAGGTAAACCTGCGTTTCCTGAAACATTTAAGAAATAGTTTAATCTGTCAAAATTCCATTTTACCGCTGCCGCATTAAATGGAGTACCATCCGTAAAATTGACACCCTGTCTAAGGTGGATTACCAATTCAGGTTTTTCCGCGGTACCTTCGACAGTTGGAAGGTCGGTTGCAAGCCACGGAATTAATGGATATGTAGGATCTGTTACATCTAATTTGTATAAACCTTCACAAACTTGGGAAATTACATCTCCTCCAGCTGTATCATAACATAAATGCGGATCCATATCCGTAGGACCTGCTATTGATGCAAAAATAAGCGTATCTTTTTCTCCTGGTTCTTCAATAACACCAGCCATTATGCCAAGTATAACATTACCAACTCCAGATGCAGCCAAAACTACAGCTAGAATTATAATAGCTAAATTTTTCTTTTCCATTTCCATATTGAATTCACTTAATAATTTTTTATTTTCTTTATTTTTTTTAGATTTGTGGTTATTTATCTTTTTGAATTCGTATACTTATAAGGTTTATCTTTTTTTTTTTATTGTTTTTTAAAATCATAAAAGATTTTTTTCGAGATTTTTAATCATCTTAGATTCAAAGGAATTCTATATTGAATTATTTATATTCTAGTGCTTTTTAATTTGCATGAAACGCTCAAATTTTTCAAAGAAATAACTAAGATGTTTTTAGGAAAAATGTCAATTAGAGAAAAATGAAATTCTTGTAATGGGAAAGAAGTGGGATTGGTTTCTATCATTTTGCTATTTATTATAATTTATCAAAATAAAATGAGAAAAATAAAATTGCAACAAGTAATAATGCAGCTATTATCAAGCCTTTATCTAAAAAGGCTCTTTCTGTATTGCGAGCGATCCTTGGCTTAGCTGAAATTAAATACATATATCTCATGAGAATATATAAAGAAATTGGGATAGTAAGTATCGCTATATATTCATAAAGTTCAGGAGTGTCTGGTTCAGCCAATCCAAATTTTATAATTAAATAAAGAGAATATGTCATAAATAGAGAGCCGGCAATAATAACATGAAATTGATCTAATAATTTTAGAGAATATTGATCATATATTTTCTTATGTTCAACTGCTCTATCTTTTCCAAGAAATTCTAAATCTCCTTTCCGTTTAGCTATACTTAAAAACATTGCAATTTCAAAAATAGCTAAAAATAACCAAGCTGAAACAAATTGTTCGATTATTGCACATCCTGCCAATGCTCTCCACAGATATCCGGTAGATAAAATAAGTATATCAATGAAAGCATAATTCTTAAATAAGTGATTATAAAGTTGACCTGTTATGATTATTAAGATTATTGTAAGAATAAAACCCAAATTACGGATCCAAAAGATCAGAGATGAAACCATTATTACCAATAATGCTATTAGCAATACTATAGCAAGAGAAATAGGTAAATCTTCTGAAGCAAGTGGCTTTTTTTTCAGTTTTTCTGGGTGTTTTTTATCAGTTTTAATATCTCTTATGTCATTGATAATATAATTAAATGAAGAGGCACAACATAATAAAATAAATCCTAGTATTAGAGGAAAATAGAGGGATGTTTCAAATAATCTTTCACTAAAAAAAATTCCTACGAAAATCATAACATTTTTATAATATTGTCGAATGCGTAGAAGATATAAAATATCTCTAATTTTACTTGTCATTGTTAACTTTTTGAAATACACATTTATTTTAAACTTTGTTAAGTTATTATAATTCTTTCCGGCTTAAATTTCTTCAAGATTCTATACCCTAAACGACTAGAAAAGCTTGTTGAAGATTTAGTTTGAATCATTGCACTGCTGTATTCAAAACTAATTAATTCTATCGTTTTATATGGGATTCTTTTATCTTTACCAAATATGTTTTTAATAGTAATTATATCCTCATTGTATTCTTCATTCTTATTGGAGATTTTTTCTAAATTTTTTAATTCTATACTTACTTGGTGAATATAACCAATTTCTAGATTATTTACAGGTTTTTTCAGATAAATATATACTTTTATATTAGTATCCATCAACCATCTAATCACTTTAACTTCAGATTTTCTATATTTAACATTTTTGCTTATGGTTAAATATATCTTTTTAGGACGGATAATTAATTCACTAAGAGCATAATTCAAATGTTCTTGATCTTGATTTTCAGCTTTAGTCGAGTCGGAAAGAAAAATCTTAAAATCTTCCAGATTTTCAGCTCCTACGACATTTACGCATCTATAAATATTTAATTTTCCTTTTGATCTTAGAAATACCTCTTGATCTTTAAAATTTTGAATTAATACTATTGAATTTGGTAATTTAGTTTTTAAAATCGATTTTTGAACAATAGAACGATTCTTATTTATAAAGATATAGTATCCGTTTTTATTATCATCCTTAAGTTCAATATCCGTTAAAATTAAGGGATTATCATTTTGGAAGAAATATGTTTCATTCAAATTAATTTGAATAAGTGAATACATTGATGAGTTTAACAAACTTAATTCATTGGATTTTAAATTAGAAATAACATATTGATCACTATCACATATATCATCAAGAAATTTAATATCATTTAATTTACCAATTTCCATTTCATCTGTAATTTTATTTTTAAAGATATAATCTTTCTCAAGGTCAAATTTGTATATTTCTTTTCTTCCAAGTGTATCCATCAATAATGAAATATCCTTAATTTTAAAAAATTCTTTAAATTTTTCATTTGCTATTTGCTTAAATATAGATCTAGATTTTTCAAATTTTTTAGCATATTTTTTTTGTTTTGACTTTTTTAAACAAATAAATGGTAGAATTGCTTCCTTAATAGGTTTTAATTCATCGTTTAATATTGCAGCAATTCTATAAAAACTTGGAGGATGTGAATTTATAAAATTTGATAGAAGTGAAGCCTTAGAGGGTTTTATCATTGAGCGATATAAATAATTTGCAGTGTTCATATAATCCAGAATTTGGTTCTCTTTTGAGATTTTTTCTTCACTCAAAAGCATAGTATTAAGCCCAATTTCTCTTCCTGTAGTATAGAAACTCTCCAAATTATAGAGGGCTTTAACGAGCTCATATCCATAACCTGATTCTTTTGCTTTCAAATCTGCTTTTCCTTCTAAAATTCTGACGAATGCAAAAAGGATTATGTATATTATCAAATTTAAGAAGATAAAAGCAATCATTGGAATCTGAGGATTCCCAAAGGTGTAATCATAAAAAGTTGCTGGTATGCCTAATAACATTCTTAATAATAAATCACCTGTAGTGATGAATGTTAATATAAATGTATGCTTTCCTTTTGTATGAGCCAATTCATGAGCTACTATACCTTTTAGCTCATCTTCAGGAATTTGATTAATATCTTCAGCAATAATACTAATTCGTTTATCAAAAGTAGACCCATAAGCCATAGCATTTAAAATTGGATATTTCCCAAAGCCAACCTTAACATCACCTTTTATTCCAATATCTAGTTTTACTTTTTTTACTAATTCTAAAATTTCACTATTTTCTACTTTCTTAATCCCTAGTAATTTATCTAAAATTACACCAGAAATGAAATAGATAAGCCAATTAACTATAATCAATATGAAATATATATTCATAAAAAAATCTGATAATTTGAATTCCTTTAAAGTAAGAGGTTTATTAGAAATAAACTGCAATGGCGTATATTGATTAATAAATACAACTGCTAACCAAGCTATTATATATAATAACAAAATTAAATATTCTGGGCTCATAAATCGCCAGACTACTATATATTTTCTACCAAATAGTATAAATCCCAGGATGAGAATAATCCAGAAAGAAAAGGCAAAGCTTGTATTTAAATAGAAAGGATTATCTAAATAATAAGAAAAGATTCCAGCTATAAAGATGGTATTATAAGTCACTAAAGAGATTATTAATATCTTATTAATAATAGGATAATCCCTTAACTCAAAAATCCCTATCCATAAATATATTGAAAATGCACCCATTAATGAAGTTAATATGTCTTTTGAAAAGAAAAAGATAAGAAAAAAAAAGAATAAAATGGCAACAAAATCACTCATTTCACTTCTTTTTCCATTCTTTACCCAATGATAGAATTCTTCAGTTGTTAATAAATATAATAAAAAGGATACTAAAAAAGTCCAATCTTTTAGAAGATCAAGTAAAGAGTAATGAAGTATTACAAGATTTAATAAGAAAAATGAACTGATTGAACAAGAAAGATATATAATAAATAGAGCATACCTTGTGAACTTTTTCAAAATAAATACCTTTAAATTTTAATCAAATTCATTAGGTTTTTTTGTTTTCATTTTGTTAATTTGTTGCCAAAAATAACTGATTGTAATATAATACCACACGATGAATCCAATAATAAATAATACAAAGACGAATAGTAGATTAATAGGAAGTTTTATAACTCCTAAATTAATTATCCCAATCGGAAGCGGAATGATTAGAAATTCGACTATTATTAGGAAAATGATTCCAGAAACTAATAAAATTATCATTAATGTAATTATCCCTCGAGTTCTAGGAAATTTATATAATAAGAATAAAGTAGGAACACCAAGTATGACAATAATAAGAAAAATACTAAATATATTATAATTCCCTAAAGTCCATTGCATAAAAAAAATAGATACAATAGAAAAAAATCCACAAATAATAGAAATTACATAAAAATTTTTAACTAATTCTGGTTCTGTTAACGCTCCTTTTGCTAATATTAACCTTGGTAATGTAAGAGCAGCATCTTTTTGATCTGATGCCTTTATTCGATCGTCTTCTAGTAGGATGATATCCTCCTTTTTCTCTCTTATATCACTGCTTTCAAGGAAACCACGGACTGAATAAATTACATAGAAGCTATTGAATATATGTATTAAAAGGGCGCAAAAGGCAGCAACTTCAAGTGATCCGAATAATGCAATACCTGCAATCATTGCTCCCATACTTAATGTTCCTATATCTCCTGGAAAAACTTTGGATGGGAATTTATTGTAGATAAAAAATGGTATAATAACGGCAATTACTGGAATAGAAAAAATAACTGCTTCAGCAGAATTCCATAAAAGACCACATATAAATAAAAAACATACCGCAATTAAGCATGTTCCAGAACCTTCACCATTATAACCTTCTAACATATTCACAGTATTTATAAATACTGCCACAATTATAGGTAAAACTAGAGGATAAATAATGGTTAATCTTGTTCTATCTAAAAATGGAATTATTGGAGAAGGGATGTTTATAAAGTCGAGATAAATAGCTAAAAATATAGCACTACCAGAAAATAGGGATAAAATAATTTTATATCGCGATTTGAATTTTATTCTATCATCAATAAATCCTATTAATCCAGCTAATAAAACTGTTAGTAAAAAGATAAAAGTTACTTTGAAAAAATTAGAAAAGAATATCATTACCAAAATCGAGGCAATTACAAATCCAATAACTATACTAAGACCACCAGATTCAGCAATTTCAGGGCGTGCGTTTTTATGGATGTCATATCCTACATATTTTTTCTTTTTCATAAATTCTATTATATAAGGGAGGATGAAGTATGTAGCGAAAAAAGATACAATAAAAATAATTATTAGATAGAGTATTTCTATTAAATTCCAATTTAATTCAGATAACGGAATCATGATTTTATAAAATGTTTAAATTTATTATGAAGTTATCAATAACTGAACTTTCAAGATGAAAAAATAAAATACTTGATTTATTATATTTTTTTATTTTTTTATAAGGTTTTATATAATAAATAGATTGAAATTAGTGCTTGAATCCATTTAAATTACTTTCATTAATTTTTATGAGAACAATTGTACTTTTAAGAGTTAAATTATACGACTCTATAAATGTTTATTAAATAAAAAGTTAGCCCGACACGGATTTTCGAGATAATAGTCGATATGACTAAGATTTTCGAACCGTGGTCCAGGGGTTCAAGGCCCCCGATGCTTGGCCACTACACCATCGGGCTTTAATTTATAATTTTCAATATAATTATATATTAAAAGGTTTTAGATCTTGATTAAAAAACTCTTCATCTAATAAATTTTTTTTAGTTTTAAGAAATTCAACTTCTTTTATTTCATCTCGATATTCATCAGGTAGCATTTGTGGAATTGTTTCTATTATAGGATACCAACGACCGCAATTTTTACAAAACAATAATCCTGATTCAATTTCAATTTCTAATTTTATTTTATTTATAAAAAAGAGCTCAGGAAGTAAATCTTCAATTTGGTTAAGATTTATATTTTTGGAGAATTTAATAATCTTTGGTTTTATCTCTGATTCAATAATTTTAAAGCAGTTTTTGCTAGTCTCAAGATTAGTTTTGTCAGTAATGTTGTCTAATTCATTAATACTTGCAATAATCAGTTCAAGGTAGATTGTACTTGGGCTTTTTTCCATAATAATATTATCTTTTAACAAGAGTATTTCGTTTTCCATTGAGATTTCAACTACTTTTTCTTGTTTAATATAATTTATATCTCTATTCCTGTATACATTAATTATCGATTCGAATTCTTCTGGTTTAGTTTCAAAAGAAAAAATATATAATTCCAATGGGAAATGTTTATCAATAGGACAAGCCAATATATCGAATAACCAAGGTTTCATTTTTTTCTACACTCTTTGATTTGATAAATGATCTTTAAAATTTCTATGTTTTAATCAAATAAATAAGTGCTCAAGGTATATTGAATTTAATTAAGGTAATAAACTTTTTTTTAGATAATCAAGAGCATGTTTAATAAATATTTCAATCGATTATAAGATTATAGTTTTGATATGTTTAAAATAATTTTATAATCAAACTATATAAGATAACTTCTTAATTGTTGAATAAATTTATTGATATTTCTATCAATTTTCTTTCTCCTTTTCTTGAAATCATCTGATAATTTCAGATAAGCTGTTCTTGAAGGCAATCTTCCTCGTTTATAACGTGTTTCTAAAAGATTCAAGCCATCTTCAATACTTATTCGCTCAGCTTCTAGAACATCTAATTTTTTTACGATATTTTCAAAGGTTTCATTTGTTTCCATTACAACTTTTTTAAATGGAATTATTTCTTTTTGAATTTCCTCGATTTTTGATGTGTTTTTACTTAAAATACTTTGATACTTCTTTTTAGCCATTTTTTTTCTTTTTGCATCTTCTTCTGCTTGTCTAATTTCTATAGCTAAAGCGTTTTTTTCCTCATATAAAGAGGAATATTCTCGGATTTCATCTATTGGGATAAATTCCTTCTTAATTGCAGCTGAGTCATATTCTCTCTTTCTTGTTTTTATTAGTAAAACGTAAAAAGATGCAATTGAAGATATAACTATTATAAAAATGATAGGTCTTAAAAACATATCAAAAAGATCAATTGTAAATGTGAACTGTATTAATCTATTTTCTAATGGACTTACATAATTAGACCTATAGATCATTATAGTATTACCTTTAGAACTTTTAATGGCATCTGGAGGATCGGTGATATCATCGATTTTATAGCATCCATCAATAACAATTTTAACGGTTTGTTCTCTTCCCATAAAATCATATTTAGTTGTTAAAATATCTATTTTAATTGATGCTTGAAACCAATTTAATGAATAAAATTTTTCAAAAGGTAAATAATATTCTACTGTAAATTTAAATGTTGAATTTGGTGCCATTACCACTCGATTTTCTTCTAAATCAATGGTTAAAAGACCAGAGGGATCAATTGTTGTTCCTAAAATTTCACCTAAATCATCTGAGATATATACATTTCTAGCAGATTTAATAAGTTTCAATGAATATGTGCTAATATCCATTATTCCATTATTTTTTAGTAAGAAATCTTCTTTAACTCTTATGATCCCCCAGGGTGAAATGAAAATTTCTCGAGTAATTTCTTTCGCTTCTAATCTTGCATAGCTGTTATCAGCGAGAGATATAGTTGTATATCTGTACTCATTCAAATTTTCTAAGAAGGGTTCTATATAATTGTCACTAAGTTCACTTTCGATATCTAGTATATCATAAATAACTAAAACATAATCTGGAACTACGTACCCCCACTCATCATTTGTTTTTAATTCTTTACCAGAATCTGGAAAATCAAAAATAGCTCTCATATTTTTTTCTGCTTTGTACGGTAGAAGTGGAAAAATATAACCCGTGAAATAAACTCCTTGTTTTAGTTCTTCAGCTGGTTCAAGTTGCATATATAAAAGATTTTTATACATTTGTCTAAAGATTATAGTTTTTGATTGGTATGGTAATAAAGGAGAATCGAAATATATTGCTATCATTTCATAAGCATCCATTACCATATAGGAACGCTCAGTTAGTAATGTGTTCCCCCCATTTCCAGTAGCTTCGAAGAAAACTAGATAATCTGAATATTCTTTAGGAATTGCTATAAAAACTGATGTAATAGGATTACTGTTTAAATTTTTAAATGTTATTTCATCTCTAAAATACATTAAATCATATTGACTTGTATTGACTGCGCGACCAATATTAGTAATTAAAATATTCTCTGCCCCTTCCAAATTAGGTGAGAGTTTTGGATTTTCTGTACTATTTTGATTAATATAATTTATCTCAGATGGATTAGAGATAAATGAAAATAGTGCAATAATTAACAGAAATACTGTGAAAACAAATAAAATATTTTTTCTTTTTAACATATAATTATTTAATCTTCCTTAAATTATCTAAAAATAATTAAAACAATTAATAAAATTTATTAAAATTTTATTTTTAAACTTTCAGATAAAATTTTATATTTTTTTGGTTATTTATTTAATATATACAAATTAATTGTTGGATTTTTTTAAAAATGTCATCTCGTACAGGTCAATCAAGACGTAAGAAAAGAAGAAGCGGGAGTGCTCCAATGCCAATGGGAGGAGCTGGATTAATGAGATTCTTTGAGGATAGTTCTATAGGCATTAAAGTGGGACCTATAAGTACACTAATATTATCTATTTCATTAATTTTAATCGTAATCCTTGCTCATGCGCATATCTTTGATTGGTTATTTACTCCGGGAGGAGGTTAAAGGTACTTCTTTTTTTAATTTAATTTAATGATTTATAAACAAAAAATATGAGAATTACTGATTTTCAAGGCTTAATAAAAGATCTTTACTTTCGACAAGACTATAAAAGAGGAATTAAAGCAACTTATATTTGGTTAATTGAAGAGATTGGAGAGCTAGCGAAGATTATCAATGATCCTAAAATTGATATAGAACAAGCTTCTGAAGAACTTGCTGATATTATAGCTTGGACAAGCTCATTAGCAAATTTATTAGATATTGACCTTGAAGATGCTCTATTAAAAAAATATCCTAATATGTGCATTAAATGTAAATCTAATCCTTGTATTTGTGGAAAGTAACTTATTTATTTCGAAATTTGAAGATTTAACATATTAAATTTAAGAAAATCCTAAAAACTTTCAAAATTTCTATAAAACATAACTGCACTTTTAAAAAAAATTATAATTTTAATTTCATTTTAGTGCTTACTATGAGCTTATTTAGTAAAAAGATTTGGATAGACATTGAACAACCTAAAACAGCCATAATGTTTAACTCCCTAATTAAAAAATTTGAAAAGGAAGATTCAGAGCTTTTAATAACAGCTAGAGATTATGATTCGACATATCAAATTCTAGACGATTCTGGAATAAAATATAAAAAAATTGGTAGGCATGGAGGTGGAAAATTAGAATTTAAATTGAAAACTTACATAACTCGCCTAAAACAATTATTTCCTTTAATCATTAGATTTTCACCAGACTATTTTATTACTTTTTTATCAATAGAAGGAACAAGGATCGCATATGGATTACAAATTCCTTCAATAGGATTTAATGACGAACCTCGCAATAAACCTGTATGTAAGTTAATACACCCATTCATAGGGAATCTAATCACTCCGGAGTGCATCCCTAAAGAATTGTATGTCCATCTTTATGCCGATCCTGAGAAAATTATTAGATATAATGGAGTTGATGAAATTGCTTGGCTTTCAGAATATGCTCCCAATGCTGAAGTTCTTGAAAAATTTGATTTAGAAAAAGGAAAATTCTTGATAATCAGGACTGAGCCTACCCATGCTAGTTATTTAATTGATAAACTTAAACCAGAAGAAACTATGATTAGTAAATTTTTTCCTCCGATTTTTAAAGAATTTCCAAATCATAAATATTTCCTTCTTGTGCGTTCAAAAAAACAAGAACAATTCCTTTTAAACCGGCTTAAAAATTTTAGTAAAGAAAAAAATGTCATCATAACTCAATATTTACCAAATATTGTCGATTTATGTTTCTATGGAGCTTTAATAATTAGTGGGGGGGGAACCATTGTACGTGAATCAAGTTTATTAAATGTACCTAGCATCGAATTTTTCCCAGGAGAATCTGCACCACAGGAAAAATTTTTAATAAAAAATGGATTTCCTCTAGAACATGTACGAGAGTCAAACCAATTGGTTGAAAGAACTATAGATATTCTTAATCAAGGTCCTTCTCCAGATAGATTTAAGCTTAGCTCTTTTAAAGAAAAAATTAAACAATTTGAAAATCCAATCGATATTTGTTTCAATTATGTAAAAAGCAAATTAAGAGATTTGTAAAGTCTTTTTTTTACAAATTCAAAGATAAAAATTCTAGGATATTTATTTTAAATTGTTAAGATATTATCTAATTAGTGATTTTTAGTATCAATTAAAAACTTCTGATAAACTTTTTCTAGTCTTTTTCCAACCGAGTCCCAAGAATATCTTTTTACAAATTCCTGTCCTCTCTTTACAAGACTTTCCCTTAGAATATCATCTTTTATGAGCTTATTAATTGCTTCAGCAAGTAATCGGGGGTTTTTAGGAGGAATAAAGATGGCATTATCCTGCAAAATTTCACGATAGACTTTTAATGATGAGCTTATTACAGAAGTTCCACATGCAAGTGCTTCAAGTTGTGTATTTCCAAATCCTTCTGACCCAAATGAATATTGTATTAATATATCGGCCATAGTGTAATAAACTGGAACCTCTTCTTCAGGGACATACCCTAAAAAAATGATATCTTTATATTGGCTTTTCCATTTTCTGTAAATATTTGCCATTTTAAAATCAGGAAGTCCACCGATGACAAAATTTAAGTCTGGAATCTTCTTTTTGGCGATTTTATAAGCTGCTATTATATCATTAACATCTTTATAGTTTGCAATCCGTCCGAAAGTAAAGATCACCGGACCTTTAATATTTAACTTCTCTTTTAATTTTTGAGCTTCTTTTGGTTTAGGCTTAAACCAATCTCCAATACCATTATAGATTACTTGAATTTTATTTAAATTAGCCTTTGGTATATAATGTTTAATTCCATTTTTAGAATAATCTGAAACAGTTGTTATATATGTAGCCTTTTTAATAATATATTTAATTAAATATGTCTCCATTGGAATTGTAGTAAATTTTGTTTCAAAAGGACCTAAATCATGAATTGTCGATATATATTTCTTTTTATTAGAAAAAATTATAGGTAATGTTCCTTTGGCACCATTTCCATGAATAATATCAAAATTATGACTTCTAAGATACTTAGCAATTTTAGATACAAATTGAGGTGCCCAAAAAAAACGTTTTCTTATTAAGTCGACTTGTACTATTTTTGGATCATCAAGTTTAATATTCCATTTACCAGTAACTAATTTAACGTCATGATTCTGTTTCTTTAAATAATCAAAAATCCCCTCAAAACCAGAACGTTCGCTATCTGGAGCGATTTTTAAAGAAACTAAACAAATTTTCAGTTTTTTCATTTAATTTTTTAAAAAAAATTTTGTATTTGAAATAATTTTATGTTAATTCTTCAAATCCAGCTTCAGTAATTAAAATAGTTTCTTCTGACTGAGCTACAAAAACTCCTTTTTTTTCTGCTAATACATAATGGGCTTGCAATTTTCCTTGTTGTACAAGCTCTTGGAGTCCAAATGCAATACCCATCCTAAATTCTTTTGCCAACCATCTCTCTGCGAAAGGTAAAGTTTTATAATTCTTATTAATAAAACCCAAGAGTTGTTTGGAAGTTTTCCTTCTTAAAGGTACTCTACCAGCATAAGGGTTCAACTCATAAATGAACGCATTTCTGGTATTATGAACAGTACCTTCGCCTGTACTTGCAAATATTTCTATAGAAAACACCTCACCATCTTCCATAATATCACCACCTTGAGTACCTAATTCAGGTAGTGATTTTTCCCCATGAACAGTCCATCTTTCTATTTGGTGTCCTCCTAGTTCTTTTATAGGATTATATTTAAATCCTTTAACAATACTTTCTATTTTTTTCCCCATTTCTTTAGTATGCACTTTAGGTTTTGCCATCATTTTAGCTGCTTCCAGAGCAACTTCAGTAGCTTGTATTATATTTTCAAGCTCTTTATTTTCATTTAAGTTAACAGAAAAGGCAGTATCAACGAGATAACCTTCTATATGGACACCTAGATCGATCTTTACTATATCACCATCATCAATGGTTAAGCCATCATCTTTTAAAGGAGATGTATAATGTGCTGCTATATTATTTATACTTAAATTTACTGGAAATGCACATTTTCCGTCTAATTCTTCAATTTTTCCCTCAGTAGTAGAAATTATATCAATTGCCTTTGCTCCTACTTTAATTTTTGGTTTTATGAATTTTTTCACTTCTTGAGCAATTTTTCCAGCTTTTCTAAGTGATTCAATTTTTAATCTCTTTTGTTCTTCCTCTTTTTCTAACTCTTCTTCACTTTTCTCCTTTTGAGGTTTGCTTTTTAAATTTTGATTCTCAGTCATTAAAATATGTAATGAAAGTATGTTTTTAAATAAGTATTAACTTTATTAATAAAGTTAACATTAAAATTAGATCAAATATAAAAATAATATTATAATCATTTTTTCATATTATCTATAATTAATTCGGTTTATTTAACCTTAAAGGAATTATAAGGAAAATTAACCAATTAAGGAGGTAACACCCCCGATTGTCAGAAAATATTAGTGAACTCACCGATCTTCTAAGAAAAATGGAAGCAGTTAATGCCGATATTCAGGGTAGTGCCATCGTTAGCGTACAAGGCTTACCTATTTGCTCTGTGCTTGCTCGAGATGTTAACGACGGTATAGTGAGTGCCATGAGTGCTGCAATTTTAAGTGTATCTGAGCGTGCTGTAGAGGAACTCGCTCGTGGAGATTTGAAGCGTATTTTGATAGAGGGTGTTGATGGAATTATTATCTTGTCAAAAGCAGGGGAAAACGCCATCTTATGTACATTAGCGAAAAGTGACGCCTCATTAGGAATGGTTTTTCTAAATATCCAAAGTGTTTCAAATAAAATTGCTGAATTATTGGATTAAAGAAATTTAATCACTTTTTGACATTATAGCTATTTTTAATATAATATCCTTATTTTAATAGTTGTAGTATGCCTTCAAATCAATTATTTGAAAATTGTATGTCAAGAATTTTAAATTCAAAAGATAGGAAGCAAATTGAGAAAGAATTCTACAATGGCCTTTCTGAAAGCCTTAAACTTGGACAATTTAAGAGTTTCCAAAAATTGATTGATAATTCAATTAAATTCGATATTTTTATAGATGTAAAAAAAATACCAAATAGATTCAATCTAATCTCAATGTTACTTTTAAGTTGTACTGAAAGAATATCTGAAGGGTATCAAACTTCTGCTTTAGGTGATATAATAGATGCTTTAAGATTTTGTAATAAGTTTAATTTATTAGAGAAAGAATTAAATGAAGATGATAAAAAGGTTTTAGAAAGTGTTAAAGAAGATGAATTATTTTTGTCAAACTTAAACGACTTATTTGGAAAGGTATCTGATTCATTCATATTGTACATTTATAAGATAATGCCTCAAGATCTTTATGATTATTTCATTAATAATCCCCTTACTTATTTTCCAAATCGAGATGGATTAATGAATTATATAAAGAAGATTTTTTTTAACCAGTATACTATATATGGTCTTAGTATTAGATATTTAAGCCCAATAAAAAGATTTATTGATGATTTTAATAAAAATTCTTTATTCTACAGTAATCAAATAAATAAAGGAAAGGGAGATATTATTTTAAAAGAGAATAAATTTATTGAATTTAGTGTCGTATACAAATACAACGTATTATATTATGATTTTGATGAAGAACATGAACATCGTGAAATTAAAAGACATCTAGTATCTCCTAAAAACATTTTTAAAAATAAAGATAAATTTCTAGCTAAAAATAATTATAATTTCTATAATTTATCAATGATTTTAATGGGCGGGGTTGGTCCACAGGGATTAGGTTTTACATATTCAACTCCTAAAGGAGAAGTAATTGAAATCTGTACTGATGTTAACCAGAATAAAGCTATTATAATTAAATTCAAAGAATTTTTAAGAAATCAATTTATTGAAAAATTGGAAAAAGAATTACAAAATTATCATATTAAAGCTAATACAATTAAAAAATTAATTGATTATCTCCTAGAGACTTTAAGTAAAGAAGAAAAAATCAATTACCAAAAAAAAAAATCAATTATTAGCCAAATTAAAAATTTTTTAGTTGAGGATGGTTATAATCAAAATTTTAATGAAATTGATTTTCAGGATTTAATAGATAAATTTTCAAATGCAATATCCGCAATTTTACGACCCATAAAGATGATTGATCAATACAAAGCTCGAATGAACTTAATCGCTGATGGAAAATTAAAGGCAGAAGATATTGCTAAATTAACAAGTTTAAAAGGAAAATCTCATTATGATGTTTTACGAGAACGGTTTTTCTTTCAATATATCATTGATTGGTTTTATGATATATATTCTTCAGAAAAATGATAATCTGTAAATAAGAATTATAAAAATAAAAATTAAAGATTTATCGTCTTATTTCTTGAATTTGGTCAAAGATGTTATCAAATCGTTCTCTTATTGAACCATACAATCCTTCCTCTTCGGAAACAACTGAATTTATAGCAGTTTTTAATCCATAATGGCTTTCAGATATCAAAACCCTTATAGGGAGTGTAAAAATATCGGTAATAATCATTAAAATCTCTTGAATAAGATTAATTATTTTTGGAACGTTCTCTCGAGTTCTATCAATCGCAGAAGATTCAGAGGGGATTAACTCATCCTCCCGTTCTTTCTTTAATTCTTCCCAGACATTTTCCTTTAATTCGGAAAAATCAATGCCCAAGTTTTCAAGCGCCATTTTAACACCTTCAAACAGATAATTAATTGTATCTTTTGCAGAAAAAAGTTTAATATTTTCAACCATTTCTACAGGAGCCAATCCATCTAAAAAGCTTACTAATAATTTGTTATAATCTCTTATTACATCTAATGGAATAAATAAAAGAGTCATATCTTTAATCTGTTTATATAGATAGCCAAATATTTTCGCAACTGTTTCATTCTTAAGAGCTTTTTCTAATAAACCTCCATATTCATTTAAAAGATGTGTTCCTAAGTATCCAATAATTCTTATCATATCATCTTCATAATTTCTAAAATAATCGAAAAAATGTTCTGGTTCCATGTTTAATTTATCTCGAATGAGATCAGCAACTCGTTCCTTAATGCCTTCCAATGGTTCATCAAGAATTTCTTCTAATTTATCTATTGATATAACATCCTGAAGTTTGTCTACAATATCTAACTTAGTTTCTTGAACAAGTTCTTCTTCGATGCTTTCTTCGAAATAGACATGAGAGGAAATTTTATCTTGAATTTTTACTGCTGTATGTTCTTGCCATTCTTTATAATCATATATTTTACAAATGAATTGGAGACAATCGTCACCTCTAGTAATACATTTTTGCTCAACGATACCAATCCGATAATCATTCCTTTTTACTTTGAGTATAAAGTTAGCTACACTTTCTAACATTCCGCAGAGTCCACAAGCCATTCCCTCAGTCTCTATATTTTTTATTTTCATAAAATTAAATGTATCGTCTTTATCTTGACCATAACTACTACAAATTGGACATTTTTTAATTTTAAGAATATAATCGTTATATTTTGATTCTTCTTTAGGGATTTCCTCATAAGAATAATCATCCAATTCTTTTCCAAAAACAACAACCCAAAGAATTCCAAAATAATCTAGAACTTTTTTTGGATTTCCGGGCATAAATTTAAAGAGTGCTGAATGCCTTTCACATGATTCATAAGCCGCTCTTTTTCCCATTTCTCTCAGAATTATTAAACTATCTTCTTCATTTTGCGTTATTTCATTAATTTCTTTAAGTATTTCCCTATAAAGGAGTGTATAAAAGAGTGCATTAGTAGAACGACCAAAAGTTTTTGTAATTTTTTTCATTAACCACTGAAATGCCCCCATTTTTAATTCCCCCCTCCGATCTGATATTTATATATTTGAATACATGTTTTATTTCCATAGGTTCGAGACTCTTTTACTTCAAATGGTTCTAAAAAAACTGATGAAGAATCCTTTGAAATGGAGTTAATTTGAGTGATGAGCTCAGACACCATGCCAATAACTATTTCACAACCAGCTACTTCAATATCTTCGTAATGATATTTACATAATGAACATTTAGAATCTCGTACTATTACTAATTTCTCACTCTCATTAATTTCTATTGAAATATAGCTCCCAAGAACTTTTTGATATATTGTTGTAATAAAATCCTTTAAATTAGAAATATTAACTATGTGTGTAGGTTTCCAATGATTAACATATGTCCGAGCGATACTTTTACCCATCCTCCTTAATCTTTCTTTTATATCTGATACTCCATTTTTATCCATGAAACGTGCTAAGTGGTATATAGCATTCCGCATTTGATTCATAGTCGCCTCTGATTGAATCAATTCTTCTCTTGTATAATTCATAATTATGTTTTCCAATCTTTTATTAAATTAAATATTGAAAAATACCATTACATAAAAAATTTTTAATTCGAATAATAGATTATTAGTATGATTTCTTAAGATTTTTAGGAATAGCCTAAAAAAAATTAAAGAAAAATAAAAAAATATTTTAGATTGCTTCTATTTTTTGAATAATTTCTCTAAAGATTTGTTCGCCAACGGCCCCTAACATCATCCCATTTCGAATTAATTGCTGACCTTGTACTTCAATTGGATGATTTAACAGCTCACCATTCTTGAAAAACAGAATTGTTGGAATAGCAGTTACTCCAAATCTTTAGCGGCTACTTTTTTAGTTAGCTTTCGCCTAGAGGTCTGTTTTGATCAAGATCGGTAGCTAAAAGATGGAATAATCCTTCATGTTCTAATTTTTCTAATATAGGGGACACGAACTTGCAGGGACCGCACCATTCTGTATATATATCTACTACAGTAATTCCTTCCTTCATGTCATTTGTAATTGGCAAACCAAATTCTTTTAAATCTTCAATATTTACCATTTTTTATATCTCGGTTTAGTTTAATTTTGTGAGAATTTTAGCACAACTAAAATTCGTTAAATTGATAAAATTTTACTAATTGTTATGGATTTATATACACCGTTTCTTTTTATTCTTTTTATTTTCATGCTATAAATAAATAAGCAGTTTTAATTCTAAAAAAAACACTTTTTCTGTTAACATTTACTAAAATAAAATTTGTACTTATTATTGAAAAAAAATAATTTTAAAATTAAAAGAGAGTTATTATAATTAAATTAAGAATAATTGCGTGTTAATTAAAATGGCAACATTGGATTTTGATTTTAGAAACCAGATTATTCAATCAGACATTGGAAGTACACTTGCTTATTGTTATCAGTGTGCAACTTGTAGTGGTGCTTGTCCTGTGGCACAGGTTACTCAAGGACGTTATAATCCAAGAAGATTAATTTTAGATGCATTATTGGGTTTAAAAGAAAAGATTTTTGGCAAGGAGAATGCATTCAATATCTGGGGATGTACGGTATGCGATACTTGTGATGAGGTTTGCCCTCAAAAGGTGGAATTAACAGAGATTTTTACTATACTCAAAAATATGAGTATTGAGAGAGGGGAGGGTCCCGAATATTATACGATACAGGCATCAACAATCTTAGAAAATGGTAAAGCTATTCCAATGCAACCCGCGATAGAGAGGAGAAGGGATCAATTGGGTTTACCAAAAGTATTAGCTCCAGATATTAAAGAAGTAAAAAAATTGTTAGAATCAACAAAATTAACTGGAAAGCTTCCAAATAAAGAAGAATAATAAATTTATTCTTTATATTATTTTTCAATTTCTTACTTTATATATAATTTTAATTTTATAAATGATTTAACTACTATTATATAAATTATAAATAATCAAAATTAGTTAGATGAGGTTATAAAAAGTGAGGAAACCTATAATTGCGGGCAATTGGAAGATGAATCGGGGTACTCCAGAAGGAGTAAAGGAAATGTTAAAAAAATTTATACCTCAAGTAAAGGGGATTGATATAGTTAATATTGTAATCTGTGCTCCTTTTACTGCTCTACATCCCTTAATTGAAATCACAAAAAAGACAAATATTAAAGTTGGTGCTCAAAATATGTATTTTGAGGATAAAGGAGCATTTACTGGAGAAATATCTCCATATTTTTTAAAAGCTTTAGGAGTCGAATATGTTATTCTTGGGCATAGTGAAAGAAGGGACATATTCAAGGAATCTGACGAATTAATTAATAAAAAGCTTAAAAAAGCACTGTTTATGGATTTAAAACCTATTGTATGTATTGGTGAACATTTGGATGAGAGAGAATCGGGTAAAACTAAAGAAGTTATTGAATTTCAAATGAATGCAACATTTAAAGAAATAAATAAAGATCAAATGAAGAAAACTGTAATCGCATATGAACCAATTTGGGCAATAGGAACTGGAAAAACAGCAACTCCTGAACAAGCAGAAGAGATACATGTGTTTATTCGCGACCTTTTATCTCAAAAATATGATAAAGAAACTGCAGATTCAGTGAAAATCCAATATGGTGGTTCAATTAAACCTTTAAATGCAAAAGATTTATTTAAAAAGGAAAATATTGATGGTGGCTTGGTTGGGGGTGCTTCACTCCAAGCAGATTCATTAACTCAAATAATTAAAGCAGCTGAAGATACAATTAAATAATATATAACGATTTTCATAAAATATTAACCAAGAATATCATTAAAGGAAGCAGTTAATTTTGCGGGAAATTCTCCAAAATAACTTTGAGGATCAGCAAAGAGTAGATAAAAATAGGGCTCAAATAATATATCTTCCACTGTTGGACCTACACCTGATTTAACAATGCAGACTTGGATTTGCTCATCAGAAAGAAAAGATTGCCGATAAATCCATTCTAAAGGAAGTATTTTGGGTATAAATCCAATATGTCTTAAAATTTGATTAACTTTTTCTAAGGAGTATTTTTTTCCAAAGACTATAATAGGTGAAAGATCAAATGAAGTGATACAAATTCCTTCTAAACCATATCCCTTCATTTCGTTTAAAAAATCATTGGCTAAAAGTTTAATTTTATTCTTGTGATTTGATATTTGTTTTCTGGCTTTTGAATCGGTTAGAATATTGATTATCTTATTTACTTCACTTTTCATCATTTCGTCTCCAGAATCAAGTGGAATCTTGGAAGTAATAATTGTGTTATATATTAATTTTATTTTCTCTTGTACTGAATTATGTAATAAAAAGGGTTCTGTTTGCACAGTTATTAACACATCTCCTACGTGTTTTAGTTTATCTTTAGTAATTTGTGATTTGCTTTCCTTTTTAGGTTTAAATTCAAGGACTTCGATTTTTTTATCGATATTTCGAGCAAATTCAAACAGTGCAGATATTAAGCCTGCAGTAAGATCAAATTTTGAATCCAAATCCATATGATCTTGATCAACAGATTTATCTTGGGAAAAATCAAAAAATCTAAGGAATATTTTCACGCCTTCGGGTATTGGTTCAATTTGTGTGTTAAAGTATGGAAATCCTGTAGTAGAGATAATGCTTAATTCATATATGGTCATTTATGTGAAGGTTTTAATTGTTGTTAATGGGATTTAATTTAACCCTTATTTTATTAAGATTTAATATTTTTCCATTTAAAATAATTTAGTTAATTTTAAATTAATAAATTAGAATCAAGAAATATTTGAAAGATGTAGTTAAATAAATTACTTTTATTCAAAAAACTTATAAGAAGATCTTATGTAATGATAATAGTAGGCTTTCCTGGAAGAGATTGAATTGCTTTTTGTGCATTCGAATCTTTCTCAATTAAAATTTCAACCTCGCAGTTATATTTTTTCATGATTATTGATTTAATATCATGAAAAAATTTGTATTCCTCATTTGTGGTAAGAGTGAATTTTGGATATTTTCCTACATTTTTTAAAACTTTTATGATGAGTTGATTTATGAACTTACTATGAGGTTTTAAGTAATCTTTTTGCATGAGCGTTTTTATAATTTCACCTTTATTTTTGGTTTCATTAATCAATGAAAGAAACAGTTTATAGAATCTATATTTCCATTCATCAGCTATGATAATTGAAATTTTATCTAATTCTTGTTTTCTCATAACAGTTTTAATATTGTTAATGTCATCTAAAATATTGTTTATTAACTTCCATTTGAATTCATTTTCAAAAGTAAGTAATTCTTTGTTGTAAGAAGGCCATAAAGCTAAACTAATAAATCCTTTTTTACCAATGATTTCCCAGATTT
>JBHLMP010000003.1:89353-115598 GCA_048938025.1 Promethearchaeota archaeon
AGTAAGTAATTCTTTGTTGTAAGAAGGCCATAAAGCTAAACTAATAAATCCTTTTTTACCAATGATTTCCCAGATTTCTTCAGTGATATGAGGAATAATTGGATGGAGTATTAAAAGTAATTTTTCTCTACATTCTTCAAAAATTTCTTCAACCACACCTTCATTTTTATATTTATTAAATTCAGAAGCAAATTGTATTATATTGTTTACAGCGTCTCTAATTGATAATTTTTCAAAATTATTAGTAACTAGCTTAATCGTTTTGTTTAAAATATATTTTACAAGAGTATCTCGAATAGTTATTTCTTTTCTTTTAATCTCAGGAGGATCAACTAGCATTGAAAAGGTGTTTTTTATGAATTTATTTGCAAACCCAACACCGTCATCTGACCATTCTAAGCTAGATTCAGGACTTGCCCCGAATAAAATAAAAAACCTAGCAGCATCAGCTCCATATTCATCCATTATGCTTAGGGGATCAACTGTATTACCAAGTGATTTACTCATTTTAACACTTTTTAGAACATATTCTGTTCCACATCGTTTACATTTCTTATCATGCACATCTGTCTTCATAGCAAAAGTATTACATTTAGGACAATAAGGATGAGCTTTATTGATCATTCCTTGAGTTAATAATCGTTGAAATGGCTCATCAAAAGAATGCAAACCTAAATCTCTTGCAACTTTAGTAAAGAATCTCGCATATAGTAAATGCATAATAGCATGTTCAATTCCACCTATATATTGATCTACATTACCCCAATAATCGACAATATCTTTTCTGTATGGTAATTCTTTTGAAATTGGATCCATAAATCTGAAGAAATACCAAGCGCTATCTACAAATGTGTCCATTGTATCAGATTCACGCATACCCTGTTTCCCACAATTAGGGCATATAACTTTTATGAAATTTTCACTTGTTTGTAATGGGTTTCCTTTTCCAGTAAATTTTACATCTTTTGGTAATTCTACAGGTAAATCCTCATATGGTACAGGTATTATTCCACAATCGTCACAATATATTATAGGTATAGGACAGCCCCAATATCTCTGGCGAGAGATTAACCAGTCTCTTAATTTATAATTAATCGTCGCAAAGCCCATTCCAATTTGTTCCAACTTCTCTGTAATGGCATTCATAGCTGTTCGGTTTTCTATACCGTTAAATTCTTTAGAATTAACTAATATACCATCACCTTCATAAGAACGTGTTATTTTATCTACATTTAACTCATAATCAAAAGGTTGAATTACTATTTTAATTGGAATATTGTATTCTTTAGCAAATTCAAAATCACGCTGGTCATGGGCAGGGACAGCCATAACAGCCCCAGCACCATATTCATAAATGACAAAATTTCCTATATAAATGGGGATCTCTTCTTTTGTCATAGGGTTAATAGCGTATTTTCCGATGAACATTCCCTTTTTTATAACTTCAATATCTGTTCTTTCAAATTTATCTTGTATCATTACCTCATCATAGAATTTTATGAAATCTTTCTCGTACTTTGTATTTTTTACCCAAGTTTTAACCCAAGGATGTTCAGGAGCGAAAACCATGAAAGTAGCACCAAACAATGTATCGGCTCTTGTTGTAAAGATATCTATGGTTCTATCTTCACCTACAATTGGAAATTTGATTATTGAACCTTCAGATTTTCCAATCCAATTTCTCTGCATTATTTTAACCTTTTCAGGCCAATCCACTTTGTTTAAACCATCTAATAACTCTTCTGCATAAGTTCTTATTCTTAAGAACCATTGGGTCAAAAATTTCTGTTCCACTTCAGAATTACATCGCCAACATTGACCACTTTGAACTTGTTCATTTGCTAAGACAGTAGCACAACTAGGACACCAATTTACATAACTCTCTTGTCTATAGGCAAGGCTTCTTTCGAACATTTTTAGAAAAAACCATTGATCCCATTTGTAATAATATGGATCATGGCTATAAATCATCCTCGTCCAATCATAAGAAAGTCCTATTCTTTTCTGTTGTTCTTTCATTAATTTCATATTAGCATTAGTCCACTCTTCAGGATTCGCATTTTGGTCTATAGCAGCATTTTCTGCTGGAAGTCCAAATGAGTCATAACCCATTGGATAGAGAACATTATACCCACACATTCTTTTAAATCGTGCAAAAACATCTCCGATAGAGTAATTCCGGAGGTGTCCCATATGGAGTCCTTCTCCTGAAGGATAAGGATACATTTCCAGAACATAATATTTATTCTTCTTTTTTTTCAGATCCTCTTTTACTGTAAATATATTGCTAGCTTCCCATTTCTGCTGCCATTTTTTCTCGATTTTCTGTGGATCATAGCTTACCATGATAACCAAACCTAATTTTTTCAATAAAGTTTACATAAATATAATCTTGAATAATTTATTCAATAAATTTTTTATGAATAAGTTTAATTTTATTTGAAAAAAACTTAACTTGATAAAAAAATTAGGGAAAATTAATGGCAATAGATAAAATTAGGGTCTCGTTTGGGAGTGCATCAGTTTTAAGTTTGTTTCAAAATAAAAAATTCATAGATCCTCCAACAACATGTTATATTATGACTTATATAAAAGGGCATTGTCTTGCAAATTGTGGGTTTTGTCCTCAAGCTCGTAGTTCAGATAGTTCAACAGAGAAGTTATCACGAGTAACTTGGCCAGTGTTTCCCTTTAATGATTTTTTAACAAAACTTAACTATATGCCTCCTCCTAAAAGATTTAAAAGAATTTGTATACAGACATTAAATTATCCGCAAAATTTTGAGGATTTAATAGAAATTATTACTCAAGTTAAGAAAAATACCAATATACCTATATCTATCGCAATTCCACCAATGTCAACAGAAAAATTAAAAGATTTAAAATTCATTGGTGTGGAGAGAGTTGGGATTGCCTTAGATGGTGCAACTAAAGAAGTTTTTGAAATGATAAAAGGTGAGGGTGTGAAAGGACCTTATAATTGGGGTGAACACATTCAAAATCTTAAAGAGGCATTAGAAATTTTTTCTGAAGGTTTTGTTACTACACATTTAATTGTAGGATTAGGAGAAACTCAAGAAGATATATTAAATCTAATTGAGGATTTATATAATTTAAAAATACAGGTGAGCTTATTCGCGTTTACTCCAATAAAAGGCACCAAACTCGAGAATCTAAATCAACCTGATCTTTCAAAATTCAGAAAAATACAACTTGGGAGATATCTTATTTTAAATGCTCAAAAGAATATAAAAGATTTTACTTTTAACCTGAAAGGAGATATAATAAGGTTTCATATAAATAAATTAGAATTAAAAAACATAATCGCTGATAGTGATGCTTTTATGACTTCAGGATGCCCTGGTTGTAATCGTCCCTATTATACTTCAAAACCCTCTGGACCAATATTTAATTATCCAAGAAAATTATCTACGAGTGAAAAAGAAGAAATTTATAATTTATTGCATAGATTTGTTAATTAGGTACATTTTGAGAAACAATGGATAAATGGAGACTTTTACGTTTTGAAACTAGGAATGGGTATTGGAATATGGCGTTAGATGAAGCCATTTTAAAATCAGTTATTGAAAAAAAGTCCCAAAATACTTTAAGATTTTACAAGTGGAATCCATCAACGGCTAGTATAGGAAGAAATCAGAGTTTATCAGCAGAAGTTGATTTGGAGTTTATAATAGAAAAAGGATTTAATGTAGTTAGAAGGATTACTGGAGGAGGGGCTGTATTTCATGATTCTGATGGAGAAATTACGTATTCAATTGTTTGTCCCATTAAATTTTTAAAGAATTTGAACGCAATAAATATTTTAGACCAATTTGAGATTATAACGCAAGGAATTATCGCAGGTTTAAGGGATTATGGATTAGAGCCAGCAAAAGGTATTATTCATTGTCCTGCTATTTTTTTAGATGGAAAAAAATTTTCTGGGAACGCACAAGTAAGAAAAAAAGGATATATCCTTCAACATGGGACTATATTATTAGAAATTGATCCTAATTTAATGTATTCTGTGTTAAAAGTTCCTGAGTATGTTGATAAATCAAGGATGGTCAGATCTGTTCGAGCTAAATGTATAGGAATAAAGGATCAAATAAGAAATTATGATGAAAGACAGTTTTTAAACTCATTGAAATTTGGATTTGAAAAAATTTTAAAAATTAAATTAGAGGAGGGCTATTTTTCAGATTATGAGCTTAACTTAGCTGAAAACTTAGTTAATGAGAAATATTCAAATCTGAATTGGTTAAAGAAATATGAGTGAAATTAAACAACTATTTGATAAAATAAAATCCGGAAATGTTAATTTGTCCGATTTTTCAGTATTTTTAAATTTAAACAAGGATGATATAGAACCATTTTTTAATATCGCTTATGAAATGACCAAACAGAATTTTAATAACACATTGAAGGTTTATAATCCAACCAATAAATTTCCAGCAATAAGTATTACTGGTAATAAGTGTGCACTTCACTGTGAACATTGTAATGAAAGATATTTGGAAGGAATGAAACCAATCTTGAATAATCTTGATTTGGAATTATTTTTAATGAAACATTATGAAAATGGTGGTGTTGGAGCCCTAATTTCTGGAGGATGTGAGCCAGATGGTTCAGTACCATTAATTCAATTTTTGGATACAATTAAAAAGGTTAAGGCTCAAACTAACCTAATAATAAACACTCATACTGGATTATTACATGAAGCTACTGCTCAGAAATTAGCTGAATCAGGTGTAGATATTGTTTCTTTTGATATTAATTTAGATGAGGAAATTATAAGAGAGATATACCATTTAGATAAAAATTTAATGGATTATAAAAAAGCAATAATTCTTTTAAAACGATATAATCTAAATATAGTTCCTCATATTTGTATCGGTTTATATTACGGAAAGCTCCATAAAGAATTAGAATCAATTAAATTTATCTTGGATTCTGAGATTAATCCCTCATTAATAGTACTAATTGCATTAATCCCTCCAAAAAAATCTATTAAATTCAAAACCCCAATGGCACTTGATATCGCAAAAATAGTAGCAATAATTAGATTTCTTTTTCCTCATACAGAAATTTCTCTGGGATGTATGCGTCCCAGAGGATCAATAAAAATAGAATTAGAAAAGTATGCTATTAAAGCAGGAATCACAAGAATTGAAATACCGTCAAAACAAACATTAAAATGGTTAAAGAAGGAAAATCCTCAAATAAAATTAAAATATTTTTCAGCTTGTTGTTCCATTCCAAAGAAATATGAAAATTTGGCTATGAGTAAATATTCAGATATTAAAAGATATTTAAATTTATAAAAATTCCAACTTAAGTTGACTATTATGAATGAAATTCAAATCATAGGATTAAGAGAGATTCCATTAATTAAGAAGGGGGATGATATTGCTAAAATTATTCTCGAAGCCTTAAAGAAAAATAATCTAGAGCTTCTGAATGGTGATATATTCGTTATTGCTCAAACAATAATTACAAAGAGCAATGGAAGGATTAGAAATCTTAAGAAAGTAACACCAAGCTCGAGAGCTATTGAAATTCATCAAAAGCTTTTGTCAAAAGCAATTAATCTTGACCATCCTGTAAAATCCCCTGAATTAATTCAATTAATACTGGAAGAATCAAATGAGATTTTAAAAATTGAGCATGTTTTAATTACAGAAACGAAACATGGATTTATTTGTGCAAATGCTGGAATAGATAAATCTAATATTGAAGGGAAAGAGAATGTGGGATTATTACCTAATAATCCAGATGAAGATGCTAAAAAAATTAAAGTAAATCTTAAAAAATTTACAAATAAAGATGTTGCTATAATAATTTCTGATTCATTTGGGAGACCGTTTAGAGTTGGAGCAGTTGGAGTAGCTTTAGGTCTTTCTGGAATAAATCCAATATTAGATAAACGTGGAAAAAAGGATTTATTTGATTATGAACTTCAAAGTACTGTAATAGGACATGTTGATAGTCTTGCTTCTGCTGCACAATTAGTCATGGGTGAAACTGATGAAGGAATTCCTATAGTATTAATTAGAGGATATGATTTTGAGTTAAAAGAAAATGTGTCAATAAAAACCATTTTAAGGGATAAAAATCTTGATGTATTTCGAGCAGGTAATAGTGAATATATTAAAAAAATTCTGAAAAACCGGAGGAGTTATAAGTTCGATTTTGATTCCAGAAAAGTTGATAAAAAAATTATTGAAGAATGTATTGAACTTGCCAGATGGGCACCAAGTGCTCATAATGGACAATATTGGCGTTATATAATATTAAATAAAGGAAATTTACGAAATAGATTAATTGATAAAATAAATGAAAAGTTGAGATTTGATTTAGAAAAAGATGGCAGAACAGAATCTTTTATTAGAAATAAGATTAAAAAAACAAGAAATAATTTCTTAGAAGCGCCAATTTTAATTCTATTATGCTTAGATTCGAGAGATTTAGAAAAATATCCAGACGAAGAGCGATCTCAGAATGAATTTATTTTAGGAATCCAAAGTGTTAGTTGTTCAGCAATCTATTTACTAATTGCTTTTGAAGTAGAAAAATTAGCTGCTTGTTGGTATTGTGCTCCTTTATTCACTAAAGAAATTATAAAAGAGGTTTTAAAACTTCCTGAATCTTATATTCCAATGGCATTTTTTACTGTTGGATATCCTTTAAAGCCAATTAAGGCACCACCACGTAAAAACTTAAATGATATTATTTTTAAATTAAAAGCATAAGCAAAAGGATAATATGTCAGAAGATTATTATGTTGTATTAGCTGGAGGAGTGGGAGCAGCAAAATTTATTGAAGGGTTAGTTAATGTTGTAAAACCAGAATTGCTCAAAATCATTGTCAATACTGGAGATGATATTGAATTGTTTGGTTTAAAAATCTGTCCAGACTTGGATATAATTACCTATACATTAGCTAATTTGATAGATAAAGAAAAAGGTTGGGGTTTTGTTGATGAAACATACAATTGCTTAAGAATATTGAAAACATATTATGAGACAGGCTGGTTTAATGCAGGTGACAAAGATTTAGCAACGCATATTTATCGCACTGATTTATTTACTCGAGGTTATACTAAAGCTCAGATTACTGAAATGATTTGCAAGAGGTTAGGAGTGAAATCTCAACTAATTCCTATGTGTAATGAAACTGTAGAGACTTACATTGGTACTCATGATGGTGAGATTCATTTTGAAGAATATTACATAAAAGAACGCTGTGAACCAGAAGTTTTTGATGTAAAATTCAAGGGAATTGAAAATGCTAAACCAGTTGATGGTGTATTGGACTATATTAAAAATGCTAGGAAAATTTTGATTTGTCCGTCAAATCCAATTGTATCTATAGGGACAATACTTCAAGTTCCAAAATTAAAAGAAATGCTAATGAAAAAGAAAAGTAAAGTTTTTGCGATAAGTCCGATAATTGAAGGCGCTGCTGTTAAAGGACCAGCAGCCCCTTTAATGCAAGCATTAGGTTTAGAAGTTTCTTGTGTTGGTGTTGCAACTTTTTATAAGGAATGTATAGAGCATTTCATAATTGACAACAAAGATTGTAAATTAAAACCAAGAATTGAAGAATTGGGGATAAATACTTATTGTTATGATACTTTAATGATAAACTTAAAGAAAAAAAGAAATTTAGCTCAATTTATCATTAATTTATAAAATAAAGATATTTAAGCTGTCTCTTCTACGATTTCTTCTACTTCTTCTTTTTTAACATAATCTCCTACAGATGCTAGAATCTCTTTTATACGCCCTTCTTGTTGCAGTCGAATTATCAAATTCCTGTGTTTAATGTAAGAAATTATCTGAGAAATTACAGGAAAAAGTAGCATTATCGGAAGTAATAAAATTATAATAGATTCTGGCGAATACATAGCAACACTTTCAGTTATAGCAGGAGGTAAATTAAAAACATTAAGTAAGAACCATCTAGGATGAATAATTATATAACTTATAAAAATTAATAAAATAACGCGATAACTAAAATTAATCACTGTTGAATATGCTAAATTTCCTATACGTGGTGCAGAAGAACTTGCCGTTAATGTATTTTGTGCTTCAGGATCTTCTTGAAAAAGACGATCTATATATCTACCAAGCCTTCTTGTTTTAGATGCGGCTGTTACCAATTTTTTTTCTTCTTCTTCCAACCTCCTCCTTTCTATCATTTCTTTTACAAATGAAAATCGTTTACTTGTTCTTGCGAAAAATTTTCCTACTGATATTCCTTCTTTTTGTCCAGTTTCGATTTCTTCTCTTCTTTTTTTAGCTTCTTCCCTGATTTTATCTACATTTGCTGTAATATAAGTTGATTCTCTTCTTAATATATTTAGTTGGGCTTCTAATCTATCACTTCTTTGTAATGAAGGTTTAGTAACAGTTTCTGCATAATTTGCCTGAAATGAGAGTTCTAAATATATGTAAGCTATAATCCCAAACACAGTAACTGGACTTGCCATGAATGCAGCAAAATCGTCAATTGGTATAGTATTTAATGTATCATCAATTGGGTTTGCTAAATTTTCAAAGAAAGGGAGTGTTTCCAATCCTAACAACTTCATCATATCATTAAACTCAAACACCATAAATGGAATAACAATCATAAGGACTATTGAGCCGATAGTATAAAGTGTGTATTTTGGATCACTTTTAAAAAAGGATCTTATAGCATATATTATTGCTATTGCGAATAAAATTTGGAAAGAAAATAAATAGACATTATTTAATAATCCAGCAATTTCATCCCCTATAAGATCAGGGATTTGATCAATATCAGGACTAATACCGCCTGGAAATCTAAACCACAAACCTAAATAATTTTGAAAAAAGGTACTAATAAAATCGAATAAATATCTATTTGAACCAGCTGTTACAAAAGCGCAAAAAATAGCAATCAAAAAAGCAACCGCATAAAAAAGATATGTAAAAACATCAACTAATGAACCAATAACAGCAAAAAAAACGAAGTCTCCATCGTTATTATATACAACTACATCAAAATGGAATATTGATATCACAAATATAGTTAACATCCATGAGAGAACTAATGCACCTATGACTTTTAATATTAATATATAATATCTTGACATCTTCTAATACGCTCTTCCCTTTTTCTTTGCTTCCATATAGTTGTTCAATACTTCACCCATCATATTATCGGGTGCAACCGTTATTATATTAACCCTTAAATTTCTTAATTCTTGTTTTATTTTAAGGATATGTTCCATCATTTCCTCACTTATCGCTTCTGCTAAAGCTTTATCAGTTGAAGATAAATCGATTTCATGTATTTCAAACCAAGGACTAAATGGATTAATAATAATAATTGTATGGTTAAAAGGAATTAACTTTTTTATTGCTTGGGTAACTTCTTTATCAGCTGCTTCTAAATCAGAGATAATAAAGATTAAGCTACGCTTTTGGAAACGTCTTGTGAAAAAATCAATTGCTTCAACAATTCTACATTTTCCCTCTGGTTTCACTCGAGCAACAAAATCTAATACTTGATAAAAATGGTCTTCACCACTTCCAGGTTTTAAAAACTTTAGATTCTTTTTATCAGAAAAAGTAAAAACGCCTACACTATCTCGACGCGTCAGGGCTACTTTTGTTAATAACATACAAGCTCTTATGGCAAATTCAAATTTTGTGTTTTCAATAGCTCCTCCGGCCATAGAACTTGAAGAATCTACTAAAATCATAACAGTGATGTCTCTTTCTGATTCAAACTCCTTTACAATTAATGTTTGGGCGCGAGCACTTGCCTTCCAGTCAATTAGTCTAAATTGATCACCAAAAGCATATTTTCTCATACCATAAAACTCTGAACCAAGGCCTTTTTGTTTAGATCTTTGGAGACCATAATTCAATTGTAAAGATCTTTTTGAACCTAGTATCTCAATTCTTTTAATATCTTCATAAGGAGGATAGACAAGTATATCTGTAACACTATTAGGAACAATTCTTTCGAGTGAATTAAAACCTAAGCGGTCTTTAACTATTATTGACAATGGTCCCAATGCATATTCACCCCTAACTTTTGGTTCAAGAACATAAGAGAACCTTACAGTAGCTCTAGGTCCTATTCTCGTTGATATGAAATTTTCACCTAAAATTAGTCTAAAAAGTTGTGGGTTAAAATTGTCTCTAATTTCAAGATAATCAAAGCTACTTCGACCAATATTCTCTATAACCACTTTAACATGGACAAAATCATCTTTGAATACTTTTTCTTTCTCGAGTTCTCTATGTACCCTCAATTCTTCCACATTCATCTTATAGTGAAATATTGGTAAACTAATAATGGTACTAAAGAGCAAGAGAATGGCGAAATATATTAGGAAATAATTAACAAACGCAAATCCTGCTGTAAGAAAAAAAACAGCAAATAAAACTAAACTCCTGCCTTTTCCTCCTAAGATTTTAACGCCACCTTACTCATAATAATTAACTTAATTGAATATAACCCCATAAAATATGGAAAAAAATTTATATCGGTACTGGAATATCTTCGATAATTCCTTTAATCACTGCATTTACATCAAGACCTTCTAATTCAGCTTCAGGTTTCAATAAAATCCTATGATTTAATGCTGGGACCGTTAATGCACGTACATCGTCTGGTGTTACATAAGTACGCCCTAAAATTGCAGCCCGTGCCTTTGCACATTTCATTAAGGTGAGTCCAGCTCTAGGACCGCATCCTAACGCAATTTGCGGATGATTTCGAGTTTTTAATATCACATCTCTAATATATTTTAGTATTCTATCATCTATGTAAACCATATTTACTAACTTTTGAGCAGCAAGTATTTCTTCTGCGTTAGTAATTTTATCTACTGATGGTGATTCACCAGAAATTTGTCTTCTCATAATGTCCACTTCTTCATCTTGTTCAGGGTAATCTAGCCAGAGTTTGAATAAAAATCGATCAACTTGTGCTTCTGGTAATGGGTAAGTTCCCTCCATTTCAACGGGATTTTCAGTTGCTATAACTATAAAAGGTTTTACAAGTTCAAGGGTTTCTCCCTCTATGGTTACTTGTCGTTCAGCCATAGCCTCGAGTAGAGCTGCTTGTGTTTTAGGAGCACTCCGATTAATTTCATCTGCAAGGACAACGTTTGCGAAAATAGGGCCCTTTTGCAGAACAAATGTACCTTCTTCTTGTGAGAAAATTTTAGTGCCTGTGATATCAGCTGGTAGTAAATCAGGGGTGAATTGAACCCTCCTAAATGAAATTCCAAGAGTTTTTGCAAAAGTCTTTGCCATTACAGTTTTTCCGAGACCTGGTACACCTTCTAATAGAACATGTCCATTTACAAGAAGCGAAATGAATAACTGTTGTAGAATATCACCATACCCTACAATAACTCGGCTTACTTCACTTAATACCTCCTGTGCTATTTCTCTTATAGGAGTAATATCAATTTCTTCATGTTCATAATATTTTGCCTTGTCGACTTCCACTTTTTATACACCTTTTTTTTTTCGAATTTTTTATTTTTGATTTAATCATTTAATTTAATACGTAAACGTGACTAGATATTATTTACAACCCATTCCATTTCAAAGAACAGGTTTTCAAAATCTTGTTCATTTCTTATTTTTTCTTTACCTTCTTTTATCAATAAAATCTTATCCATAAATCTATCTATTCTTCTAACTTTTGTTTTACTAATTCCTAGTTCTTTAGCGACAACCATATCTACTACATTTTCTTTTGTGATTTTTTGACTCTTTAATAGGCTATTTAATTTCCTTTCCAATCTCCTATAGAGTAGAGTTAATGCTTTTCCATAGTTACTTTTCTCTCTATACCATTCGATTTTTTGGGCAAAAAAAGAAGAGGTTCTAAATTTCGCTATTTCTTCTTCCTTTTCTGCTTTTTCTGTTTTCTTTTTCTGTTCTTTCTCATCTTTTTTTGGTAGATATCTTTTTAAGGTATAATAAGCTAAGATTGGGTAAATCCATGCTGTAATTGGGTTAGTCGATAAATGTATTACATATTGCATTATAAACCCGTAAATACCCGCAGATGTTAGATCTCTTGAATATTCTGGACGGATGTGAGCTTCATCAAACACTATAATCCAGTCATCTTTATTACCACCTGAATTTATGTATGTTAACCACTCAATAACATTTATACCAAATTGACGGTTATCATAAAGTTCAATTAACTCATTATTAAATAGACTAGCATCTGCAGATACGAATATCCTGATATTTTGATATTCTTTTGCCATAAATACTGGTTGAGGATAAATTCCTAAAGGTAAATTATTAAGTGGAAAACTAGGGATCATACCACTCATAAAACCTAGATTAAGAACATCTGTGTCATTATCAAATTGATCATTATCATTCTTATCGATAAAACTTTGTGCACTTGAATAACCGATATCGTCCCACCCAAAATAACTTATTAAAGGTCCCCCAGCTGCAGAAGTTGCTTGCCCTAAGACAACTTGCATACCAGAAAAAACCGTTGGATGAGGATTAAAAGTTGTAATAACTGGATATTCGGCAGTTTTATAATATGAATAATGATCTCTTAAAACGCCATCTGGAAATATAGTTAATGGAAAACTTTTATCTACTTCTTGAGTTAAAAAGCTTGCAATTAATATTTCCCATAATAGAGTACTTGTAGAACCATGATCATGGCATATTAATAAAGAATTACTGCTATTGAAGAATTTAATAAAATATGGAATTTCGAATATTGGATCATAATATTGATTAGGACCCATCAAAATCAGGAGAATTCTTTTATCCAACCGCTCAGTAGCACTAAGGCTTGATTGTACCGTCATTATTTCATAACCTTGACCTTCTATAGTATCTCTAAAATCTGAGCACCCATTCCAATCTGTATTGTATATTGAGAAATGTTGATTATTTTTACCTTGATCAATTATTGGGGCAAGTAAAGGAACAAATGCAAAAATAAATATTATCAAAAAAAGGGCTTGTTTGTACATTGATCCTTTTTTAACTTGTTTCCGGGATTGGGTTTGGCGAGTCTTGTAGACTGAAACATTTCTAATGAATATAATAAAAGCAATACCTAAAAATAATGCCCCGATATAACATAATAAAGGGATATAGCTAACCAAAACTGGTAGATCTCCAGGGTTATGGTTCTGAAAAGAGACTATAAATTCACTAATTACAATTCCAAATACAATTAAGTATATTGTGAAAAACACAAAAATTATTGCTTTTGATATATTAATGCTTTTCTCAGAAGCTTTACCTGCTTTAACCATTTTGATTTTGTTTATTATTTATTTTTAATGTCAATAAAAATGATAGTCTATATATTTACAACTTAGGGAGAGAGACTGACTTTCCATAAATTTCGTTGTATAAATTCGAGAATAATTCAATTGTATAATTTAATTCGTTGTTAGTTGGCTCAATACCTCCATAGATGATGTCTTCAATCTTTTTAATAAAGGGATAAACGGATTCTGGTTTCAATTTCTTTTCTAATTCATTTACACACGAAATTGCGAATTCACGAATAGTTTGATGGGCTTGTCTAGGTTTTTTAAATTTGATATTGATAATATCATCATAGATAAGATAAATGTAAGCAATTGCCTCTTTAGGTCTATTAGTTTCAACCAAAACCTTCACGTTATCAAATCTTTGTTTTACGTTTATTTCTGGTTCTGGTTGCTTCTTTTTCTTCTTTGCCATTTTTTCATACCATTGTCTTTTTTTTTAATAATTTATTTAATAATTTATTTTGAGTTTATAATTTTTTGCAGTTCATTTTAATTTTTATTTTTAATATTTTTATTATAGATTTGAATTTGTAGATTTTATTTAAAAATTTAATACGAAATTATAACCAGTTAATTGGAAATAAATCGGAGAAAATAATTCACATGTGTTATAAAAATCTTTTTCTGTTATTTTAAAAGGTTTTGCATAGATCACTTCTTCAATTTTCTGGATAAATGGATATACAGTAGCAGGGGTTAACTTTAATTCTTTAACAGACACTATAGCAAAATCTCTAATTGTTTCATTATCTTTTCTTGCTCTTCCATATTTCGCATTCACTAAATCCATATAAATTGCATTAAACAAATAAGATAAAGATTCTTCCAATCTTCCTGAATCTTTAAGAATTTTAAGGTTTTTAATTCTTGAGATTAGAGGAACATTTACCACCCGGGCTTCTTCTTCTTGTTTTCTATAATAGCGCAATGCATAAACAATAAGACCTGCTATAATAATACCTAATATCGGAAAAAAAATTACTGAGAAAATTAAAAATGGGGGTAATTCAGCACCTCTATTTGAAGGTAAAGCAACATCTACAAATATATATGTTGGGGTAGAGCTAATATCTTTTCCTGCATAATTAACTAATTGAACTTGAAGAGGAAAGGTCCCATTGCTACCTGTTATATCAAAAGTAGATGTAAAGGACCCATCAGCTCTAGTTTGAACGGTATCAACTGTATTTCCATCATAAAGAATCTCAACATCTCTATTATTTATTTTGAGGGAACTATCAGTTAATGAGGATAATTGCCCTGTAATTGTATATCGTGCTCCCACGTATGTACTAAGGTCGATATTCAAATCCCAGAAAACATCTGAGAAAGTTTTTATGGGAGGACTAAAACTTTCGGAGTAACTGATAAAAGGAACATTTGAAAAATTTAACTTTAAAGTCAGTTGACTTAATAAAGTATTAGGTACTTGAATATCTGAAAGATCTCCGGAAGAATCAGTCCAGAATGACCCTTGATCAATTACATTAAATCCGTCAAGCCAGAAATAATAAACTTCTTCAAAAGAGAGACCAATTCCACTACCATCTCTTAAATATCCATCAATTACTAGATACTCTTCTATTAGTTTTGGAGCCAGATCATCATAAGATACAATATCAAAATCCGAACTAGTATTTACGTATATAGTATAATAATCAGGGTTTTCTATAACGCCGCCAGGAGGAATTGTTACGTAATTTATTGGAATAGCTTTAAGTTCATGAGAACTATATATATCCAGAGATGGATCAATTGTATAATCAATAGTAAATCTTCCATTAGGATTGGTAAAATCATTATAACTTGGATAATTCATACCATCTACTTGTATTATCACTTCTATATCTGATTTATTTGTGCCATCAGACTTACTATAAATTCTGCCTTCAATAGAAATGTCAGTATTATGTGTAAATCGTGAGTTATTGACTTCTAACGGATTTGTTAGATCTAATGTAGCCCATTCCCAGGATAATCTAGGTTCCTTTTCATTTAATAGATGACTCTTATCATCATTATAATGAAAGTAAGTAAAAAAACTAATGTTAATCAAAATAAGTAAGGTCAAAAATGTTATTAGAAAGAGGTTTTTTCTTGAGTGAAATATTCTATATTTCCGTGTTATTTTTGAATTTAATTTATTCATAGTTTTAAGTTTCACCTATTCCTTATTAATATTAAGGTGGCCTAAAAACTTGTTGTTCAATTATTTGTACATATGTACCATCGGGTCCAAAATTGATAATATCCTCAGGGTAAAAATAAACATAAACTACAGTATCATCTTCCCACGCACCAACCGTAAACGTTACATTAAAGAAACCAAATGCATCTGTTTGGAATGAAAGAGCAGTTTCTAAAATGTTACCATTTCCATCTCTAACAGTTGCATTTATATACATGTTCTCTATAGGAGTTCCATTATCCCAGTATAAATTACCATATACCCATAATTCATCATTAAAATACCAGTCCTCCTTATCATATAGAGTGTCATAAAATCCAATGATATAAGTGCCTGCTATAATTTTTATTGAGATATCCGAACTACTATTATGAACCATATAATCTGATAATGATATTCCCGCCTCTTGTATGCCTCCATTAAACTCAATTCTTATATAATAGTCTCCTTGAGGACAAGAAATATCAATAAAGTTGAAGAATTGATAATAACCAACATTATCAGTTATATCTGTTTGAGATCCAATTAGATAATATGAAGTGACGTCACTATAAGTGCTATTTAATAATGTAATTTCGAGTACTAAACCTCTTAAACCTTCTCCACTTTCTAGCACTGTACCATCAACAATAAAACTGTCAAGGTTCCTTATAACTGAATTCTTATCTATTGAACCAAATATATTGACCGTTCCATTTATAATTACATATGTGGTATTAGAAGTAAGAGTGGCATCCCACTCCACTTTTATTTTATGTAATCCCACATGCCAATTTGTTGTAGTGTTAATGAATTCATGATATCCGTAATCAGCAGATCCATATGTGTAAGATCCAATTACTATACTTGTATATACATCTGTGAGAATGACTGTTCCATTTCCTGGACTTCCACCTTGCTCAATAATAACCGTAAGATTAATCTGTTCTCCAGGATTGTAGCGTTTAGGAAGATGAATATCATCATAGAAAGAAAGAGTTGGAGTTCCATCAACAAATAGGTATATATTTATATCATCCGGATCCATAACTTTTAAGTCATAAACGCAAGCAACATTACTGGTAAAATTCGTAATGAAATCAAGATTAAAGTAGTATGGATAACTACTCCCTAAATAATCGAACCATCCATTAAACCATACTTCTAATGTGTAATTCCTTGCAGGAGTAGATTCAGAAACCTGATAAGTAAGATCAAATTCTCCTGTTTCGTCGAGCACTAAAGATCCAGACACTAAGTTAAGTAAGTATGAGACATCAGTTGGGCCGTCAAATAAGTGAACTGTGATTTCACCAAATTTGATTGGATTCCCATTATCGGAATCATTTAAAAATCCATGGATTATAAAATTTCTATTGATCGTCCCACTTCTAAAAATTTCAGGAGGTTGAGGACAAACATCCAGAGCAATAATGATTGGTGCGTCCAATATAAAGTATGAATAATGATAATTATTTTTCCATTTAGCATAAATCAAATGAGGTCCTGCTAAAGAATTCAAACCAATCGGGTATGAAGCATTAGCGTAGCCTGATATTGTCTGTACAGAATCAATAGGGGTTCCTTGAGTAACATCATAGAAATCTACCCATTCGCCATTAGGTATAGGTGTGCTACCATATTGAATAAGTACAGTTAGATTAAGAGCATCATAACGATTTATTATTGGATTGTTGATGTCATAAGAGGGATACCCATTTATCCAAAAATCGAAATATAAGATGGCAGGAGTTTCTACTTTCAATTCATCGACCAAAACAATGGAAGAACTTAACGAAACTAAATTAAATATATATGGATATGGATAACTCGTTAGATCAATTGTTCCATAGAAATCCATTCTTAATGTGTAGTTACCAGTCGGTGTACTAGGATCTACTTCAAATGTTAAATCAAAAGTGCCATTTTGAAGTGTTTGATAAGGGTAACTTTCAGATGGAACTAAATAAGAAGAATTATCATAACCATCACTTATTAATCTTAAAGTAACTTCAGAGTAGCGTAATGGTCTAGAACTATTAATAGCGTCAGTAATATTTCCTATGATGTTAAATTTTGTATTTGTATTTCCACCACCAGTACGATTAATTACTTGAGGTGTTGGACCAGAAGTAATATGAATAGTAGGAGATTCATCCACAATAAAGTAAGAATAATTTTCTTGAATTCCAAGTCTTGCGAATAATAAATTAGGACCTGATATACAATAATCAAGTACATCGTAAGTAATAAAAGCAGTACCATTCTCATCCGAAAAAGCACTACCGATTTTAATACCACCTCGAGAATAATCATAAAAGAATACTTCTTTATCTGGCTTTGGACCAAAATTTTCTAACATAACCTTAGCAGTGAGATCAAGAGTTGAACCTCTTGAAACGGAAGGAGCATAAGGGTTATCTGCTGGAGTATTATCAATATAGAACCAAACAGACAAAGCTTTAGTAATGTTAAGACCCATTCTATTACTTGAATTTGTTATAAATCCTACTGGAAATGGTATTCCATATAAAATCCAAGTTCCATTAAAATCAACTCGAATTTCATATTGACCTGATGGAACAATGGGATTAATAGTTAGAGTTGTATCAAATTCACCATTATTCCCTGTAATTTGTGAAGGGGGAGTAAATGCAAATGGTTCTTCTATTGAAGTAACTTTTTGGAGTAATACAAAATTAACCTCTGCATCCTTGACTCGTTTTCCATTTATTGGATCATAGACATAACCTTGGACGTAAGTTTCATCAGGAATAGGGTCAGATCGATTAACTTCAGTTGGATTTACATTTGTCAAATCAATTGCTATATCTCCTAATATTACAGTGACAGTGTAATTGAAATTGAAGAAATCATACCTAGCTTCTATAATGTGGGGACCTACAACATATGAATCATTTAATTGTACTGAAATTTTTGTTATACCACTAACATCTGTATCATTAACTCCTAGGATTTGGTTAGATGTTATATCAGTAAAGGTAATTGTTCTGTTCTCAACTGAAGCTGTAAGGGAAGATAAGGTAGCAGTTAGTTTCATTTCATCGGTTCTATTATAGAATAATTTATCAGAAGTAACAGTGATATTAAATGTATCTCCTGTAATTGGACTTCCACCAGTTCCATAGCTATCAAAAAGGATATCCATCTGAACCCATTCACCATCTCCAAATATATTAAATGGAACAAAAATTTCTGCCCAATTATATAAATTTTTGTACTTGATAGCAAAAGTTTCTTCGCCAAAAGGAGGATTCTCATTATAATCAGTAAAACTTTCAATCCATCTACTGTTAAAACCACTTACAAATCTGCTTGCTACACCAAAAGCACGAGAAAATATGCTAAACGCAGTAGCAAAATCTGGCCATAAACCTTGTTGTTGTTCGCAGAACCAATCTACTGCATCTCGACCTGGATCTGGTGAAGGAGTATAGTTTAAATAAAAATTAGTTTGGAGATAATTCCTAATTTTATTAGCAATTACAAATGCATTATCATTTTGATTTATTATAGTGTTATTCAAAATATCATAATGATATTTAAAATTAAGGTTATTTGTCAAATATGTCTGTAAATTTGGCGGAATTTGTGTATACATAGTCAATAAATCTAAATATTCTGGTGTGGGGTTTGTAACCGTATCTGCCAGACTATTTATCTCATCATTTGAACGTAAATCTAAACCAAATAAGTTATATGTCATATTTACAGCATCATTAGATGAAAAGTAGAGATCTGCTTTTGAAACATTAAACAAATTTTTGTATAATGTAGTATCAGTTAACGTTGAAACACTTAAATTATTTAATGCATCGAAACTCTCTTTTATTATAAACGGAATTGGAAACAGGGAAGGAATAGCAATCGAGTTTCTCTCGCTTGCATTAGGAGATAATAGCATTTTTATTTTTAATAGATCTAAAAACCAATATTGTGAAGAATAATTATTAAAAGTATAGAAATCATCAACTTGCATAGGAACTGAAGTTAACCAATCAGTTCCAGTATATTGATCATAGCATTCATATTTCCATAGTTTTTCATCCATTTCATTAAAATTGGAATATCCATAAACTCTAAAAACTTCCATTTCAGCAGCCGCAGAGGCTAAAAGCGCCATAAGGCCCTCTGAAAATTGACTTAAATCTAAATCATCTGAATTACCATCAAGAAGATCAGATAACATATCAAGCAAATCATCCAAGTCTTCTGGGGGTATATCTGAAAAATTGAGATCTTCCCAGGGAAAGTAGGGTGTCAAAGGTGGTTCATTTACTTCATCTTTATCGGATACTGAATCGTCAAAATCATATCGTTGAGTTCCAAATAATAAATTTAATAAAACTGTAGAGAAGGCAAACATCGAGATTAACAAAATAGCAATAATGACAATACCCAATACTCTTTTCTTGTCGATCTTCTTGCCTGAGAGATCCTCTCCTATTACTGACATAATTATTTAAAATTAGTCTTATTATTAACTAAACAAAGTTAGAATACTAATCAAAATTATTATATATATAATTTTTCACATAATAATTTAAATTATTAGATAAATTGCAAAATTATATTTGAATTAAAACAGGAAAAATCTACAAATTATATTAAGAAATTATTCAATTTGTTAAAAGGATTTAATAGAAACAATCTTGTAAAAATGTAAAAAGAATAACTAATCCAGACTATTTGACATTATATATTAGTTTATTCTCTTTCTAGAATTCAAAACCACACTTAGTACAGACGTATTTTTTTGCGTAAGTCGGTTTAGGAATGTAGCTTATAATTCTTGTTTTATCTTCTACCTCCTTCACAGCAAAGCCTGACGCTCCACAGCTAGGACACACTCTTCTTCCTGTTCCTACTGGCATAGCAGGACTAGGCGTTGGTGTTGTAGAGGGAGATATAGAAGGAGTTGTTCCATAACTGGGTGTAGGAGATTGAGAGGTTATTCCTTGCGCTAAACTAGATGGCATTACAGCTTTAGGTTCTTTTAACTCTTCAATACGTTTCTCTTTATAAGCTAATTCTTGTTGCAAATTTGTAATTTGACCCTGTAAAGGACCAATTTGTTGTTGAAGCATTGAATTATGTTGTTGTAATTCTTGAACTTGTTGTTGTAATCCTGGAATTTGAGCTCTTAATTGGGCAGTTTCATTATTTAATTGATTAACTTGATTTTGATAAGCTTCTGCTGAAGTTTGAAGTGATTGGAGTTGATTACTTAATCGAGTTACTTGATTATTTTTTTCAGCAAGTTGAGCTCTTAAGTTAGAAATTTCAGCACTTTTTTCATTAATTTGACCATACAATTGACTGATTGTGGAATCTTTTTCTTGAACTTGGCTTAATGCAATATTATAATCATCTTGTGAAGGACCAACTGGAATAGTGGGTGCTTGCTCAAAAGAGGGGGGAGGAGCTTCTAATGGAGGGGGTGTTAATGGAGGAAATGCTGAAGGGGGTGGCATTGATGGAATGCGTGGAGGACGACGTTCGTCTTCTTCATCATCTCTATCATTTTCATATGACATAATAATCCTCTATTTAAAATTCATTAATTTTTACTTGTTTTTGTAATTTAAATATGGTGTACGTGTTTATAAATTATAGCACAAATGGATTATAAAAAAGTTTTTAAAAATATTAAAAACAATTCCAATAAGGATTTAACTTTTTTTTTATAGCAGGTATCAATTTTTCATTGATATAAGCTAATAATTCCCTGTTAGAGGTTCGAGATTCTTCTTGAATGAGACTCTCATCCTCATCATTAAGAACCTTAAGACAATTATATACTGCCCTTGCTTGTTTTTCAACCTCATACCCTCCTTCCAATGTTATTAATATTCTATCCTTTGAGTAGTCTTTTGCAATTTCTTTGATTCTTTTTAAATAATTTGCTGGACCTTGAATGGTCCATCCCATATTCGTTAATGTATCTGTCCAATGGGTATCAAATCCTGCGGATATAAGTATAAATTCTGGTTTAAATTCTTTACATACTGGTGAGATTATTTCATCAAAAAATGTAATAATAATATCGTCAGCTGCTCTTGGTGGCATTGGATAATTAATTATTTTACCTTCACCTTTCCCAGAGCCAATTTCACCTAAAAATCCACTCCCTGGATATAGTGTTCTTCCATCTTGATGAGAACTAAACATTACTACTTCACCATTTTTTGAAGGACTGCCTTCATAGAATATATCTTGTGTACCATTTCCATGATGACAATCCCAATCTACTATTGCAATTCTCTTAAAACCCTTTTCTCTAATAAGATATTCTGTTGCGATAGCTACATTGTTAAAAATACAAAATCCAGCACATTTATAAGAATTTGAATGATGACCTGGGGGTCTAACTGCAGCAAAAGCATTTTTTATATTTCCTTCTAGAATTTCATCAGCAGCTTGAAGATTTCCCCCAACAGAATATAATGAGGCTTCGTAAGTTTTACCTGATACTGCAGTATCCATATCAAGGTATTGAATATTATTTGTTTTTTCAGCTAAACGGCTCACCTCTTGAACTTCTCTAATTAAACCTTCTTCGTGTATATACTTAATTTGATCTAAAGTTGCTTTTCTTGGTTTTATTAATTTAAAATTTGGGTCTTCAAGAACGTTCATTTCTTTTAAGAATTTCATAATCTCTATAAGTCTCATATGGCTTTCTACATGAGTACCAATTCGATGCTCCAGATAAATATCATCATAGATTATGCCTGTAGTCAAGAATTCCCACCTAAACCTTTAAATATATTATTCTTCTATTTAATATTTTAAAATTTAATTCTTTTAATATTTAAATATATAAACTTAAAAAATTTTTTTCATAAATTTAATCATATATGAGTAAGAACAAGAAATATTCTTTAAAAATAATTATCATTGGAGAACCCGCTGTTGGGAAGACAAGTTTAGTTAAAAAATTTGTATCAGGGCAATTTTCAAAGGACTATCGTTCGAGTATCGGAACTAATATCTTTACAAAACAAATTGATTTAAAAAAAGATACTAAAGCATCGATTCAATTATGGGATATTGCTGGACAGGAACGCTGGGTAAAGATGAGACATGTTTATTATAGAGGTGCTAAGGGGGTAATAGTTGTTGGAGATTTAACAAGAAAAAATACATTCGATCAAATAGAAGAATTTTGGATTCCAGATGTTAAGCAATATTGTCCCCAAGCTCCTATTACTCTTCTTGCTAATAAAAATGATTTAAAAAAAGAATTAAATGAAAAAGATATTTCATTGTTAGGAGAGAGAATTAATACTATATCTGTGTTATTAACATCAGCCAAAACGGGAGAAAATGTGGAAAAAGCATTTATATTAATTTCTGAACATGCTATAACACTTTTCAATAAGCTTTAATCATTAAATTTACTTTCTATTAAAGTTTAATAATTTAAGAATATATGAGATTAGATATGAATAAACATGATGAACATATTATTAATAATTTAATCTTCTTTGTTTGTGAATTTAATAAAGTTATTTCTTGGTTCATATAGAGTGCCTTCTTTAATAAGCTCATCTATGGCATTTTCTATAAATTTCTTATCTAAGCTTTCCTCTAATTCTAAAATTTGAATTACATTGTCTCTCTCAAGTGCTTTCCAATTGTTTTCTTCGGAAATTTCTTTAAGTCTGGTCATTAAGGTTTCTAATTTATTAAGATTACTTCGTGATTGTCCAATAAAAATTCTATCCATATCAATCTTTCCAGTAGTTTCGTCATAACCAGTATCTTTTAAATATCTTTTAAACAGTTTAATAATTTCTTCTACATCCTCTTTTAATACTTTATTTCTTAAAGCCATTTTTGCATAAGATTCACTCAATCTAACTAGAGCATCTAAATTTCTCGCTAAGATTGAAATAATCGCATCTTCGCTATCATAGCGACCACGTAATTCTAAATAGAATTCTTTTATCCTTTCTTTAGCCTCATCAGTTAAAACAGGATTAACAGTCTTTTTAGCATGCTTAACATATTTTTTTAGGAGATCCCTTGGAATGGGCGCTACAGCCGGGTTTTCTTTTTCATAAGATTCTTCTGGTCCTGTCATCGAATTTTTTAAGATAAATTCAGCCATTTGAGCATCATCTGCGGGATCAGGTCTATCAATAACTACAAAAATTAAATCAAAACGAGATAGAAGTGATGGTGGTAAATGAATGTTTTGAGTAGGAGTTTTATATCTATCATATCTTCCAGAACGAGGATTTGCTGCAGCAATGATAGCTGTTTCCGCTTTCAATGTTGCTACAATCCCCGCTTTTGCTATACTTACCGTTTGTTGCTCCATTGCCTCATGGAGCGCTGATCTATCTGCAGTATCCATTTTATCGAATTCATCAATAGCAGCAATTCCACCATTAGCCAAAACAACCGCCCCAGCTTCTAAATTCATTTGTCCAGTATCAGAATCTTTAATTACAGCTGCAGTTAAGCCAACAGCTGTTGAACCTTTTCCAGAAGTATATAATCCTCGTGGAGATACTTCTATTAGACTTTTTAAGATTTCAGATTTTCCCGTTCCTGGGTCTCCAACAAATAAAATGTGAATATCACCTCTTTTGTATCCGCCTCCAGGTCTTTTTCTTCTAGTTCCTCCAAATAAACTTAAGGCAGATGCTAATTTAAGATCATCTCTTCCATAAATAGTAGGAGCTATAGAACGAGCTATTTTTTTTTGGATCATTGGCTCTTTTGAAAGACTCTCTATTTGTTTTCTATCTTCTTTGGAAAGTTCTACAATATCTTCACTTTTATCTTCTGGATCTATAAAATTGATATCAATAAAGGTCTTGAATAAAGTTGAGTTATTACTTTTAGTTGATTGAGCTAATACAGATTTAAAAATTCCCATAATTTTAACTCTATCCCCTGGTTTAACAGTATCAACTGAATTGTATGTTAATATTGCTTGAACTGATCTTGGAATTCTTCCAGGGGGTAAATCTTCAGGAATTTCTTGAATCATAATACTTTGCCAGTCAATGAATTCAGATTTCTTTGATATAAGACGGAAATCTGATTGTGCTTTAGCTTTACATCTCTTGTTTATGCAAAATTTAGGCCATTTTATTCTTGAGGTTAACTGAATGATCTCAAATTGAGCTCCACATATTGTACATTCAAAATTTGCTTTCATTAGTTTTGGTCTTATTGTTGAACTTCTTACTAAAATCCCTTTCGACCAAATAAGATTATCAATATTTTTTGCTCTTAATCCTCTTAATGGAATTGTCAATGGACTTTTTGGATCTTTAGTTGTTATTCTTACAAAATATTCTTGAGGGGTCAATTTTGCACCTTGAAATTTTAATACATTTTTAAAGGCTTCAATAGCATCTTCTATTAGAGCTTCCGGATCATTTTTCAACATGTTAGCAATCTGAGGGTCAAAAGCTAATAAATCCTCATATAATATAATTAAACTATTCCCTCCTTTAGAAAAAATTTCATTTATCTTATCTTGATATTTGTATATACCGGGTTTATCTTGAAATAAACGATAAAAATCATCAAAGCGCTGAACTTTATTAATTGGAGGAGTAGGATTTGAGCTAGGGATTGTCGTATTACATCACTTCAAATTTAATTTTTTCAAATATTTAATTATCCTTTTTATGATATTTTAATTCTAATATTAACGGGATAGCTTATTAAGCTGTCAATAAACTAAAAAAATAAAAAAATCACATGAGAGGGAAGAATTAGTAAAGTTTTTTACTTATATCTAATCATAAGTATATTTCTTTAGCTCTCTTTAAATTGATATAAAGTTTCACATATAATTGGATCTTGAGTCATTTCACATCTTGCTTTGAGTAAAGGAATAACTCTTTTTTTAATATTTTTATCTCCATATTTAACAGTTCGACCTAAAATTAAAGCTATTGATTGTTGGATTTCTAATGATCTTTCAGCACTAAGATTTTGTAGGAGCTTTGATAAAATTTTATTAATTCCTACATCTCGAATTATTTCAACCAAGATATTAACTATACTAGTTCTTACTTCTTTTGATTTATCTCCTAATAAATCAACTATTATATCGAATAGTTCCTCAATTTGATTACTATAAATTTTCAATAATCTCGTTGATGCTTCTCTCACGTTATAGTCTTTACTTATAAAATTCTTTGATAATTTTTCGAAAGAGAGATGTGATGTATTAACTTCTTCTATTTTCGATAACATCTTTAACGCAGTTCTCTTGACCCAATTTTCTTCATCATCAAGTAGATGAACAAGTTTCCCTATAATTTCTTCTTTATTTTCAATGTAATCAATAAGTATCCCTAAGCTAGAGGCTGCTGCTTCTCGAACAATCCATTCCTCATCAATTAAAGCAGTATTAATTAAAGAATTGGCTGTTAATAATGTATCTCTTTTACCTATAAAACCTAAAATCCTTGTGCTTGTCTCACGTATAAATGAATCTTTATCAGAGAGAAAATTAATAACATTACTGACCGGAATAATTTCTGGTGAACTTTTAGCAATTTCCAACAAAGATTTAAATAATGTAATTTTTACTGACGCCTCCTGCTCATTGATAGCTTGAAAAATTTCAGAGATTAAAGGTTTTATTAAAATAGGATTTTTTTTAGCTATTGTTGAAATAATTTTTGAAGATTCTTTTTTAATCTGCTTATTTTTATCTTTTTCCAATAACGTGATAATTGGTTTCATT
>JBHLMP010000040.1:0-17277 GCA_048938025.1 Promethearchaeota archaeon
CAAATATTTCCGGCATTCACCCTGACAGGAACTGAATATATAAATTTCAATTATGCATAAAACAAATTTAAATAATAAAATCCTTTTTTTTTTTATTCTGATAATTAGCTTAAATAATACTTAAATCTCTATTTAAGATACTTTCAAATGCTTTTACTCCCATTGTTTCTCAATACTGTTTTTTATTAGGGGTTTTGATATCGTTACATCTGGAGAGGATTCAGATATCCTAACTCAGAACTTATTCAACTTTCTTTTTTGGTGGTTCGATATGTTCAAGAAGAGTAATATGAGATATGGAAGGGTCGTAAAACTCATCTTGGTTGCGTGAAAGACGCCCTTCTACTCGAATCCATTGCCCCACTTTCGGTACAAACCCGTACTGGTTAAGTTTCGAAGTATTCACCAGCACAGAATAATAATCGAACCCTACTAACATTCGTACAGACATGTACCCATATGTATAGCTAAGGTTTATTTTCCGCTCTCCAGTTCGTACTTCTACTATAACTTAGAAGGGTGAAGTTTTCAAAATTTAATGAATTAGATTTTTTAATTTTTGAAATTTCTATTATTTATTAAGGATTCAATTTTAAAAGAAGAAGTATTTAATTTCAAGAATTAATATATAAAACTTAATTTTTAATCCGTGAAGGTATTTTGGGTAAGCAGACGCCCTCAAAAATATATAAGTTATATAAACAAAAGAAGATTAATCAGATAAGGTTAATCGAGGATCTATTGACTGTTTATGAGCATTCAGATTCGAAATCAACAAGGTTAGAATGTTTAGAAATAATAGCCTTAGAGGGAGGAAAAACAGAAAGCATTTTTAAAAGTTTAGAGGAAATTGCATTATCTGATACTGATAAGGATGTAAGAATAAAGGCAACAGAGTATATAATTAGGGATTTTCCTGAAAGGGGGCTCTTTTTAGTAAAATATTTAATAGAACAAAGTATTTCACTCGAATTCGTAATAAGGTTATGTAAAGTTATTGGTGAGACTACATTCACTTTAAAGGAAGAATTGTCTAATGATTATTTCAATTATTTAAAACAAGTTATATTACGAATTTTTGAACTTGAAGATACTTCTAGTTTTGAGTATTTATGGGGTGACTGGTTTAGTAGTACATCACGAAATTTTTGGCAATTTATGTCTAATTTAGAGAATCCAATTGGTTTTTTAGAAATTTTAGAATCTAATTTAGATAATACGGAAATTTTTTTATGGTTTTATAATTATTTATTTACGCAATTTAATATAACTCACTGGATCTTTTTCTTTAATAATCCTAAATTCTCTGGTCATTTATTCAATATTATAAAATATTTAGAGGAAGAGAATCCCCCACAGCGGTTTTTTCAATTGAGTGAATTTTTTATGAACTTTGGAAAAGTCATAACGAATAACCAACAAGATAGAATCTTAGAAATCTTAAGAAAAAGCAATTTATTTGATTTAGCACTTTTATTGGTTTTTGAATGGTTTGAATATTTCGAGAAGGAAAAATTAGAAGATTTGATTAAAGATCCCAAATACAATTTTAATGAAAAAATAAGTGAAATCATCAGAAGTGATAGATTTGGATTTCTTACACATGAAAATTTCTTTTATTGCTTAATAGGATTTCTTTATAGAATTTATGAAGAATTTGATAAAAGTCATCTAAATCAACTATTTGATCATTTTAACCTTGAATTTAGAGATATATTTCTCTCCAAGTTGTTTGAAATAGTTAATTCATCGGAAAATGTTCAATTATCTATTCGAATGAAATTAGATAAGAATTACAGAATTTTAGCGTATAGACTTTTAAAATATCTTTTAGAGTATTATGATCTAAAAAAGAATTTATACAATCAATTATAAAGACACTTATTGCTAGGTGAACTAATTGCTAGGTGAATTAATTGCTATTTTAGCATGTCTCACTTTTGTTACCTCTAATGTCTTATTTAGAAAAACAGAACATGAAGCTTCTCCAGTGTATATTAATGTGGTTCGAACCGCAATCGGAACTCTTACATTTATTATAGTTGCAATAATATTTGGAATATTATGCGAAATCTTTTCACTTCCATGGGGATTATGGGTTATTCTTGTAGTAAGTTTTATTTTTGGACAAGTAATAGGAGATACATCATATTTTTCTGCTCAAAAAAATCTCGGTGTAACTATAACTCTAGCACTAGCAATGACATTTCCTCTCTTTACTTTTATTTTATCAATGGTGTTTCTTAACAGACCTTTTGATTATAGATTTATTATTTCTACAATTCTAGTAGGGATCGGAGTAATTATAATTGGAAAATGTAAAATTCCTATGAACGATATAAACACATTAAACAGTTCTCAAGAGGATATTAACGAAACAACGAAAAATTTAAATCCTAAATCCTTAATTATGGTTAAAGCAATAGTTTTAGCTTTAATTGCATCTCTTGGTTGGGCAATTGGAGCTGTGCTAATTGATTTCGCTACTAATGAAATTGATCGAATATTAGATACAGACACTTTAAGCTCAATAATAGCGAATGTAATCCGGTTTCCTTTTGCATTATTAATATTACTTTCAATTGTTTGGAGAGAAAAATATCTTTATTCCAAATCAAATTCTTTACCAAAGAAAAATAGATCTTCCCAAACATGGGTTTGGTTGATTCTTGCCTCTATTATTGGAACCTCAATGGGGGCATATTTATATACAGAAGCAATACGCCTAGCAGGAGCATCATTAATGTCTTTAATAGCTACTGCAACTCCTTTATTTTCACTTCCCCTTACTTATTTTATCAATCACGAAAAAATATCAAGACTGGGATTCCTAGGAGTAATAATTACAATTATAGGAGTGCTGTTAATTCTGATTTAATATCATGTGCTTTACTATTATAAGGAAAAAAAAAATATTGGTTAATAACTATAGCTAATCTATTTAATATTTGATTGAGATTAATAAATTCTTTTGAGTATTAAAGATATACCAATCAAATAACTATAAAATAAATAAAAAAAGAAAAATTTCGTTAAAATTTGATTATACTCTGATTGATGTTAATAACGCAGGATGATCTGATGCAGTACCCCCGAAATAAGTTACTTCTATATAGGCGCTTTTAGCTGTTAAATCGGGTGATATAAACACATAGTCTACTCTTTCATCAGGAAGTCGAGGTTCCCAATCATTTGGAACATCACCAATTAAGGTTGAATTTGCGATTTCCCAACAATCATCTAAAGGATGGACTAATGTAATATTATACTGTTCAGTATGAGGTCGGAAATTAAAATCTCCCAGTAATATAACATTAGTTTTTGTTCCAATTCTTTCTAATAACTGTTCTTGTTGGATTATATGAGATTCATCATATGGAGGTATGGTAGGGTCTATAAACTCACCAAGGTGAGTAACAAATACATTATAGGTAATAGCTCCAATTGTTATTTGTGCTTCGATAGTTGCTGTCTGCTCTCCTTCACTTTCCATATAAAACGTTTTTGCGTTTTTAATAGGATATCTTGATAATAAAGCTATACCATAGGTGCCAGTGACAGTCTTTGGACCGAAATATGAATAGTATCTCAGTCGATTATTGATATATCTTACGAAATCTGCATTTCCATTAGAAATTCTACAAGTATCAGACTCTTCTAGCCCTATTATTGAAGCATTAGCATTTTTAATAACCTCATATTGCCCTTCAAAATTTTTGTCTCCATTTTCATCAAAACCTTGCTGAATATTATAAGATAAAATTCGTATTGGATTGTCTATAGCATATTTCTTTGGTGGCATCTCAAGCAAAACTACTCCAATTATTGTCCCAAAACATATTATCGATATTAAACCCGAAATTTTAAGCTTGGCCTTAAGGTTATTTCTCGATTGTTTTGTAAAGAATAATGAATCTTTTTTTACTAAGAAAATTGGTAAAGCCATTACTAATCCAACAATTAGATATACAAACCAGATCATATCTCTAAAAAACGCTCCAATATAAGGCACGTAATCCCAAACTGTTGTAAATACAGCAGAAAAAATCATGAGCAAAAAATATATTGATGTTATAAAGAAACTCCCTCCAATCTTTCGAATAGATGGTCTACTCCTGAAAAGTTCTCTTGTTAACAAGGTAAAATCAATTAAAATTATTGGTGAGAGGATTAGCATAATATAAAGTAGGATTTGATGTAATATAGTAGTTGTAGGAGCATAAACAGGGTACGATGTTATAAATAAGAAAGGTATCTGATGAATTCCAATATTTAAAACGAGCATTAGAACAAAAAGACCATTCCAAACTAAGAGCCCCTTAAAAGTAATTCTTTTAATTAAATCTGGTTTAAAAGCAACAAGAAAGATAAAAACTGTTATTGCTAAAATTATTATTATTGTAATTGCAGTATAATTCCCTTCAGTCCATCGCGAAATTACACCAGGACTACTAAAAGCGAAATAAATTAATACCAAAATACTTGTTATACCAAAACTTAATCCCAGAACTTTCCATTTACTACCTTTTTTTTCTTTATTGGATTCATTAAAACTTATTTGTTCTCCAAAAATTTTTGTCATTCGATCAGGATTTAAGAAATTTATCAGCATAATTGCAGCAATAGCAGCAAGAATCCAACTAAGCCATAAGAACCAAAAATGATATGTAATATCAAGTGTAGAACCTAAAGTTCTCAAGAGAATTGTCATTGCTAAACCAATACTTAATTCTGTTCCTATTAATAAACTGTTTTTTTCTTCATTTGTTTTCGATTTTGATTGAAGAAAAACAGGGAGAAAGAGCATAAAGCAGAAAACTCCTATACCGGTCAACACCATCTTAAGTTGCGTACCAAACAAAGGTTCTAAAATTCTACACATTATCATAGTTTCGCCAATAATTACCATTCCTCTATCTGGGAATCCTTTTTTGAACAGTGGTATTAACAATATTATAGGACTTAACAAAAAAAGAGCAGCAGCAGCATTCTCATTCAATTCGACTTCAATAAGGTTCAAAGAATAAATTGATTCAATAAAATCCGACATCAGTTGGAAAAAGAACAGAAATAGTATGCTAATGAGAATTAATTCTGAATAATATTTACTAAAATATTTATTATAGATTTCCATAATAAATACTTTAAAATCTTCTTATATATAAATCTTAAATTATTTTAAGAAAGAATATGATTAAAAAAGTAATATTTATAGATTAAGCCTATTTAACTCTTCTTTAATCCTTTCTACTTTATCTGGTTTTAAGTCATATACTTTCCATAATAAGAGGAATGAAATAAAATAGAATATCATTGGCACTAATGCCATGATAACTCGTATACCAAATAGAGCTAAATCAGATTGATCAATACCACCAGGATTATATTTAGTAATTGTATGAATAGTTGCGAATACAATTGCGCCTATAATATTCGATGAGCGCCCAAAGAATGTCCTAATTCCTGTATAGATTCCCTCTTTTCTTTTTCCCGTTTTTACAACTATCTCATCAATTATATCAGAAAAAGCGGGATACATCAGGGTCCAAATCGCGCCAATAGTTACACCCAATAATGCAGTACCAATAATAGTGCCAATGATATCTGATATAAAGAAAAAAGAAATAAAGGTAATCGCAGGTGAAATTGACCCATACAAATAGACTTTTCGATTACCTAATTTTCTTCCTAAAAAAACCCATAAAGGAACCGAGACAACACTACCGACAAGAAAAGCAGCTGAGATAACCATCTCTATTTCCTCTCCCTCATTTAAAATATATCGCACCCAATATTGAACGGACCCAAGTACAAGCATAAACACCATCATTTGTGCTAAATAAACAAATACATAAACCACAAAATTTTTTTGTTTAATTGCAAATTTTAACACTTGAAAGAAAGATTCGCTCTCTTTTTCACCATTAATTGATTTTACTGCACGCTCTCGCAATTCTTTATCCTCATGCATGCCTGGAATCATCAAAAATCCACTAATCAGACCAATTATTAGCACAACAAGACCAGAAATGGCATAACTTTCCTTATTACCATAATCAATAAAGATGGGAGGGATTAACATTCCAAAAGTTAAGCCAATTTGCCCCAATAGAGTGCTTAATCCCCCTACTTTGGTTCGTTCTTTAATACTTCGAAATTTATCCGGAAAAAGGGCTAGCCAATTAGTCATCCATAAGGAATAGAAGAGATCAAACATACAAATCGTAAACAATAACCAAAAAAAGACAATTATATCATTAGAACCAGGTACTGTAAAAATTAAAAGATAAAATACTGTATAGGGAATAAAACTAACGATAAACCAAGGATATCTTCTCCCCCACCTACTTGTAAAACGTGTTTTCCGATCAGACAGGTAACCTGTAATTGGATCATTGAACATATTCCAAATTCCGTACAGAATATACGCAACTCCGATGAATATTATCGGAAGGAGGATTTCATCCTCATAAAACCCGATAACCCTTATTGTAAATGCTGCTGTTAAAAAGTTGTCGAGGAAACCACCCATACCATAGGATGTATGAATTGCAGTAGAGTATGATTCAGTTTTACTCATAATATATAATTGATAAAAGTATTATAAAAAGCTATAAAAAGATCATAATTTAATTTTCAATAATAAGAGTTTCATCAGTTGCATATCTCTTAAGTGCCTTTTCATCCAATTTGACACCCCAGCCTGGATCCTGAGACACTTTAGCAAAACCGTCACTATAATCAATGGGCTTGGTTATTAAATCATCTTCGAGCATTTCTTGACCAAATAATTCTGTAGCATGATCAATTGAGTTATAATTAGCAGCATGAAAATGGATATGCATTGCCGAGGCTATACCAAGTGGTTGATTGTGTAAAACAATACTAATACCCTTACTTTTTGCATAGTTTAATGCCTTTAATGCATTAGTTACCCCTCCAGGTCGTTCTGAATTAATTCCAAGTATTCCAACCGCTTTTAACTCCACGAGCACTATAAAATCCTTTAGTGAAAAGAATCCTTCATGGGCCATCAATGGTATTTTAACATGTTTTTGAACGTAAGCCATTCCTAAATAATCATTAGCTCCAACTGGTTGTTCAGCAAAATCAATCTGGAAAGGTTCAATAGCCGTAATAGCTTTAATAGCATCTTGAGGATTATATGCCTGATTATAGTCTACCCGTATTCTAATCTTGGACCCTAATGCATTACGAATTGTCTCTACTATTTCCATATCCTCTTCTATGTTATTTCCCAGTTTTAATCTAAAAGTACGATAACCTTTTCTATAATAACTCTTTACTATTCCTTTCATAAGTAGAGGACTTGTAAGGGGGATAAGTGCAGCAAGTGGGATTTTATCAATAATGTTATTGCCCATCAAATTATATGCTGGAAGTTCTTTTATTTGTCCCATTAAGTCATAGCATGCCATATCTAATATCCCTTTTGCAGCTTCACTTCTAGCGACATTATTATCCATCCTTTGATTAATTTTTTCGACATTAAATGGATTTTCTCCAATAACATAATTCGCTAAACCACTTTTTATAGAATCTATTATTTGATATGGAGTGACCCCGCTTTCAGGTAACCAAACAAAGGCTTCACCTAATCCAATATTGCCATCATTACAAATGAGTTTGCATATAACAAAATCACCACCTAACCATGGTTCCTCTGCTTTTATTGCCATCCCTAACCCACCTTCACTTGATTGCATAACATGTTTTACAGGCTCTTTGAATGGCACAAATAATGGTGTTAATTCTATTTTTTCAATTTTAAGGGTCAAATTTTAGTCAACAATCTCTTCATTTTCTTTTGAAATTTATGAATAAATCGATTCAATAAAATAAAAAAAGAGAGAAAAATTATTTTGGTTTCAATTCTGGATGCTTTTCTAACTCCATTCTCATTTGCTCTAATCTTGGACCATGTAATCCATAATATTTCAAAAACAGAATTGCAATAGCACATCCAATGGCTGGAAATAACATAACTATCAATTTTAGACCAATCTCTACGTTAACACCTGGATTAACCGTATATCCACCTGCCCAGTCTGTCCCTTGAAAAACAAGTCCGATAGTAAGCATTGTAAAAATCGTTGAAGTTCTATGGATAAAAGCATTAATTCCATAATAGCTAGCTGATCTTTTTACTCCATATTTAAGAGCATCTTCATCAATAACGTCTCCAATCAAAATATCCACGTAAAAAAAACAACCAGATAATCCAAAACCTTGAATAGCCGCAAAAAATACACCTAATCCAGTATCCCCACTCCCAAGAAATAAGAATGGAATTAATAAAAAAATCCAAATAGCTAAAGTTATCATAAGTCCATTACGCATTCCTACTTTTGAACCTAACTTTTTATGTATGGGTAAGATAAATGCAGAGACTACTAATGGAGCTACTAAAGCTAATGTAACCCAAAATGATTCTTCTCCAACATCAACTACATGTGTAAAAAATAAGGGAAAGATAGTTATTAAAGTATTAAATACATACCAAATCATAGTGTTAGCGATAACAAATTGTATAAATGTTTTATTTTTCAGTGTAGATTTTAAGGATTCAAAAAATTTAGGTCTTTTTGCGAAAATTTCTTGTACTTCTTCTTTTTCTCTTATTCCTTTTAGAATAAATGGTATTGCAAATAGAATTGTTAATATTGCAAGAATAATTCCCGCCATCATATAATTAATTTTTATTTGTCTAAGTTCTTCAGCGGTCCCAGTAAGGGGTACTAATGGTGTTAATAAGAGAGTCGGAAGTGCAGCTAAAATTACAGCAAGGACAGTAAAACCTTTAACAAATATATTTGCTTGAGCTCTTTTTTTCTCTGTAGGAAACATTTCTGGAAAAATTGCATTTACATTAACATCAAACATTGTATAGAAGAATTCAAAAAGCATTATGATAATGATAAAGTAAATGAATTCCACCATTTTTGCTTCAGTCGCAAAAGGTACAATTAACAATAATATCATTGTTATTGCAAGCGGAATAAGCGATATAGTTACGTAAAATTTTCTTTTACCCCATTTTCCTCTATGTTTTGTTCTATCAGATAAAGCTCCTAATATAGGATCATTAAACATGTTCCAAATAGCCCATAGAATAAAACCAATCCATACAAGGTTTCCAAGATCAACAATCGAGTAGTAAAATGTAAAAACAAAAAGTCCAAATGCCTGATAAGTCATTTGATCAGGAATAGCGCTTATACCAAAGAGTATTTTTTCTTTTAATGGTACTGATTCTTCACTCATATAACATCCCAGTTCAAAAAATTTAAACTAGTTGGTAATAAATGTAATTACATTTTTTGTTATTTAAAATTATGGTTCAATGACACTACTATTAAATTTGATTAAAGCAGGGGGAATATATACTATTTTATTTAAATTTAATTATAGATATTTCATTACTCTAAATTAAAATGAAAAATATTAAAACTAAAAAATGTGAAGTTTGATGAGATATGACAGATTTAACTATAGAAGTAACTTATTTTGAAAAACCTGGACGCGAAAACACAGATCAAGCGATAAAAATTGCTAAGAAATACGCTGATCAATTCAAAGTTAAAGACATTATAATGGCTAGTACAACAGGTACAGTTGCGGAAAAGGTAATTAAATTATTTAATCCAAGTGATTATAATTTAGTCGTAATAACACACTCGTATTACTTTGTAGGAAGTGAAAAGAGACAAGAATTTCCAGATGAAAAGATTTTTGCTTTAAAAGAAAAAGGAGTTAAAGTTTTTATTGGAACCCATGCCTTAGCAGGTCCTGAAAGGAGTATTCGAAGATCTCTAAACCAATGGGGTCCAGTTGAGTTAATGGCCAAATATTTAAGAGAACAATTTAGTCAAGGCACGAAAGTGTGTATGGAAATTGCTACGATGGCTGTTGATGCAGGTATGATTGAAGATCTTGAAAGGGATGTAATTTGCATTGGAGGATCTGGTCGTGGTGCAGATACAGTTTGTTTAATTAAGCCAGCACCTACTAGTTTATTTGATAAATTACGAGTAAAAGCAATACTATGTAAACCATTATAATATAATAATCAATAGCCTTTTCTAAAACAAATAAAAAAATAATTTTTATATTATTTTTAATTTTTTACCTATCTTTTCTATAGCGCTTAAGGCAGTATTCAGATCATCTTTAGTTAATAACGCGTTCATTTGGACTCTAATTCTGGAAAGTTCTCTAGCAACCATAGGAAAAACAATAGGAGTTCCATATATATTTTCTTCTTCAAATAAAACTCGTGCTAATTCTTGTGCTTTCCCAGGATCCCCTATAATTAAGGGAATTATTGGAGTTTCTGAATTTCCTGTATTATAACCCATATTTTGAACTTCTTTCTTAAAATAATTTGTATTATCCCATACTTTTTTAACGTGTTCGGGTTCTTTTTCAACCACTTCGATTGAAGCAATGCAAGCAGCTACTACTCCAGGAGGATGGGCAGTGCTAAGTAAATAAGTTCGACTTTTATTTGCGCAAAACTCTATTAAAGCTTTAGATCCTGCAACAGTACCTCCAAACACACCAAAACCCTTACTCATCGAACCACCTTCTACATGTACTTTTCCTTGTAGCTTGAAATGAGCTACAATTCCACGTCCATTTCCCAAAACTCCTTCTCCATGGCAATCATCAACGAAAATGATTCCATTGTATTCCTCTGCAACTTTTGCGATGTCCCCTAATGGAGCCATGTCCCCGTCCATCGAAAAGACGCCATCAGTTATAATACAGATTCTTCTTGCTCCCTCCTTCTCAGCTTCTCTTAATTGAGCCTCTAAATCTGAGACATCCCTGTGTTTATATATTATTCTTTTAGCACCAGACAACCTAACACCATCAATAATAGAACCATGGTTTAATTCATCGGAGACTACGATATCTGGCTTTCCAACTAGCATAGGTATTAAACCCGAATTAACTGCAAATCCTGTTTGACATAACAATGAAGATTCGACTTCTTTGAATTTAGCGAATTTTTCTTGAAATTTTTTAGTTAAATCAAATGAACCAGCAATAACAGGGACGGCTCCAGCACCTGCACCATATTTTTTTGTTGCATCAACAGCGGCTTGTATTACTTTTGGATGCGTTGCCAGTCCAAGATAATTATTTGTATTTAACATTAATACTTTTTTTCCATCCACTAATGAATGTGGCTTCGATCCCTCCTCAAGATATCTAATAATCCATTCAAGATTATTGCTTCTTAATTCAGTCATCTCTTCTTTTAGAAATGCTACCGGATCTCTTTTCATTTAATCACCATTTATATAATATTATTTAGATTGTTTTGTTTAACCGTGATAGTCTTATATTTTTTGTATTAAATAAAGTTTTATCAATATCAAATTAAGATTGATTGCTATAAAAACAAAGTCATAAAACTTTTTTATGCGATAAAATTATGATACACTACTAAAATTCTACCAATAAGTTACTGATTAAAATGAAAAAAGTTTTAGTAATTGGAGCTGCTGGGCAAATTGGAAGTGAATTAGTCCCCGCATTACGAGAAAAATATGGTAATGATAATGTTATTGCTACTGGAAGAAAGACACCTCTCCCAACAATCATACAGGAAACTGGACCTGTAATATATTTGGATGCTTTAGAAAAAAATGTTCTTAAAAAAGTGATTTATGAAAATAATATAGATACTATTTTTCTTATGGCGTCTGTTCTTTCTGCAACAGGGGAAAAAATGCCTCAGACGGCTTGGGATATTAATATCAATGGATTACTAAACATCCTTGAAATTGGAAGAACATATAATATAGAAAGGATTATATGGCCAAGTTCCATAGCTGCTTTTGGTCCTACAACGCCTCGAGATAATACACCTAATGATACTATTTTACAACCTACCACTATGTATGGTATAACAAAAGTAACTGGCGAACTCTTAGTAGAATATTATTACAAAAAATATGGTGTTGATACTCGATCTATGAGGTTACCTGGTATCATCAGTAGTGAAACCCTTCCTGGCGGGGGTACAACAGATTATGCAGTTGAGATTTTTTATGAAGCTATTAAGAAAAAGCAATATACTTGTTTTCTAAAGGAAGATACAGTCTTACCTATGATGTATATGCCTGACTGCCTGAAGTGTATGATTGACCTCTTAGAAGCAGATAATTCAAAATTAAAACGTCGTATATATAATGTGACTGGGATAAGTTTTTCAGCAGGAGAATTAGCTACAGAAATAAAAAAACACATTCCTGAATTTAAAATTGACTATAAACCTGATTTTAGGCAAGAAATTGCAGATTCTTGGCCAAAATCAATTAATGATTTACTTGCGCGTGAGGAATGGGGTTGGAATCCTACTTTTAATCTTGCTTCAATGACAAAGGATATGATTGAGAAATTAAGTAAAAGATTGTAAATACAAAGTTCTCAATTTATTATTTCTTCCTTAATAATTATTTTTTTTCATGATTTAAGAAGAAAGATCCTCCATTGTTAAAGGACTATCTCTAAATTATTCAACTTCAAGAAAATAATTAAAATAATATTCATCATATACTTTTTTAGATGTAATTAATTAATGATGAGAGAAGTATGAAAATCGTTTTTCATGAAAAATATTACAATTCAGAATATGCCTGGGATCCTGCTGCCTCTCCTGGACGTTTAGAAGGTATAATGAAGGTTCTATCAGATAATAAAGAATATGAAATAATAGTACCCAAACCTGCAACTGAAAAAGACATCTTAAGGGCTCACACTCATAGACATGTCCAAAGTATAAAAAGGAACGGATTATTATATGAACTAGCATCGCTTGCAGCTGGTGGTGCTATCTTAGCTGTTGAAGAAGCACACAAAGGGAATCCAACTTTTGCGGTTATAAGACCACCCGGACATCATGCATCAGCAGATTCATGCTGGGGTTTTTGTTATTTCAATAATATTAGTATAAGCTTATTAAAGCTCTATTCTGAGGGTAAAATAAAATCAGCGTTTATATTAGATTTTGACCTTCATACGGGTGACGGCAATATCAATATTTTAACAAATAGAGATGATGATTTCAGAGTTAAAATTCTTAATCCATATTCTAGTGGTAGAACTGGTTATATAAAAGAAGTAAAAGCATATATGCAAGATTTACGCAATATTGATATTTTTGTAGCATCTGCAGGTTTCGACCAGGGCATTGATGATTGGGGTCATCTTTTATATCCTGAGGATTATTTGGAACTTGGTCAATTAATGAAAGAATATTCTGAAAAATTATGTGAAGGTAAAAGGTATGCTTTATTAGAAGGTGGATATAATCACAGCGTTCTACCTAAAAATGTAGATTCATTTTGTCAAGGCTTCAAATAAATCTTAAGAAGTAAAATATGAAAAAAATAATTAAATATAATTAACCTTTGAAATAATTCAAGACTTTTTTCATACAAGCAAAAGAGCTTTTAATTTTCGACATATCAGCTAAATACGTTGTATTATAGAATACGATATGTTTTAAGCCAACTTTAGCATATTCTTCGATTTTGCTAATAATTTCATCAGGAGTTCCATGCATTATATTATCATCGCACATTTTGTTTGGTATTTTATTAAGTGCTTCTAAAATAGTCTCTCGATCGTATCGGGTTGGAATATAATCGAGTAATCCATAGAAATCTTCTCCAAAAGGATGAGTTGTATCATATTCTTTAAAGACCGAATTTGGAAAGGTTAATAGATTATTTTTTACAACAGGAGTCTCTATTATATCGTTACATACATTATGATCTTCATCAATAACTAAATAACTATAAAGACCAGGCGTTATATCATCAGGATTTCTCCCCGCTTTTTTTGCAGAATTTCGAATATGATTTAAACGTAGCTTATATGACGGGGGATCTGAGTATGCTGGTAGCCATCCATCTCCTAATCTCCCTGTTATGTCAAGCATTTTTGGTCCATGAGCAGCTATCCATATAGGAGGTAATATCCCATCCTTATAAGGCTTTAATGTGAGTACAGCATCTTTTATCTTCCAAAAATCTCCATTATAACTAACTTTTTTGTCATTTTCCCATAAGAGTCTTATAATTTTAATAGCTTCCTCTAGTCTGCTAGCAGGTTTATCCCATTTAATACCATAAGGAATTACATTCTCTCCTTCTCCTGCTCCTATTCCACAAATTACTCTACCTTTAGAGATTCGATCTTGAGTTAATAAAGTCTGAGCAAGAACTGCAGGATGTCTTCTAAAAGTTTCAGTAACACTAGTTCCCAATAATATCTTGCTAGTATTCCATGCGGCAACAGCCATTATAGAAAATACTTCATGAAAAAAATGGGGATCATCCTGAAAAGCTGCTGCTTTAATAAGATCTGGAGTCCAAATTGATTCAGGAGTCCAACCCATTATATGATCAGCCATCCAGATTGAATCATAACCAATTTCTTCTATCCTTTTTATGCCTTTAATTCCATCATCAATGGTTCCAACAAAACTTCCTTCCGTTCCTATTTTTATATCACTTATGTCCATATAATCACAATTTATACAATAATTCTCTTATTTGAAATCTATTTAAAGCAATAATTGAATTAAGTCTAAAATTTTAATATAGCTTTTGCTTTTTCTTAAATTTACAATTAAGGGAAAGACTATAATTGAAGTTTATAACATATTATAAATTTAATAAATTATGAGATTTAGTTTTCATATTCCAGTACCAACTCCACGTCTTGCATATATGTTCGAAGGCACAAAAAAAGCTGAAGAATGTGGATTTTATGGTGTTTTTTATGCCGATCATACAGCAATGTTGCCTCCAGGACCAGGAACGTGTTATGACGCTTATTGCTTTTTATCATCTTTAGCAATGATAACAGAAAAGATAAAGTTATGTACTGGTGTTTCAGATTGCCATCGTTTTCACCCGGCTTTAATGGCTCATAAAGTAGCCACTTTAGATCAAATTTCTAATGGAAGAGGCATGATAGGGCTTGGAGCAGGTGAAGCAATGAATATTGATATGTATGGGATAAAACGAAAGAAATCAGTTACAAAATTACGAGAATATATTGAACTAATGAGAAAATTTTGGACTAAGAAAAGAGTGAATAAAAGAAGTGAATTCTGGGGAGATATCAAAAATGCTTATATTCAAATAAAACCAATTCAAAAGAGCCCTCCAATTTATATCGCAGCTAATGGTCCAAAAACCCGTCAGTTAACTGGAGAATTAGCAGATGGATGGTATCCACTTTATCAACCACCATGGCTCTATAAGCAAAATTCAAAAGAAGTATTTGATGCAGCAAAAGAAGCTGGTCGGGATCCTTCTGAAATTGATTATGTTTATGATTGTTTTGTGGCAATAGATGATAATGATCCTGAAAATGCAATAAATAGATGTGAGTTTTTTAAAACATCATATTTGTTGAATTCTTGGATTACAAATGAAGCTTATCCAAATTTAAATCTACCTGAAAATTTTAATGTACATGATTATGATATGAGTACTAATGTCACATCAGGTTATCTAAATAATATAAATCGATTACCAGAAACAATTCTCCAGGATTTCAACTGTTTAGGTACTACAGACGATGTTATTGCAAATATTGAAAAATATAAAGAAGCTGGAGCAACACACCTTAGTATTATGAATAGGGGGCCTGATCCTAATAAAGTATATGAAATTTTTCGGGATAAAATTATCCCCTATTTTAAAGAATCAGAGAAATAATATTACTTTTTACTTCTATTTTTTTTCCATTCATCATTTAATAAACCCATAATAATGATATCATGATATTCTCCATTAATAAAATAAGCTTTTCTTTTTCTACCCTCTTCTATGAACCCTAACTTTTTGTATAATTTTATAGCAGGGATATTAAAATCATAGACACTTAATTGGAGTCGATTAAGATTAAGGGTATTAAAGCCATAAGTAATTAATAATTCCATCGCTTCTGTGCCACATCCTTTACCTTGTTCTGATTTATCCCCAATCATTATACCGCATTCTCCCACTCTATTTTTCCAGTCGATTTTATGAATTCCGCAATTTCCTATGAGTTTTTCAGATCCACCATTTAATGGAATGAGGATAGAGAAAAGAACATCATTTTCTCTGTCCTTTAATGATTCAAACCATTCTTCTTCCATTTCTTTAGTGATTGGTTTAAATATTAATAAGTATTGAGTAATCTCTGGATCATTTATCCATTTAAGATAACTATCTATGTATTCTCTTTTAGGTGGAGCAAGAATAACTTTTTTTCCTTTTAGCATACTAAATTTTAATACAACTAGAGAAAAAAATATTATGCAATCAATGAGAGATTAAAAAGAAATAAATTAATTTAAAAGGAAATTCTGAATTTACGTGCGATATATTTAACAATCTCAAAAGTTATAATGCATATCAGTGAAATCAAGAAACAAACTAGCCAATCAAGAGCAGTCAAGTACATAAACATAAAATTTAATCCAGCTCTCGCTAATGCAACTTGAGCATTAGGGATATACATTAGCATAAGAAATACAGCAAATAATAAGCCAATTATCAGGTACATTCTCTTATTACTATCTTCTTTTAAACTCTTTATTAGTGATTTATTAGGACGTCTTATTTGAAATACTAAGAATGATTCACAGAAAAATAATGTAACCATAAGCATTGTAAGAGTTTTTGCTTCTTTTAAACTAACTCCTACAGGAATTAAATCACTTGTTTCTGAAGAGTAAAGGTAAGTACTATTTAAATCATAATTTTCTGTAAAAACAGGGTATATTCCACTAATAGTTATATAATAAACTACAACCATACTTATTGCGAGTAAAATTCCAAATATAAACAGAAGTACTAACACATTTTTAGAGAGTATTTCTTCTGAATCGCGAGGCTTTTCTTTCATAACATCTTTTGAAGTGGTATCAAAAGCAAGTATTAATCCAGGAAACATATGAAGTGTTATTGATAAGAAAATCCATTGTAGATAAAATTCTTCATCTAAAAAATACGGTAAATCAAAGATTATTGCTAATATAAATTGTACAATCCCTTCAAAGATATTGATACAAATATAAAAGAACACGAGTGCACGAATCCTAGCAAAAATACCTCTACCTTGATGGATACCTGTGACAATTGAGTTAAATGAATCATCTGAAATAACCATATCGGAAGCTTCTTTAGCTACATCAGTTCCTGTTATACCCATAGCTATCCCTGCATCGGCCATATT
>JBHLMP010000040.1:17377-35290 GCA_048938025.1 Promethearchaeota archaeon
GAAATAACCATATCGGAAGCTTCTTTAGCTACATCAGTTCCTGTTATACCCATAGCTATCCCTGCATCGGCCATATTAAGGGCTAAAGAGTCATTTACTCCATCACCCGTCATAGCAACTACTTTTTTGGCTTCTTGATATTTTTCTATAATATCTTCTTTATGCTCAGGAGATACTCTTGCAAATGCTTTAATCTTATTAAAGTCAAAGAAGGTATTTACGTCTTTAATTTGGCTTCCTTCAAGAACAGTTTCACTTTCTTCAGTTATGATGCCAATTTGTGAAGCTATAGCTCTTGCTGTCATCGTTGAATCACCTGTTATCATAATAACATCTACACCTGCTTCATGACATTCTATCACTGATTCTTTCACACCCTCTCTAGGAGGATCTAATATTGTCACAAATCCAATATAGATCATTTCTGATTCGCATTGAACCCTACTTTCTTCTCCTTCGGGAGGTAACTCATCTAGCTTCTTATAAGCTAAGCTTAAAATTCGATAACCTTGATTTGCATAAAGATTTACTATATCCATTACTTTAGCTTTTATTTCATCAATAAATTTCACTTCATTATTATTGTATAAAATTGCAGAACATAAAGGGATTAATATCTCACTAGCACCTTTAGTAAATGAGTAGAACTTATCATCTCTTTTGTAAATTTTCGTCATGCGTTTTAAAGCAGAATCAAAGGGAAATTCTGTGACTGATTCAAAATCATCAAGGAGATAATCCCCCATACCTTTTTGAAACAAAACCATTAAAGCTCCTTCTGTCGGAGATCCCACCACATTCCAATTATATACAATTTTCTTAGGAGTTTCAATTTCGTTTTTTATCAGGGCAGAATTGTTATTTAAAAATCCAGAAATTAAAAGAAGTTTTAATTGAGGATAATCATCAATATGACGTACATACTCAGGATTTTTCGGATTATCCATTAAAATTATATCCCCATCTGGAGAATAACCACTACCAGTCACTCTATATAATGATCCATTTGTCCAGACATGTTGAATCGACATTTGATTTTTAGTTAATGTTCCAGTTTTATCTGAGCACACCACACTAACACGACCTAAGCTGTCAACAGAGGCCAGATTTCTTATGATAACGCCATACCGCGCCATTGATAAAACTCCTGTGATTAATACTATCGTAACTAGCAATGGAATATTCAATGGCATTAAGTCAAGGGCAGAATTCAGACTTTCAACGATTTCAAGTCTATCAAATCCAGTAGCTGCCCATATAATCATTAATGTTATAAACCAGAAAATAAATATGATTAAGCCTAACCATTTACCAAAATGGTTCATTTTTTGACGAATAGGGATTTCACTTGTTCCGGCTTCCTCCAAGCCATGTGAAATTTTACCAATTTCAGTATCTCCCCCAGTTTTTACTATAATTGCTGTTCCATTTCCCATAGTTATATATGTCCCGTAAAAAACCATATTTTTACGATCGCTTATAGGAATTTCATTTTCACCTAATGTATCACCTTTCCTTAATTTTTTAACAGGTTCTGACTCTCCAGTAAGTGATGCCTCATTAACTTCTAGATTAAAAGACTGTATAATTCTAGCATCAGCAGGTATTTTATCTCCCTGACTTAGGATTAGTAAATCTCCTATAACTATATCTTTTGTAGGAATATCTTGTTTCTGATTATCTCTAATAACAGTTGCGGCTGGTGCTGATAATTCTCTTAATGCTTTTAACTTTTTTGTCGCCCTATATTGCTGAATTATAGCAACCATACAATTAAGAAAAACAATGCCTAAAGTCAAAGCTATAAAAAGTAGGCTTCCTTGTCCTCCAAAAACACTTGCTAAAAATAATATAAAAGCTCCGATTAAGTAAATTACGATTAACCAGTTAAAAAGAGGTGCTAGGTATATTTTGATAAATCCTTTTGATACTTTTGGTATTTCATTAGGACCATATTTCTCTAGCCGCTTGTTAGCTTCAGTGGTTGTTAAACCTTTATTAGGATCAGTCTGAATTTTTTGATAAATTTGTTCTAGCGCGAGATTATAAAAATTTTCTTCTACTTTTTCCATATTAATTCTACCATATGTTTGAATCAGATTAAAAGAAATTTCTCTAAATTTTTCTTTTTAGATCTAATAAATAGACAATAACAATTATAATTTTTAATTTATTCCTTTTTTTATAAAAAGCGATTAGGATATTATTTAATTAACTAGGTGTTTTGTTTGTTTTTTTTTTTAATTCTTTTTAGAATTTTTCCCCAGTCAACATATACCAATAGGAACATTATTATGATAACAGTTGCCCAAACTAATGAACTTGTCAAAATATCTAAAGGGGTACTAGGGGGTATATTCCCAGATTGAGCTGCCTCAAGATCAATACCAAATAAGTTGAATAAAAAATCACCTAATGGAGTATCGGCATACCAAATGGGAAGGGCACTACATAGAAAGCAGAGTACAAATTTACCGATAAAAGTATATATTAAGGTTTTAACAAGACTATATTCTGCAAGTCCTAATACGATTAAGAAAGCATCATCAGGTAGGGGGGTTGCAGCAAATATAAATATTATTAATGGAGCCCACCCCTTCTCAACATATCCTTTCATTCGTTCAATACTTTCAACATCCCCTATCATTTCTTGTGAACCACGCCCAATTAGCCATGCTGTAGTTTCTCCTATACCTGCTCCTAAACCTCCAATAAGACCCAATAATAAGGGATTTACTCCAGGGATTACAGCGGAAACTACAATCAAGGCGATTACATATGGAACTGGGAAAATGACTGTGAAATTCCCAAATATACTTATAGCAAAGACCCCTATATAGATTCCAACATCTCCAAATTTCTTATCAAACCATATAATTGTATCTGCGAGCCATTGACCGAAGTTAATTTTAGCCACTGCCAAAATTACAAATAATAATAATATTCCGCTGATAAAGAGGAGACCGCCATATTTTCTAAGAAAAGACTTCTTCCTTTCTTGAATATTTGGAGATTTTTCAGTCATAATATTCTCTTTTTAAATACTAATTATCAATTTAATGAAATAATTATATTAAAAATTTATATTCTTATTTCTAGCAAAATATTTCACAACTTCTATTCCAACTATTCCTGGAAGGGCAAATAATACACAGACTAACCAGTCTAAGCCGCTTAAGAACATAAAGTTTATTTGAAAATTAAGACCACTAACATCATTAATATAATAGTTTATTTGATAAGAGAAACAGATATGAAGGATATGAAATCCTAAAGTGAATAAACATACAATTAAAACTGCAATGCTTAATTCTTCTTTTAAAGTTTTAAGAATTGATTTGTTCGGTCTCCTAAAAGCCCATATAAAATTAGTTTCTGCAATATATAAGGTTGTTATAAACATAGTTCTTGCTTTTTGAGCTAACCATTCTTCTGAATCAGATACTAAATAACTTAAATTAGAATTTAAATTCCATTCATTTAATGGAATCAATCCATTGATCGTTAATTGAAGAACTAAGATTAAACCCATTCCCATTAAAAATGCTTGAATTAACAACAATTTCCATATATTTTTATTTAAAAGTTCTTCTTCGTCTCTGGGTGGATCTTGCATAATGTCTTTAGGATATGTATCGATAACTAACGCTAAAGATGGTAGTGAATGGACAATTCCAAAGATATAAATATGTTGCCATTCAGAACTAAAAAGTTCAAAATATGGAATAAATTCATAAGTAAAGAAAATAAATGCTTCCATAATGTTTAAACAAATAAAGAAATAAATGATTGTACGGATTTTAGCAAATAAGCCACGTCCAATTTGGACACCCTTAACAATTGATGTAAAATTATCATCAGAAATTACCATATCGGCGGTTTCTTTAGCTAAATCAGTTCCTGTTATTCCCATAGCTATTCCAGCTTGAGCTTTTTTCAATGCTGGTGAATCATTGATTCCATCACCTGTCATTGCTACTATTTTATCCTGTTTTTGGTAATTTTCTACTATTATTTCTTTATCAGTTGGTTCCACCCTCGCGAAAACAGATACTTTGTTGAAATCTTCTAAACTTAGTTTTTCGATCTCAGAGCCCTCAATTACTAAATCCCCTTCTTTAAAAATACTCATCTGTGTGGCTATAGTTTTTGCTGTTGCGGGGTGATCTCCCGTTATCATAGCGACTTTTATCCTTCCTGATTGACATTCTTCAATTGATTCTTTAACTCCAACTCGAGGGGGATCTAATATGGATACAAAACTTAGGAAAATTAAATCTTTCTCAATAAAATCTCTTTCTTGATAATTATTATTTTGTACTTGCTTATATGCTATAGCTAAGGTCCTATAACCTTCATTTGCACGTAATTCTATTTCATTTAATATCTCATGTTTTAAATCATTATTAAAAGCTTGAATTTTACCATTAATTTCAATCTGAGAGCAAAAAGTAAATAATATTTCAGGAGCTCCTTTAGAGAAAGCATATAATATATTTTTACTATGACTAACCATACAAATTGTAGTCATTCTTTTTAATTCAGATTCAAATGAAAATTCTTTTAAAATTTTATATTTGTTTTTGATATCATAGGTGATATATCCTGCTATTTCAGCAAGGACTAATAAAGAAGCTTCGGTAGGAGAACCTAATGCTCTTCTGACAGCTATTTCTTTCATATTTTTAACTCGTACTTTGACGTCTTCATATATTAAATTTGCATTGTTATTAAGAACAATAGCATCAATAAACTTTCGAAAGGTTATATTATCATTTAATTTAATTTTAATCCCATCTTTCAAAATTTCACCTTCAGCATTATATCCTGAGCCTGTAACATCATATTCTATATTATTTAACCAAAATTTCTTAACTGTCATCTCATTTTTCGTAATAGTTCCAGTTTTATCAGAACATATTACAGATACTCGACCAAGAGATTCAATAGCAGACAAATTTTTTATGATAACTCCACTTTGAGCTATTTCAAGTACGCCAGTTATTAAGACTAAAGTTGACAATAATGGTAAATTAAAGGGAACAACATTAATGGATCTTAAGATGGAACTAACTAATGCTTCGCCAATGAAATCTTCATTAAAATCTCCTTCTATGGCTAAAAATATAAGTTTATAAGTTATTAATATAGATAAAATAAAGATTGCAATAAATCCTAAGATATATCCCAATCTATTTAACTTTCTAGTGAGAGGGATATCTTCAATACTCCCCATTTCATTTAACTGCACTGAAATTTTTCCTATTTCTGTGTTAACACTAGTTCCTGTTACTAATGCTTTACATCTACCTGTATTAACATATGTTCCCATAAAAACCATATTAATTTGTTCTTGAATAGGTAAATCTTTTACTTGTAAGACAGAAGTGACTTTTTCTACTGGCTCTGATTCTCCGGTAAGACTAGCTTCATTAACAGTAAGATTCATAAGTTCAATTATTCTAGCTTCAGCAGGAACTTTATCACCTTGCTCTAATAAAATAATATCGCCAGGAACTAACTCTCTGGTAGGAATTTCAAATTGTAAACCATCTCTTAGAACCGTCGCCTTTAGAGCAGCAATTTTTTTTAAAGATTCTAATGCTTTCTGTGCTCTAAATTGCTGTATTACAATAGTTATAGAGTTGATAAAAACTACAACAAAAATTATTGATGCAGAACCAGGAGATCCCAAAATAGCAATAAAGGTTCCAGAAATTATTAAAATCACAATTAAGAAATTAAAAATTGGAGATAAATATATTTTCCATAATGATTTTTTTATTTTTGGTAGTTCGTTATATCCAAATTTAAAGTATCTCTCTTTTAATTCTATAGAATTTAAACCATAGTCACGATTTGTATTAAATTTCTTAATTAAATCCTTTATAGATTGATAATAATATCTATTATCAGAAGAATTAGAAAATTTATCTGGGGACATAAGGAATTTAATCAGATTATTTAGGTTAAAATAATAATTATTCTAAGAGTGTATTTTTTTTAATAATTTATTATTTTAAAGTTATTTAATTTCTTAAAAATAAAGAGTTATGAAATTTAGGGTAAAGAGTCTAGTGTTATTTGCGAGGATCTCCTAAAATATCTACCAAAAAGTGATATTTTTTTCTTATAGTTGTACTCGAAAATTTAGTAATCTCTTCAATAAGACTTTGAGTAAAAACTTTTCGTTCTTTACCTAAAGTTTGACCAATATAATAAATCAATCCTGCAGTGAAGGCTTTATAATTTAAATTTTTTAAATGATCATAAGAGATGTTTATAAGATACTCATCTGCCATAAGCATCATATCTAGTTTTAATTTATTAAACTGCTTTTCTGTCTTAATTTGTTCATGGACTTTCTCAAATGCAATTCCATTTAAAGCTTTTTGAAATACAATTTTTATTTTATCTTTAATATCTTTTTCTATATCTGAAACATTTTTGTACTTTTTCTTTAACATTTTCTCAGTTCGGTTCATCTTTAACATAGCATTATTCAGCATTTTCTTATTTATCTTATGTCCTAATTCTCTTGCTACTTTTATAAATTCTTCAATCCGTATATTAGTAGTATCTTTAATTTCCATCCAAACAATAGCTAAAAAAATAATCACCATGTTCTGATACGTATGTCTATGATATTTATTGTATTTCAGATATCTATCCTTAATTGTTTGGTATTTAATTGAATCTATATTCAATCCAATTCCATAACTCTTAAGAAGTTCAATTGTTTTTTTTTGTTCAGTAAAATCAGATTCATAATCACGAAACCATTTCTCAAGTGTTTTTATCCGTTCATATTTTTCTTTAATTATAGGATCTTGCAGAGCTTTAGAATCACTTATTCTAATTCTCCTTTCATAATCTCTCTGTGAATCAGAATCACTAAGATAAAGATCTCCTTCAAATACTACATTTCCCTCTAAGATTAAACCACAATCTTGGCAAACATAAAATCCTGCATCTTGCTTTATGTTTTTATGTTGACAACTTGAGATTTCCAGATTAATATCTTTCCTTTTTTTCAAAAAAAAACCAATTAATGAATTTAATTTAGATATAAACAGATTTTCTTTAAAAATAATAATATATAAAAATTTTTATAAACTTCAAAAACAATAATAAGTAAAAATATAAAGAAATAAAAAATTTTTCTTATGTTTTTAAAAGTTCAAGGTGAATGAAAAAAATGGAGTACAAAGCAGTTGTAAAAGCGATTGAAATTATTAGTGCTTATTTAATTATTCTTTCAATAATGGAACTTGTTTTTATTGTATCATTACTTTTTACAGAAATTAATGTTTTTCCAGAGATACTTCCTTTACAAGAAGTAATCTTTTCCTCAGATTTTATAGATATCTCTGGCTCGATATTATTGATATTTTTAATAATTTGTATGGTTTTCTTTTTAATTCTAGGAATTCATATGCTAAGATTTACACTAAATAATAAGATAGAAAATAAATCATTAGCAAAATATTTAGTACTACTTGGTATGGTAATATTATTAGGAGCATTTGTTAAAATGGATTATCTAGTATTATTAGGAAAAACAAAGATTGACACCGTTTTAGGTTCTATACCATTTCAAACTGCACTTTATGATTCTACTATTACTCCACTTATAGCTGGTGTTTTTTGGGTATTTTTTATATCTGTTATAATTTGTTTCTTAATTACAGGTTTAATAGTTGCTACTGCTGGAATAAAATGGACTTTATTAATTGAAAGAGAAGAACCTTCAAATTCTTAAATTAATTAGAAATTAGAAAAAAATAAAAACAACTAAAAGGAAAAAAATTAATTTAATTTCATTTTGATTTGTTTGGCCCTACTGCGCAATGTCACTTCTGTGATTTTTGCTATATCAGCTACTAGAGATTGGGTTTTTCTAATCGAACCATCCTTTGCTGCGATATAGATACAAGCTGCTGCTAAACCTTTAGGATCCTTACCAGTTCTTTTTAATCCATTTTTAGAAGCCCTTCTTAACATATTGATAGCTTTTTTTTGAATCTTTATAGGTAGATCTAATTCATTTCCAAATCGAAATACTAAACTTTCAGCAGTAATTGGTTGATATCTTAGCTTTAACTCCGGTAAAACTTCCCGAATTATCATTGCCAGACTTCTATGGACCGTTCTTCTTGGTGTTAATGATGCCTCACATACCTCATCTAGTAATCGTGGAAAATCATGTACTCTAATTGCCGCATATAAAGACCCCGCAATAAATCCATTAATTGATCTTCCCATAGTTAACTTCTTTTTCGCAACAATACTATATATCTTCCATGCTGTTTCTGCTATATATTCAGGTATGTTAAGCTTAGAAGTAAGCATCTTTAATTTAGGTTTAGCTTCCCAAAAATTTCGTTCAATACTACTTATAAGTGAATTTTGAATTTTTGATAAACGAGAAAAAAGAGCCTGTTCTTTTGGTCCTATTGATTTACCTTTCGAATCTATCTTTGTAGTAGGTAACATAGTCCTTGGACCAAAATCTCTCCATCTAGGTTCAGTTCTACGTCGATTTTGTATTTCTTCGATTGTATATGCTCTCCTCTCGTTCCCAACAAATGTTCTTTCAAATATAATTCCGCAATTTAAACAAACTTTATTTCCATCTCGAGCTTCAATGCTAGGATTATCACAACATTGAGATTGAGATAAATTATCTTGATCAATATTATTATTTCTTATTAAATGACGATAATTGTTATTCATTTTAATTCTCCAAGCATATGGTAGAGATAATATTAGCTTTTCAAAATTTTATACAAAACTAGACCTTATTAAACATTTAATAGAATATATTATCCCAGTTTAGCTTTTAAATCTTTGCTTCGAAGGTTGATTTTTTTCTAGGGATTTAAAATTTTTTATATTTTTTTTTATTTAACTTAAAAGGGAAATCCATGAATATGATGTTTTTTTTCATTTTTAACGCATATTTTTGTTATTTTGTTTAATATCTATAAATCAAGTAGCACAAACATATCAGCAAATTAACATATGCTAATAAGCTAATTCTTATTAAAAAAGGAGTTATTAGTAGAAAAAAAAGAATTTGATAAAGTTTATCTTCTTATTAAAGTTTTTAAAAATGACTTAATTTTAACAAATCCAATAAACTTTCTTCTAACATATCTTACCAATTTTATTAGAAGTACTATCCCTAAAATAGTCATGGCAAATAAAATTAATGTGCTAATAGGGGTAAATGAACAATGTGCGTAATACCCTAAATAACATGGTTTACTTGCTTTATCTGGAATTAATGTCATAATACCAGCAATAATTCCCCCTATTATTAGAGATCCTACGAATATTACGTAGATTAAGAAGATTAGTGATTTTATAATTTTTCTAAATATCTTTTTTAATGATTTTTTATTCCTCTCCAACACTTATCACCCAATATAGTTTTGAGTTAAGTAATTTGAGACATTCAACCTCTTATATATCCATGTACGCTGAATATTGTATGAAGTACCTATTTTAGACAAAGAATAGAATAAGATATTTCTTTAAAAGGTAAAAAATAGGAGATTCAATAGTTGATATATCAACCAATTGGTTGAAAATTCAATCAAACTTCATTATAAAAATGGTTATTTTATTTGGTTTAATCTGAACTTAGATTTAAATCTAGTAGCTTTCTATTCATACATTAAAAGCTAATGAGGTGATTATAATAGATTTCAATTGCCCTTGCCCAAAAACAAGATGTTCCAATCATGGTAATTGTGAAGAGTGCCAGAAGTATCATTCAACTTCAAATAGTTTGCCTTTTTGTAAACGAGAACATAGTATTTTTACTAAAATTTTCTACCGCAAAAATTATGAAATGGTTCAAATATTAAAAAGAGAGGGAAAAGTATGAAAAAGGCACTTATTCTCTATGATTCTGTATATGGAAATACAAAAAAAATTGCAATGTCGCTAAGTCGTGGATTAGAAGCAGGAGCAATTTTGGTAGATAGCCGTTCTATTCAAAATATTGATATTTCTGAATTAAAAAACTATGATGTTATTGGTATTGGAGGTTCAACTCATTTTCATAGAGCTTCAAAATATATGAAATTATTTTTGGAAAAAATTAAACATATCAGATTGGAGAATAAAGCAGGATTCGCATTTGAGACTAAAACAGACTTCTGGTTAGCAGGATCAGCAGCTAAAAGGATAATAAGATCATTGAAGAAGATGAGAATAAACATTATTCACCCTATTATTACGGGAATAGTTCTCGATAAAGAAGGTCCTCTAGAAAACTCTACTTCAAATACTATGGAACAGATTGGAATAACTATATCAGAAAAATTAAATAATGAAATTCAGAAAAATGAAATTAATCAAAAATTTAATGGAATTTATCAAACAAATGCTCGACAATATTTAAATCAATTGAAATGGATATTTTTAGTTGGTGGTTCATTATTTTTTTTTATTCGTGCAATCTACATGGCGAGTACTGGTGGAGATTGTTTTGGCACTATTAATCCACCACTTTCATGGTTTCTTCTCTTATCTGAAATATTTGTATCAGGTTTAGCAAGTATAATAGGATTGGTTGTTGTTATATTATTTTTAAAAACTAATAACAAAAAATCCTTATTAAAAGAACTTAAAATTCCAAAAATTGTCTTATTCGGGGGAATTAGTGCTCTAATCGTGCATTTAATAAGAGTAGCAATTTGGATATTATTATGTGTAATATAATCTTCAGATTGATAAAAAATTCTTAACTTTTTTTATTTATATAATAGTTTTTCTTTCCAAGTATCAAAATAAGAAACCTTAGACATTATATCAAATATAATTGACTCAATGTTTTCTTTTCTTATGTTTTCAACCAGTTTAGTTAGTTCTTTCATGGTATTAGACCAAACCCAACATATAATCAGATTTGGCTGATTACTAAATGTCCAACAATAAAAAAGATTAGGCTCATAATTTTCATTTAAATGTTTAGCAAATTCGTTTTTTTCTAATGAAGGATTTATATTGATTTGAAACAAGGCAAAAATATCATTTGAGTCTTCAGGATTAAAGTCAATGGATAATTCAATAATTCCTTCTTCAATCATTCTAGTTAATCTTCTACGTATTGTATTTGGAGTGCTGTTAACTTCATCTGCAACCTCTGATATAGGTTTTCGTGAATCATTATGAAGTGCTCGAATAATCTCTAAATCAAGATTATCATAATTCATTGCTCTTGACTTTGGAACAATATAGGGGATTGGTGTGGTATATTGTACACCTGAAAGCAATCCTATTTTTGGAGATTGAATTTCGGCAGCTTGAGATATAAAAGAAGAATAATCATCTAATTGGTGTATATTTTCTAACATTGAACCTATATACATATAATTTCTACTTGATAGTATGATCTGCCAAGTATTATCATTTTTTCCTAGCTCTTTTACAACTTTTTCCATATCCTGAGCATTACTTTGTCCAAATATAAATGCATAAATAGCATTAATTGCATAAGGTTTCAATCTTGCAGCAAATTTTTCTATTGCTCCTATATCTATAAGAGCTTGCACTCTTTTATATACCGCATTAACAGATAAATCTAAATAGTCCGAAATTTCTCTATATGTCAATCTTGAATTATTCATTAAAAGAAGAATGATCTTTAGATCGATTTCATCCATATATTATAAAAAGAGAATCAAAATATTTAATTATACTTTTTAGCATAATCGATAAAGCAAAATATAAAATGTTTTCAGCTATTATTATTGTTTAATTATGAAAATCGCAAGAATAAATCTTGAGAAGAAAGAAGTTCGATTTGAAGATATCACTCCAGATTCAAAATATTTTTTGCTTGGTGCAAGAGGATTAAGTTCTCAAATTATTCATGACGAAGTTCCACCATTATGTGATCCACTAAGTCCTGAAAATAAACTAATTATTGCCAGTGGTTTACTCACGGGAAGTCCTTTTCCTAATTCTGCTCGTACATCAATAGGGGCAAAAAGTCCTCTAACTAAGGGTATAAAAGAAGCAAATGTGGGAGGACGACCATCAATGATGCTAGCCTCTCATGGAATCAGAGCATTGATTTTAGAGGGAATAGCTTCTAATTTACATTTCATTTTAGTGGATGATGAAGGTATAAAATTGAAATCTGCTCTTGAATATAAAGGATTAGGGAATTATGAATTACATTCTAAATTAAGAAAAACTTACGGAGAAAAAATTGGAATTTATTCTATAGGTCCTGCGGGGGAACATATGATGAAGAATGCTAGTGTTGCTGCTAATGACTTAGAAGGATATCCCAGTCGTCATGCTGCTAGAGGTGGTTTAGGAGCAGTAATGGGATCAAAAAGAATTAAAGCTGTTATTATTTTTCCAGCAAAAAGTTCGAAAGTTGAAATTCAAGATATCAAAAAATTCAGGGAAATATCAAAACCTTTTGCCCAAAATTTAGCAGAAACAAGAAAAACATTCTCGATTTATGGCACTTCATTGATGACAAAAGCAATGAGTGTTCATGGGGGATTACCCACTAAAAATTTTCGAAGGGGTTTATTTGATAAGGTAGATGATATTTCTGGAGAAAAACTCCATGAGTTAGTAATGGCTAGAAACGGGAAGAAAAGAGTCTCATGCAGTCCAACATGTGTAATTAAATGCTCAAATATTATCGTTGATGAGAATGGAAATCATATTACATCTAGTTTTGAATATGAAACTATAGCTCTAAATGGTTCTAACTTGATGATTGAAAATCTTGATCATTTGGCAAAAATAGATCATTTATGCGATGATATTGGTATTGATACAATTGAGTTTGGTGTAACTATAGGAGTAGCTATGGATAATGAAAAGGTTAATTGGGGAGATGCTGAAAAAGTTTTTGAAATATTAAAAGAGATACGAAAAGGTTCTGAAATTGGACAGTTATATGGAAATGGTGTTGTCCATTTAGGGAATAAAATCAATGCTATGCGCATTCCTCAAGTTAAAGGGCAAGCAATCTCCGGTTATGATCCGAGAGTTTTCAAAGCAATGAGTATAACTTATGCAACTTCTCCTATGGGAGCAGATCACACTTCTGGTGCAGCAATTGCTGGAAGAGTAGCAAGTAAACATAAAGAATATGGTGAACTCACAAATAACGAGGGAAAATTAGAATTATCTTTTGAATTACAAGTTTATACTACTGTCTTAGATTCAATGGGTTGCTGCTATTTCATTGGACCAAGTTATGAGAATATGGATATAGTAGCAGGTGCTATTAATGCTATGTATGGATTGGATTTAACAAGGAATGATGTAATCGAATTAGGTATAAAAATACTAAAAACAGAGATTGAATTTAATGAAAACGCAGGTATCACCCAGAATATGAATGATCTACCTGAATTTTTTAAGGAAGAACCTTCTGAACCAACTGGTTTTCTCTATACTTTCGATAAAGAAGAATTGAGTAAATTTTGGAATAAATTAAATAATTATAGTTTTTAATCTTTAAATTTTATCTTCTTTTTGTTTTTTCTAGTTTTTTTCATTTAAATTTATTTAATATCTCTTTTACTTATTTCCACGAATCTCTTTTAATTTTTATTTATAATTTCATATTATATCTATTTAGGCATAATTCAAAAAGCCCTTTCTCTTCATAATTGTTTCTGAGATGATAATAATTACCATCCCAAAAATTATTAATACTAACGGAATTACAGCATATCCCCCTATTTTTAGGATTAGTATCTTAATTCCATATGTTAGAGATAATGTAATATAACCAATTCCACTAAAAAGGAAAACTACTTTTTCTTTTTTATAAAGACTAAGACAGAAGTGCCAACATACAATAATGAGAAGGTTTGAAGTTATTTTAAAAATGAACCCATTAGAAGATAAATTATTTAGCAATATTCCTATTAACGTTAAACACAGAGATAAAAATACTAAGAAAAGAAATATTTGAAATAAGTGTTCGATACAAAATTTCCGTTCTAACTTCAAACAAAGCGAAAAAATAAACCATAAAACTTCAATTAAAATTAAGAGAATAATTAATAAGGGGGAAATTTCTACAAAAATATCTAAAAAAAAGGACAGAATAAGTCCGATTAGTATTAGTATCATTCCAACAATCCGGCTTAAACTTTCTCCTTTTGCTTGAATACCCATTTTTCAAAATAATCCTATTTTAGAATTTATCCTTTTAATTATTTATAAAGCTTTATTCGATGTAAATTAATTGATAGCTTTATTAATTTTGAAAGCTATTTTGAATTATTATTATAAAAGTATCTTTTATACTTTTTTAAATAAAGAAAGAAATGTTGTTTGATATGGATAATGAAACGATTTTAAAGGATTTAGAAGAGATTGTGGGTAAGGAGTTTGTTTCAAATAATCCAGAGGATCTTTTTATATATTCTCAAGATCCTGGAGCCTCATTGCCAAGATCTGTTGATTTTGTAGTAATACCCAGTTCTGTTGATGAAATACAAAAAATAGTCCAGTTAGCAAACAAATATAAAACTCCAATAACACCTCTGGGCGGAGGTTTAACTCTTAGTGGGTTAGTAATTCCGGTAAAAGGGGGAATAGTTATAGATATGAAAAGAATGAATAATATTATCGAAATCAACAAATTTAGTAAATATGCTCTTATTGAAGCGGGAGTTAGTACAGGGCAATTATTATCATATTTAAATGAAAATTACCCAAATTTGCAGCCTGCTGTACCAGATGCTCCACCCTCTGCAACTATTGCTGGAAATGTGCTTATTCATGGTTCTGGCTATTTATCTCAAAAATATGGTGATCATGGTGCCATGATAAACGGATTAGAAGTTGTTTTGCCTAGTGGTGAAGTTTGTAGACTTGGATCATGTGCCGTATCCGAGTATTGGTTTGCTAGGGGACCAATCCCAGATCTTATTGGTTTATTTATTAGTTCTTTCGGCACAATGGGAATTATTACCAAACTATCAGTTCAATTATTTGATAAACCAAAATTTAGAGAAGTAGTTGTGGGATTATTAAATGATCCTAAAGATATCCCAAATGTTCTTTTAAAAGTTACTGAAAGTGGGTTAGCGGAAGATGTTATACTTGGAAAGCAAGATAAACCCGATTGGATGAAAGGCTATGTATTTCTGATTACCTATGTTACTGGTGAAACACAGGAAGATATCGATTCTCATATCAAAAAATTTAAACGCATATTTAGTAAAGCAAAAGCAAGATACATGAAACCCCCTGAACGGTTCAGAGAAATATATTTAGAGAAGCCAATATTTGCTTCAGCTGCAGCTGATTACAGAAAGGGTGGAGGATTCGAGTATGTTGGAGCCAATATGCCTTTAGAAAATATTCCTGAAGCCTATAAGAGAGGTGCTGAAATCTCAAAAAAGTATGGTATTATCCCAACATTGGGATCAAGACTTATTGGAGGGACTCATAATATTGTAATGTTCTTTTCATATTCATTTAATCGCGCTGATCCTAAAGATATGGAAAATGCCAGAAATGCTTTACATGAAACAAATAAATTAGCTTTAGAATTAGGTGGAATTCCATGGAAAGCAGAAATAGCTGGGCAACAATTAATCCTCGAAAAAATGGATCCTACCTATAAGAAATTGTTTACTACTATCCGAAAAACACTTGATCCTAATAGAATTATGAATCCAGGAAATTGGGAGGTGCATTAATTATTACAGTAACAGAGAAACAAGATTGGAAAGATATTGTTCATCGCTGTTTTCGATGTGGGTATTGCAAATTCACTCATGATTATTCTGCTTTTAATTGCCCAAGTTATAAAAAGTATAGATTTGAGAGTTATAGCACCGGTGGAAGATTATGGTTGATCTATGGTATTATAAGTGGTCAAGTTCCTTGGAGTCAAGGACTTGCAAATGTAATTTATGCATGTAGCACATGTGGCAATTGTACTGAGAATTGTCGATTCGAAAAATTTAATGATTTTCTAGTTGATATTATTGAAGCTGCTCGAGCTGAAGCTGTTAAGAATGGTTTTTGTCCTGAGAAACAAAAAGCTTTATTGGAGAGAACAACAAATCAAGAGATGTTTAATCCCTATGGTGAACCCAATTCGAATAATGAAGAACTTAAAAAGATGTATAATTTGCCTGATGAGGCAGAGTGGGTTTATTTTATAGGATGTACCAGTAATTATCGTCAGAAAAACTTAAGGGACGCAACTTTAAGATTTCTTAAAAAAGCAAATATTGATTTTACATTAATCGATGAACATTGCTGTTGCAGTCCTATAATAAGAACAGGGCAAATAGATCCTGTAAAAGAGTTTATAAATTATAATATTTCTCAAATTAACAATACAGGCGCCAAAAAAGTAATTACATCGTGTGCTGGTTGTTATAGAACATTGAAAAAAGACTGGATAAAATTTGGAGCAGATTATTCTTTTGAAGCATATCATACAGTTGAATTAGTCAAACAGTTATTAGATGAAGGCAAACTAAAATTTAATTCAGACTATAAAAAAACTCTTACTTATCATGATCCCTGTCATATAGGAAGACATATGGGATTATATGAAGTTCCTAGGGAGGTTTATAAACAAATACCCGGGATCGATTTCGTTGAAATGAAAAGAAATAAAGAAAATGCGTGGTGTTGTGGAGCAGGTGGAGGAGTTAAGATAGGATATCCTGATTGGGCTCTTGAGATCTCAAAAGAAAGGCTTGAAGAAGCGAACGATACGGGAGCGACCGTCTTATCATCAGTTTGCCCATTTTGTAGAACAAATCTGAGTGACTCAAACGATAAGTTCAATATGAATCTTGAAGTAATAGATTTAATAGAAATATTAGATAATTTAGATATTGAAGTTTTAGATCATTAATTGATCTTAATATTTTTTTCTCAAAACTTTTACTGATTTGTAATTTATTATTAAATAAATTTAAAGGTGTCTTTTAACTTGAGAATTGGGGCTCATATGAGTGTTTCTGGTGGCAAATACATGGCACTTGAAAGAGGTAAAGAACTTGGATGCGAAGCCATACAAGTTTTTATTCGGAATGTTCGTGGATGGACTTCAAAACCTTTAGAACAAAAAGAAATAGACCTGTTTTTAGAAAAGAGGAAAGAAATAGACATCATCTGGCCTATAATTACACATAATAGCTATCTGATCAACCTGGCAACTATTGAAAGCGAAAAATTAGAAAAATCATATAATGCAATGATAGATGAATTAATAAAAGCGGATCAATTAAAAATCGAATATGCTAATATGCATCCTGGAAATAAAAATGAAGATGAAGATGATGAACCTGCATTAAACCGTATCGCAGATCAACTAAATAAAGTAATTTCTGATACTGTACAATCAAAAGTAATCATATTACTAGAAACAACCGCAGGACAAGGTAATGACCTCGGATATAAGTTTGAACATATGAAATATATAATTGATAAAATCAAAGATAAAAATAGAATTGGTGTGTGTTTTGATACCGCCCATTCATTTGCTGCTGGGTATGATTTTACTACTCAGAAAAAATATAATGAAATGTGGGAGGAATTTGATAAAATTTTAGGTTTAAAGTATTTATATGCTTTTCATTTAAACGATGCTCAAAAAGGTTTAGGTTCTAAAGTTGACCGCCATACACATATAGGTCAAGGAAAAATTGGAAAAGATACTTTTGGTTTTTTTGTTAATGATGATAGATTTGAAAATCATCCAGGAATTTTAGAAACACCCAAAGGTGAGGATATGAAAGAAGATATTATGAATCTAAAGATTCTTAAATCATTAAGAGAATAAAAATTATTCCTCAACTTCAAACCAAACAGGGCTCTTATCATCAACAACTCCATTATAATTCATTGTTAATTCTTCACCCTTAGAAATATCTCTTA
>JBHLMP010000041.1:0-35086 GCA_048938025.1 Promethearchaeota archaeon
TCAATTCGATTAAAAATTTGTGTAAATCATTATCAACTGGTTCTGAAACCTTCTTTTCAATCGAAATTTCTTTAAAACTGACATTGCCAGCAGTATCGTTAGCATAAAATGTTATTGTAATATTCCCATTTAAAAATTTATTCCATTCAGTTTCATCTATCGTACCATTTATGGTAAATGTAATATTTACAGTACCACCATCGAGAGAATACCACATTGTGTCTAAATTTACATCATTTACGAAAATAATAAAGCTGGGAGGATCTTTTCCAAAAGTATCATTAGGTTCAGGTAAAAGTATCGTAATATTTGGAAGAGTTATATCTTTTTCTACAGTTATAGAATTTTCATATATATTTCCTAAAGAATCATTAGCATAAACTATAATTCTAATTGAATCATTAATTTGTTCACTCCAAGCAGTTTGATTAATTGTTCCAGTTAGCTCTTTAAATGTATAATTAGTAAATCCTTTATCAATTGTATACCATGTCGTATTTATTGAACACCATGAAGGTTTTGATACTTGTTTCTCAATTGTAACATTGTAGTTTGGAGCGTTATATCCAAAAACTTGATTTTCGTTCGGGGAATGGATGTTAATGATTACTCCTTTTTTAATAATAGTTATATTATCAATAAGATAAATATTATTATAATCATCTGGCATAGCCCATGTTTCTAACGTCAGAATAGTTTCTTCGTTAATATCATCAACATTGATTTTAATAATTATAAAATGATATGTGCTATTATAAAAGGGGGCATAAACAGGATTTGTATCGCGAGTATATAAAGGGGCTCCAGCTCCCCCAGTGATAAAATACATCGGATTGGATGGGTTTTTGAAATTATATGAAGATGGGCTATTAAAATTTTTAAATCGGTTCATTGGATAACTTCTTTCATAATAATGATTATGCCCTGCAAAAACCATATCAACATCATATTCTTCAAATAAGGGACACCAATTAGAAATTAAATCTGTTAGATCCGGACGGCTTGATAAAGAGTTAAATATTGGTTCATGCATAAATACAAATCTCCATAGCGTATTATTATCATGATTTGTTTTATTTAATTCTGCTTCTAGCCATGAAGTTTGAATTAATAGATCTCGATAATTATTAAGCCCTATAAAGTTTATTGGACCAATATTAAATGAATAATAATAGGAATTTAATCCATTGGAAGGTAAATGAACGTTATCATACATATAACCATCTGTATGTTCATGATTACCTTCAATGTAATAACCAGGAATTTTTTTAGTTAATGGTTCAATATCTTCAAAGTAATTATTCCATTGATCTTGAATTCTACCATCAGAAACGATATCACCAGTATGAATTGTAAAATTAATATCATCAAAATTTTCAACAACTTTTTTAACAAGTTCACTCCTTTGTTCTCTCTGTGATCGAGAATCCCCAAATACTAAGAACTTTAATGATGTTGCATTTCTTACTGGTGATGTTGTAAAATTTAAAATCTCTCTCTCATTAAAGGCATCTGAACTTACTTTATAATAATATATTTTGTTAGCATCTAATTCTGATATAAAAACACTATATATATATGTACCAGTAATTAACTTAAAAGAGGGTACTACGGTATTATTATTTATCAATGTTGATTCGTTTGAATAGATTAATTTTGGATCGGATGCTTGACTTTCTGTGTACCAAGAAATTACAATTGAATTACTTGAATCATTAACTGCAGTTAATCTTATGCCTTTAGGAGTTAATAGACCATTTGAATTAAGATTAAAATTGTTTTCATTAAAATCTACATAATGATGATCAACTAAAAAAGATAAAGTAATTAAAAAAAATACTATTATGAAGACCTTATGTTTGGCTAATGGGCTAACCTTCATGATAATTTTATTAATTTAATTATTAATAATCTTTTTTTAGCAAAAATAATCTTTAAAAATTACATGGAAATTTTTATTAATAAAATTAGTAATAATGAACGGTAAATAATGTTTTTTCAAAATAATAATTTATTATTTTAGTTATTTAATAAAACTACATTTCATTAACTAAAAAGTTGAGTGAGTTATTACATTTCATTTGAAATTAGAATATAGTATTGCTAATTATTCTTCTAAAAATGGAGACAGAGTTTTATATTTAAGATTTAAAATTATTAAAGTAATAGCTAAAAAACCTGTTAGAATTGACCATCTTAGATACACTAAAATAACTAAGGGAAATTCATTAAATAATGGAAATGCTCTTAAGAAGAATTGGGTATCTTTTGATGTAAAAATCATTCCTATAATACTAAATATACTTATCATTATTATATAATTTTCTTTAACAAATTGCTTTATTGATTTCTCTTGTTTTACGAAAGGAATTAATAAAAATAAAATAAATGGTAATAAAATCTGTAACATACCATAACCTCTAAAGATATCAAGATAAAGAAATGAAAAACAAAAAAGCGAGAACTTCCATTCAATTAAAATCTTTTTGTTAATAATTAAACCCAACATTATCATGAATATCATAAATAACATTACATATCTTATAATAATCAAGATAGATTGATTAGAAAATTGAAAATCTGAAAGAAACAATACTCTAATCGAGTTTTCATCTAAATTAAATGTGAATCCCTTTAAAAAATCAAATATTAATTCTGGATATATAAGAAAAAGCAAATTTTCAATCAAAAATATGGATATAACTATTAAATATTTAAGAATATTATCCCTATTAAATAAATTAGAAATTTTAATTTCATGAAATAAATAAATAATGAAGAGAAAGATTAATTGAGGAACCATGCCTATAGCAAAAATAAAAAGTATATAATTTAGTGTGAAAAATGAAATTGTTCTCTCCTTTTCTTCTTTTCTATAATATATTTCTCTCCAAATTATCCATAGAAATATTACGCTCACAAGGAGTTTAATTTGAAGAGTTCTATATTGATCAAAAATGATCCATCCATTAGAAACTATTAAAAGAAATAATAATCTATTCCATTTGTTTTTTAAATTCATCAATCTCATTATTCGGTTGAATAATAAAATAAAAATAATAGAAAGAATATAATTTGTAATCAAAAAAATACAAGCGGCTAATTTAAGATTAAAAAAACCTAAAAATGAGAAAAAACATGCAAAGCTTGGTAAATAATAATAACCCCAACCAGAAATGTCAATATCATAAAGTTCTTTAGGATTACTTAGAACCTTCTTAAAAGCTTCATGAAATATGTGAAAATCTACATGATATACATTAAAATCATACCACACTAAAAATAATAATAACCAAAAGGTTAAACATGAAAATGATATAATAAGATGAAATCTATTTCTAAAAAATTTTAATAACCTTTCAAAACTCATAATTATTTACTATTCTAAAGAAATTTTGTAATTAACGGCTGGCATACCAAGTTTTAATTTGAGGTCCAAAAATAATTAATAGTAAAAATAGTATAAAAATTAATAAGGTAATTAAGCATTCAATATTAAATTTAAAAGTCACTTAATGAATGTTCAGAAAATTATAAAGCAGATTTTATATTTTGATAATAATCTATTTTTATAATATTCTTACTTCTAAAAATTTTAAAATTTTTCCAAAAAAGACGATTAATAAAACTAAATTGTTTTAACAAAAAAATTAAGTAATTTTTCCTTTAATTGGGAACAGTTATTCCTCAATCCTTTTTATAATAATTTAATTCTTTTAAGTTAGACTAAATTAGGTGTTTAAAAAAATGAAAAAATTAAACAAAATTTTACTAGGAGCCTTTGTTTTTATGGCACTAATTTCCATAATTAACATAAGTAATGTAGTAGCAACAAATCCTTTAGATATTCCTACAGATGAATATAGTGGTACTCTAGATCCAGGTGAAAATGCAATACGATTTCGTAATCAAACACAGATACGTATAGATTGTAATCAATGTATTTGTATAAACATAGAATGTGAAGCTTTGAAGATTGGAGCAAAAGATTTTATATTAGAGCTTAATACTTCTGGTGATTGTCTAATGAATATGACTTGTACAGAAGAGCAAGCTGAGCTTGGTTTATTAAATGGTAATAGTATTCAAACAAGAACCCGCAATAGATATACTTATAGAGAAGGATTCTGTATTTCAATAGAATGTAATTGTTCAGAAATTCAAGCAAGATTACGCATTAAAGCATCAATCCATAATAGAAATGGTGTTTGGGCATATTATCAAGGTGACAAATGGGTTCCTGTTCCTACAACAATTGAAGATGACTATTTAACTGCAGAAGTTGATCATTTTTCCTCCTGGACTGTTTTAATCCCAACAGCAGGAGAAAATTTAGTGTTTTATGTTGGTATTGCTGCTATAATAGGAGTAATTGCTGTAGGCTCAGTTGCTTTTCTTAGAAAAAGAGTAAAACAATGAGCATCCAATTTTTTAAACTAAAAATTTTTTTTATTTTTATTAATTAAATTAAAAAAAGAATGCTAAAAATTGAACTTATTTGATTTTTAATAGAAGAATTACGAAGAAAAATCATCGGTTAAAAATTTTACTCATATTTATTCTTATTCTTGAATTTAATTTTGTTTTTTATTTTGTGTTAGCTAGAGATGAAGATATTCCAGATTTTTGGACAGAAGATACAGTCAACCCTGGAGAACATGTTTCTTATTATTTTCCTAATAATATTATATTTGAAATTTCGACAGATTCTTTAATAGATCTTTATCTAGAATATGATAGCAAAATAAAAAACCGTCAATCTTATTTTATGTTTAACAACAATGAGTCAATATCTCTAAATATAACGTCAAAAACAAGCATGAAAAATTATGGTATACCAAATCCTCCCCCAAATCCAAAAAAAGGAAATTTTCAGTTGAGATACCAATACAATTGTATTTTTAGAATAAGAACCAATACTTCAATAGAAAACTTAACTATCATGTATCGAAAAAATAGTTTATATGGACTAAAACCTAGTATAAATTACTCTTTAGCGATATATGAACCAAATCAACAATCATGGGAATTAATTGACACAGAAGAGAAGCTCAATGAATCAATTTCTGAACTATATTTAGAGGGTACGCTTTTAGGTATTGAAGGAGATATTGATTATTTTGTAACACTTTTTGAGTTTACTGTAGAACCTTATGATTGGACGTGGTTGATAATAACAATACTAATTACTGCTGTTAGTATTTTATCAATAGCATTATTAATATCAAAAAAAGATTATTTTCAGTATCTAAGAACAAGAACTATTCCAATTGAGAAAGGGGCTCATAGATTATCTTTAGATGAGGTTCTGGAAAACAGAAATCGAAGCAAAATTATTGAACTAATTTTAATCGAGCCTGGAATTCATTTTAATGAATTATTACGAAAGACAGGCCTTGCTGCTGGAAACTTGGTTTGGCACCTTGATATTCTTCAGACTTACAAAATAATTGGAAAAAAGAGAGTAGGTAACTTTATTGCTTATTTTCCTTATTATCAAAAAAATCCTATTTCTAATGTCGATTTAAAATTACAGAAAAGTAAATTAACTTTAGAAATACTAGAAATGATTGAGCAAGATCCAGGAATATGGAATAATTTAATTACTAAAAAACTAAAGGTTGATCATAAAACAATACAATACCATATTAGGAAATTAGAAGAATTAGGCTTGATAAACTTTAAAAAAGAAGGAAGGAAGAAAAAAATCTTTCCCAACCTAGAGTCAGACTATTTTAATAATAACTAGATCTCATCATCTCCTCCTATCAACTAATTCTTTCTTTAAGCTTGATTTTTTTTAAAAACTATTTAACCAAGAATTAATTTGAGGTGCAAAAATAATTAATAATACTAAAAGAGCTAAAAAAATAATACAAGATAGACTTTTGAATATTTTATGTCTTCCTAATTCAATGTTAGTTGATCTTTGCTTGAATTCTTTTACTTTAGCACGATAAAACCCGTATAATCCTTTTCTTGTTAAGATGAGCTTTTCATCTAAAACCTCAATATATCCTCCCTCTATTAATTTATTCAAATATTTATCAGCAATTTCAGGACCTAAATCATCATAAAAGAAATCAGCAAATCCTTCATAGTACATACGTCCTAAACTAAGACCTTTAGAAAAATTTTCAATAACCTTTTTTCGTGAAAGGCTTTCACGTCTAATACTACCTAGAATATATCCAGTTAATCGATTTTCATATATATTATCCGCATAAACTTTTATAGAAGTAATATCAAAATCCTCTTCTCTCTTTAAAATTTCACAGATAATCTCAATTCCCTCTTTAAACACCAAAGCTGCAATAAGTATTCCAACAAGAGCATCGATAAAGTATATTTTAAAAATGGCAAAAGTTAAACCGATTAAAACTCCAAGAGAAAGTTTTATATTAAATTCAGAATCTTTGGAATCACTTAAAAGAGCCAAATTTCCTGAATTTCTCCCGACCATCCCTTTAAGATACATTAAACCGGCATTCATGGCAATTGATATAAATCCAATCATATAGGCTTGGACATTTGGGATGATAATCTCCTGTGTAAACAAACTCTCAATACCAGTCCAAACCAATGTTGCTCCCGTAAACATCATCATAATGATTATAAGGATACTCGCAAGTCTATCTTTTTTAAATTTTAATCCAACCAATCCAATGATTGCAATTTTTATTAAATCGGTTAAATTTTCAAAACCTTCAGTCAACATACCCTGGGAACCTAATTGCAAACCAGTTAAGATTTTTAGAATTGAGAGAATGATTAAAAAAAATGCAGAAGCAAGCATTACTGACGTCACAGAGAAAAATTTTCTCATCCAATATGTTGTATGTAAGTTCCAGTGATAACTTGTTTCTACCAATTTAATACCAGTTTTTGTAAGTCTAATGGTTTGATTCTGAGTTATTTCAATTAATTGTTTTTGTTTAGCCTTTTGAATATACTCGTCTACATCATTATCTTCAATAATGACTTGTTTTGTTGCCGATATAAAAAAAACCTTCATTTCAGATTTTAAATTATCAATATTAGTAGTGCCATCATATATCAAGCATAAAAAGCCATATAGAAGATCTTCATGGGGTTCTTTATGATGACCATCATAATATTTTGATATGAATTTAGCTCCTTCGCTTCTTGGACCAAATTTTAATTCTTTTCGTGAATATTTAGATTTTAAATCTGTTAAAGGCATTAATTATCAGTATATCTCATAAAAATTATTAATTTTGGAACTTATTTAATATTAAATATTATCATTACAGATAATCAAAAATTTGATTTAATAATTTTTAATTCAATATAAATATTAAAATGAGATAAGAAGATAAATTAAGATGATAGATCCTGAAATATTTTTGAAATTTCTAATAAGTAGAAGGAGTATTCGAAATTTTCAAGAAAAACCAATTTCTGATAAAGAAATCGATATGATTCTTGAGGCTGGTCGATGGACACCTTCAGCTAATAATCGACAGCCATGGGAGTTTATTGTTATAAAAAATAAAGAAATTTTGAAAGCAATATCCAAATTAGCAGGTTATGCAAAGTTTATTGAAGAATCATCAGTAGCTATTGCTATTATTGGTAAAAAGAAAGTAAGTCCTAAATGGTGTTTACAAGATACTTCCTTAGTTTCAATGAGTATGATGCTAATGGCATGGTCGTTAAATATTGGGACATGCTGGGTTGGTAATCTAAATAGAGAAAAAGCAAAAGAATTACTAAAAATATCAAAAGATGATCTTCTTTTAACAGTATTACCCTTTGGATATATTAAAGGAAATATTCCTCAACAAACTTATAGAAAAGATTTAGATAAAATTAAAAGAGAAATTGTTTAACATTTTTTATCTAGATTATTGAATAGGTATTACCAGATCCTCAAGTTCCTCTGGTGCTTTAGTTAATTTCATGTATCCATCCTCAGTAATTAAGACTGTATCAGAATGGCGAAATCCCCCAATATTAGGTATATAAATTCCGGGTTCAATACTAATTAACATATTTGGTTCAAGTTCACGATCGTATCCTTCAGCAATAAAAGGGGCTTCATGTCCAGTAATACCAAGACCATGTCCAGTCCTATGAAGTATAAAATCCCCATAACCTTTGGCATTGATAAATTTTCGTACTTTTTTATCAATCTCACTCATTACAACTCCAGGTTTTAATAAATCATAAGCTAATGACCTAGCATTAAGCATTACTTCAAATGGCTTTTTTGCTTTTTCAGGAATATTACCTAAAAAAAATGTCCTTTCAACCTCTACTCCATAACCATCAACTTGTGCTTGAATTATAGAAACATGTGGTCCGCCTTCTTCCATCTCAGAAAAAATATGTGGCACAGAATGGGGATCATACGATATTGATGGAGGCCACACTATTCCCATAGTGTCTGTAACTTTAAAATTAGCACTAGGTATATCTTGCACTATTTTGGAGATCATGGCGTCTGTAACCTCTTTATACAAAGCAAATTCGAGAACTTTAGGACGACATTTTTTAAGTAATACTCTGTGTCCCTTATTAGCAACCTTACAAGCATGTACAGTCCTCCCTATCTCATAATCAGTTTTTATTATGCGTACTTCTTCTATTATATCAGTAACTAATTGATAACCAGGTGTTTTATTAACAATGCCTACAGGCATCATTGATTCTACTCCAACCTTTGCATCTTTTTCAATGAGCTCTTGATAATGGTCAAACCAATTTTCCCCCTCTCTTGCAGGAAATTCATAATAAGTCATAGTATCAATATCACATCTAACTCTCTCTTCAAAATGTCCTTTTTCTAACAATGGAATTAACATTCTTGGCAAACCTTCAATAGGAATCACCAAAATAAAAGGTCGTTCATGAACATAGAACGCAAAATTAGTTAAGTAATAAATGTTCACAGGATCAAATGACACATAGTAATCCAAATCCTGCTCTTTCATTTTCGTTCTTACTCTTTCTAAACGATTTGATAATTCTTCTCTACTTGGTGGAGAAGTAATAGCTTTTATTTTTATAATCATTCTACATTCCTACATTTTAATTATGTATTATAATCATATAATATTAAATAATAAATATAGCTTTATTAGTTAGAAGAGACTGTAATAAGATGAGTTTGGGGTATTTTGGTTTAGTATTGCATGGTCATATTCCATGGTGTAAAAAGTCCGGAACTTGGCCTGCAGGTGAAGAATGGCTCATGGAAGCTATGAATGAAACATATATTCCAATGCTCAATGTTTTAAGAGATTCAAAAGAAAGGGGAATCAAAACAGCTATAACAATAAATATTACTCCTATCTTGGCAGAACAGCTTGCCGATGATTATATGAAGCAGCGATTTTCAGAATATATGGAAAATTTAATCTCAAAGGTAAAAAATGATATTAAAAGATTTGAAGATCATCCTAAACGAAGAAGAATTGCTGAATTTTATTTAAGAAATTTTGAACATGTATTAGACACATTTTATCATGACTATTATAGAGATATTTTAGGAAGTCTTAAATGGCTTCAAGATGAGGGGATGATTGAATTAATCACATGTGGAGCAACACACGGTTTTTTACCACTGTTTGAGAGTGAATCTGGTATTTTTTCTCAAATTCAATTAGCTGTAGATACTCATAAGAAGTATTTTCAAAGAGAACCAAGAGGTATATGGCTTCCTGAATGTGCTTATCGACCTAAAGAATATAAAGAAGGCAAAATTCGAGAGAGTATTGATTATTGGTTGAATAATTCTGGTATTGAATACTTTTTTGTTGATTCACATGGAATTTTAGATGCTGAAACAATTGAGCAGAAGAATAACATTGGATTAACTACTAATTTTGGTTATAATTTAGAGAGTGGTGTGTCAGTATTTGGCAGAAATAAGAATACAAGTAGACAAGTTTGGGATTCAAAAATAGGATATCCCGGAAACGAATATTATAGAGAATTTCATAAAAAAGATCATGAATCTGGTTTGCATTATTGGAGAATCACTAATAAAGAATTAGGAAAAAGTGAGAAACAATTATATAATATTGAAAAGGCAGAAGAAGTAGTTGAATCTCATGCAAATCATTTTGTTTCATTTATTACCGAAGAGTTAAGACAATTCGCAGAAAAATTTAAATCAAAAGGGATCATAGTCTCTCCTTACGATTTTGAACTTTATGGGCATTGGTGGATGGAGGGGATATTATTGTTAAGTAAAGTTTTTGAAATAATTCATAACTATGAAAATATAGAAATGATTACTTTTTCTAATTACATTTCTAAATATAAAAATAATTTTTCAAAAATTAGAATGAAAGAAAGTAGCTGGGGTGAAGGAGGTCACTTTCAAGTTTGGAAAAGTCCTGAACATGGTTGGATTTGGCCATATATTAATGGATCAATTAAAGAGTTTGAGAATGTTTTAGAAGTTAACCCTAATCCAAATCATTGGGAAAGAGAGATTTTACAACAAACAGCCAGAGAATTATTATTAATGGAAGGAAGCGATTGGCCATTTCTATTATACACTAAGCAAGCAAAAGAATATGCTAATCAAAGATTTCATCATCATCATCAAAGGTTTAATAAACTAATTTGGCAAGCTAAGGACTTTAATGATAAAAATAGACTTACCTTAAGAGATTTGGAAGAAATAGAAACAATAGATAGTTGCTTTCAAAATATTGATATTAATTATTTCAGAAAAATTACAAAATGAATATTGCTGCCGCTAATACAGATGCCCATTCATCTTCTTCTTTAACTGTTGCACTAGCAGTTATACTCTTTGTTTCTACTATTTTCCCTCCCATTTTAAAGACTTCTCTTTTCTCATCGTAATTAGCATCTGGATCAAAAGGAATTCCTAAGGTTGTTGCCAACATTTCTGCTGCTAAATCTTCAGCTATGTCAGCAACTTTATCAGGTTTTACTCCAAAAGAGTGATGTTCACTTAGATACCCATATTGTCCTTTATCAGCCGGTTTTGCTACTCCTATAGAAGCACATATCAGTCGATTGTACTCATTAGATTCGGCTCTGGCGATAACTGTATATACAATTTGACCAGGACGTAGTTGTTTTAAACCATCTTCTTTATTAATTTCAATACAATAAGGTGGTAATATTGAGGAGACATTAACTAAATTAAATTTTTCAATATTTGCGTCTCTAAGAGCTTGTTCAAAAGCAGATAACTTGATTTTATGAAATCCTTTACCTTTGACGAAAAATACTTTCTTTGGGACGAGTGACATCTTTCATTTGTGAATTAATTTTCGATAATAGTTAATATAATAAAAAATTCTATAATTATTTAAATTTATTCAAATTGTAAAAATATAACAAACACTTATATGATAAAGGATTAATACTTTTATCAATTTGATAATAAGTATAATATGGTTATTTTCATAAGAATTATTCGCAACCTTTTAGAAGTTTCTTAATAATAAATGAATAAAATGTCTTTATTTATTTGAAAGTACTATTATAGAAATTTTATACCTTTTTATAATGGAAGTATTTATTAATTTAATGATTATACTCTATTTTTTATAGAAATAATTTAGATTTATTTATAAAATTTCAACCATTAATTTTTATGTATGAATGAAAAGAATAAAGAAGAATACTTAATTGAAAAAATTATACCATTTAATGTGAAGAAAATAAAAAATGTCGAGGATTTATTAAACTCATTAAAAAAATGTGGATTTCAAGGGAGAAATTTAGGAAAAGCTCTTGATCTTCTTTATAAGATGGTCTCAGATGATAAGATTTTAACAGTTTTAGCACTTTCGGGAGCTATGGTCCCTGCTGGTATGGGAGATTTAATATGTGTTTTAATTGAAAATAGACTTATTGATGTTTTAATTACTACAGGAGCAAATACTATTCATGATTTAGTAGATGTTGCAACTGATGTAGGACATTATATTGGAAGCTATAATGTGGATGATGACGAGTTATTTAAAGCCCGAATTAATCGAATTTACGATACTTTTCTTCCAGAAAATAACTATAAACAAGCAGAAGAGATTTTATTAAAAATAATACATGAAATTTTTGAAGAAAAGGAAATTTATATCACTCCATCTGATCTCATGAAAAAAGTTGGTGAGAAAATCGAAAAAAGGTGCATACTTTCCCAAGCAGCAAAATATAATATTCCTATTTTTGTACCAGCTTTCTCTGACTCTGAATTTGCATTAGATTTAATAAAATATTCAGTAAGAGAAGGTTATAAATTCAATTTTGATATTTTTGGTGATGTACTTAAATTTGCTGATATCATAAAGAGTTCAAAAGAATACGGCACCTTTATTATTGGAGGAGGTGTTCCAAGAAATTGGGCTCAACAAGTCTTTCCTTTACTTGATCAAATCAATGAGATTAATACAATGGGATATAATTATTCTGTTAGGATACATACAGCAACAGAATATGATGGAGGTCTTTCCGGTTGCACAGTATCTGAATCAAAATCATGGGGTAAATATTCACTTGAATCTAGATACGTTAGTGTATGGTGTGATGCAACTATTGCATTACCTATTTTGATTACTGGTTTATTACAACGTTTAAAGATTATATAATTCTAAAATTTTTAAAAGACTTAGCCTTTAATTTAATATATGAAACATCATAACAAAAAAGACTATTTAATAAAAAAAATCATTCCTTATGATGTCAAAAAGATAAACAATCTTGATGATTTATTAACTGCTTTGAAATATTGTGGCTTCCAAGGAAGAAATTTAGGTAAAGCACTTGATATTCTTTATAAAATGGTAACTGATAAAGAATGTCTTACTATATTAACTCTTTCAGGCGCTATGGTACCAGCTGGGATGGGAAATCTAATATGCTGTTTAATTGAATATGAGTTAATTGATGTATTAGTGTCAACAGGAGCTAATATTACTCATGATTTCATCGATGCGGTTTTAAATGGGGGACATTATAGTGGAGGTCATCAAGTTGATGATAACGAGTTATTTAAACAAAGAATTAATCGAATTTATGATGTTTTTCTCCCAGAAGATAATTATGATAAAGCTGAAAAGGAATTATTAAAAATATTAAATAAGGTGTTTCCTACTAAAGATTTTGAAATATTACCATCAGAATTTTTTAGAATTATAGGAAAGGAAATCAAAAATAAATGTATATTATCAACAGCAGCAAAAAAAAAAATTCCTATATTTGTTCCTGCTATTTCTGATTCTGAATTTGCGTTAGATTTAATTAAATTTACGGTGACAGAAGGTTATGACATTGATTTCCGTGTTTTAAGAGATGTAAAAAAATTTGCTAATATAATTAGGACCGCAACATCATGTGGTACAATTATCATTGGTGGAGGAGTTCCAAGAAATTGGGCGCAACAAATTTATCCTTACATTGAAAATATTGAACGATTAACAAGAAAAGACTATGAATTTGGATACAAATATTCTGTTAGGATTCATACTGCAACAGAATATGATGGAGGATTATCTGGTTGTACAATTTCAGAATCAAAATCTTGGGGTAAATATTCTTCAGATTCGAAATATGTAAGTGTGTGGTGTGATGCAACAATAGCCTTGCCTATTCTTATAACAGGATTATTACAACGATTAAAGATCATTTAATTTTTCTTATACGTCTTCTAACTCTATTAGATTTTCTAATTCTTTGAACGCTATCTTTTGTTTTTCATCATCAAGTAAGCAATCCGTTACTTTCCAAAATCGATATTCATGATTAAGATAAGCAAGACATCTTTCTCTTATTTCCTGAGGACAATCTGTTATTTGCCAGCATTGAAAATTAGCTTTTTCAAAAAACCTATGAAATTTTTTTGGCAATTTTTTATAATTAAATTTAGTTTCTCTAATGTACTGGTCTAAATCATTTGAATTATAACTGTTCCAAAAGAGAACAGTTTTATTTTTATTCTCTTCTTTTTCGAGAAAATCAAACATAGCTGCCATCGCTTTTCCAGTATATGTAGTTTCCAAATTAAATCCTCTCTCTTTTCCTTCTAATTCAAATACAATATCTACAGCTTTTTGCCCCTTAATAGTTTTAACTCCATATCCAGATCCTAAATAGCCCTTTATTAATTCAAAATCATCTTTAATAATCTTGAATTTAGGGAAACTTTCATCTTTTTTATATAAATATTTAAGACCTTTATTAGCATTTCTAACTATATTAGAAGGATTAGCAATGAAATTTTTATACACTGCTACTGCATAAACTTTTGTTTTAAGTTCTAGTAATTTACAACCTGCTATTAATCCTGCCGCTGTTCCTGTAGTACCAGTTGCAATAAAAATTATATCCGGTTCAGAGATTTGTCCTTTTTCAATTTGTTCATTTAATTCTAAAATTGCCTCTATGAAACCAACCATTCCTAAGGGAGTCCCTCTTCCAAACAAAACGGATCCTCCTGGAAGGATAAAATCATATTTCCGGTGGAAAATCCAAAAAAATAAAGCTTTAATAAACATAGTTATATCTGTTTTCCCTAGATGGAGCTTTGCATTAAAATAATTAAATAATAATAAGGAACGTTGTACCTGCCAATTAAGAGGTTGCTGATAAAGAAATAAATCACATTTTAAAGGGGGATTCAAATTATTGCAAACTATTACAGAAGCTAACCCGTGGTGTGTTCCAATCCCTCCATAAGTCACAATAGCTTTTTTCTTCTTCTTTTTAATGGTGTTTCCAAAGATGAATTCAAACTTCCGGAGTTTATTACCTCCATAAATTTGATGATTTTTATCGTCTCGTTTAATGTAAATTTTACCCTCTTTTAAATTAACATACTTTTCTAGTTTAGTTAATCTTTCTACAGGTGTAGGCACATTAGTAAGTAGAGGTATCCAAGGAACTTTTTCCTTAAGATTAGGATATTTTTTAAATAAGAGAGGTTCTTCTCGTTCCATACTGGTTAGAATATTGAATCAATAAAAATATTTTATAACGAGAAAAATACAATTTTGTTTATAGATTTAATGCTTTTTTTTTTCTTTGACAAATTTTTCAAGCCTCTGCTTCAGTTCTTCAGATTGACCTGTTAATATCATCGCTCGTAATTCCTTGGCCAGCACTGATTCAATAGTGTCATCTTGGTTTTCATTTATCAATTTTTTAGCCCACTTGAGAGCTAAATGATCTTTTTGTACTATTGAATTTGCAGTCCTTCTAAGAATCCTTTTCAGCTCTTCAGGTTTGCATACCTGGTTTACTAATCCAATATTAAGAGCCTCTTCAGCATTAATTTCTGTACCTAGATACAATAATTGTTTTGCTCGACCTTCACCGATAATTCTTGGTAATAATTTAGTAGAGGCATTAGAAAAAAAAAGCCCTACGCCTAGTTCTGGAAGCATTATCCTTGTATCATTTGCTGCGATTCTTAAATCACAATATAATAACTGTTCAAAACCTCCCCCAATAACCCAACCATGAACACCTGCAATAATCACTCCTGGATGAGCTATCATAGCTCTTGTTAAATTTTGAAAGGATTCCAAAAACTCTATAGCTTCAGCTAATCTTTCTCTACTTGTAAGTAGATCATATCCATATTTCAAGTCAGCACCAACAGTGAAATGCTTCCCATTAGCTGCATAAATAACACAAACGTCATTATTCTCAGCACTTTTTTTAAAAGCGTTAATCAATTCTTTAAGAGTCACCAAATCTAAGGTATTTCGCTGTTCTGGTTTGTTTAGTGTTATTTTTCCAATATCTCCTTGTTTTTCATATAAGATGATATCTTCCAACAATCAAACCTCCATATCAGATTTATTATGAATAAAAAGTTCTTATTTAAGAAATTATTTTTTTTATCCAAAATTTAATTATCAATGCTCCAAAAACAAATTGTAAAAGAATTTAAGTTAGTTTAATCCAATATCAAATCTTATTTATAATATTATTATCTACTTTTATTATTAATCAAATAAAATCTAAAATAACAATTTTTTTGTATTGTTTTATATAGTGATGTAATATGGTTTTAGAGAAGTTGAAACCAACAATTGTTTGGAATATTTTTGAAAATGTCGTTGCTAGTACCCCTAGACCCTCCAAACATGAAGAAAAAATTCGCAATAAGATTAAGGATTGGATATTTGAGCAAAAAAGAACATCTAATATTAATTTTAAAATTTATGAAGATAATGTTGGAAATTTATTAATTAAGAGACCCGCTTCTAAAGGAATGGAGTTAATTCCTTCTATTTTACTTCAAGGGCATCTAGATATGATATGCGTCACAGAACGACCAGAAGGGTATAAATTTTTTGAAAAGGGGATTCCATTACGAATCCAAGAAAATAATGAGTGGGTAGATGCTGATGAAACAACATTAGGAGCAGATAACGGTATAGGAATAGCATTAGCACTTTCTATTTTAATAGAAAAAGAAATTGAAGAATCTCATGGTCTTATCGAAGTGCTTTTTACTGTTAATGAGGAAGATGGATTCACAGGAGCAACTAATCTTGATGTTAAAACGCTTAATATTACAAGTAAATATATGATAAATTTAGATAGTGGACCGCAAGGAGAAATTATTATAGGGTCTGTTTGTGGGCGAAGAACCTACTTTAGGAAAAAATTTGAATGGTTAAAACCAAAATCAAAAAAAGATTTATTATTTATTGAACTTGCAATTAGTGGACTTTTGAGTGGTCATTCTGGAGGGGATATTCATCTTCCTAGAGCAAATGCAAATAAATTAGTAACTAGGATATTATCTGCTATAATTCAAGAAATTGAGTTATATATATGTAATTGGAATGGGGGCATTAAAGGGAATATTATTCCTAGTGAATCTAAAGTAATATTTGCAATTAATTCAAAAGATCGGAACTTATTTGAAAAATTAATTGATAAAGAAATTTCCACATATTATGACTATTATAAAAGAAATATATCAAATGCACCCAAATTAGAGTCAAATTTGCAAATTGAATGGAAAATTGTAGAATCAGAAGATTTTCTATCCTTAAGAGATACAAGAAATATTATTTATACAGCAAACATCATTCCTCATGGAGTTATTCGTAATTCTCCTTTTTTTGAGAACTTTGTAGAGACTTCAAATAATTTTGCAACTGTCAAAACAGAAGATAATGAGATTGAATTTCAATTATATCCTCGCAGCATTATACGTACAGAGTTAGATAGTTTCTGCCGTAGAATGAGTCACTTAGCAGAGTTAGCAAACTGGCAAATTACATTACGTCCTGTATTACCTGAATGGATACCAAGACCAGAATCAAAGTTCCTAAATTATGTAAAAGAGCAATATGAAGCTATCTTAAAAAAACCAGTTAAAGTCAATGTAATACATGGAGGATTGGAAACAGGAATGATAAGTAAAAAAATTCCAGGAATAGATATGATCTCTATTGGGCCCACCATAATAGGGGAACACACAACTAATGAAAAGCTGAAAATCTCTGATGTTGGAATCGTCTTTGAATTATTAATTCAGATTATAAAGAATTTTCCAAAATCACAATACTAACGTAAAATATAGCCTTTACCTTCTTGTATTACTAATTTGTTTTTAACAAATTTATCAAAATGTTTTTTTATCATTATCATTTCAGCAATAATCTCATATTCCTTGAATTCACTATAATATTTATATATAAAATTTTTACCCTTAAAATCTATTACCGATATTGGTTTTATCTCAGGAAGCTTTGATAAAATACGCTCATCGCGTTTATAAATTATTGATTTGTATTTGAATAATTCTTCTTTTATCTCTTTTTCACCTTCAATTAGTCCTCTATGACCTGTAGCAACCATTCTTATATTCAAATCTATTAATTTATCAATAGATTCTTCAAAATCAATTAAATTTGAGTCAATACCAGCATAAAATACAAAATTAGTTAAATCAATATCGGCTAAGAAGGCTATTTTAGAATTCAATTCTAGAAATGAACAATGACCGGCTGTATGCCCTGGAGTATGAATTACTTTCAACTCATAATCATTACCGACTTTTATTATCTCATTGTCCGTTAAAGATTTTTTTATTTTAGTATTATCTAATTTGAAGCTTTCCCAAAGCCATTCAAATTCTTCTTCTGCTGGACTATTTGAGATGCCATAATATTCATAAAATTTATCAACATTCTCTATCAGAAATTTATCTTTTGAATGGATGAAAAAATTGGCATTAGGTAAAAGCCTATTACCTGAAGTATGATCTTCATGCCAGTGAGAGAGTAAAACATTATTTATAGGAAATTGTCTTTTTAACTTTCTTAATAATCTACTTGAGATTCCTGTATCAATTAAATAATCATTAATAAGTAATGAGTGTGAGTAAGGATATTTTCCATCTCTTGCGCCTTTTACAAAATAAAAATTCTTAAACTCATCTGAGAGACGTTCTACAAAATTATCCATAGCGACCCTTTAACTCAAGATTTTGAAAGAGTTAAAGGTTTTAAATGTCTTAAATTTTTGGATTTATTTAATTGGAATTATTGTAGTTTTTAATGTTTTTTAAAAAATCTAAGCTAGTTATTTACATTTAATTAAAAAAATAAAAAAATCGAAGGGGTCTTTAAAATGCAATATTATTGCCCAAATTGTACGAGCATGAAAAAACCTGAAATAATAAGGTATTTTCCTCCCATAACAGTAAGATGCTCGGATTGTGGATATATAAATTTTGAAATAAAATTTATTAGGGATGAGAAAACTAAATACACCGCAATTCACTACTCTCATTAATTCTCTTATATTTACTAATTTTTTTTATTTTAATTTTATTAAATTTCGATCCAATAATGCTATACATAATTTTTAAAGAAATCTAACAAAGTTATAATTAGTTGGTAAATAATTTTTAATTAAAGTTTATATTTTTGCTTAATTTATGAATTCTGTTGAATTGTTTATAGGGATATTAAGTGTTTTTATTGGGTATCTTTTAGGTGCAATTAATCCTGGTTACTTTTTTGGGAGACTGAAAGGTATTGATATACGAGAAGAGGGAACTGGAAATGCTGGCACCTCAAATGTCCGCATTGTTTTAGGTGTTAAATATGCTGCTTTTACGGCATTTTATGATACCTTTAAAGGTATAATTGCCATTTTTATAGCAATTGCAATCGGAGCTAATTTTGTTTTTGCTCAAATAAGTGGATATGCGGCGATTATTGGACATATTTTTCCTTTTTATATGCAGTTTCGTGGAGGTCAGGGAATAGCTACTGCTTCAGGAATCATGCTCCTTTATTTATTTACACAATATTTAGTTAATATTGAATTTTTTTATATCATTTGTTATTTATGCGCTATATATCTCATCTTTTATTCAGCATCTAAAGTTAAAAAATCTATGCCAATGATTTTTACATTGCCTGTCTATGGATTTGCTATATATTTACATTACCCTGATAATCCCTATAATATCTTTTGTTGGATAATTCTTGCTTTTCTTTTTTCATTTGGCGTTTACAGTGTTATTGCTTTAAAAATGTTTAAAATTGAAGATGAAAGTTTTAAATCTCATTGGTGGCGAGTCGCAATAAGACCGGTTGCTCTTCTGTTTTTGCTATTTTATTTTGCTTTTTCTGAGATTGTGGCTCTGTTCTTAATAGGTATTGTAAGCTTGTGTTTTATCGCTCTTGATATATCCAGATTTCTCTCAACGCAAGCCCAAGAATTATTAACGGTTAAAATCAAATCAATTTTTAAAAAAGGTGAAGAAAGTAAATTTTCATCAATGACAATTTTCCTAATCTCTACTTTTATAAGTATATTATTATTCGATATTGAGATCGCAATAACTGCCTTAATTTTCCTTATATTTGGAGATATTTTTAGTAAAATATTTGGACTAGCTTTTGGTCGTCATAAGTTATTTGATAAATCAATCGAAGGGACTCTTGCCTATATTGGCACTGTATTTATTTGTGGATATTTTATTTATAACATAATGGATATACCATTACTAATTCTAATAACAGGGGGAATTGCAGCAACTTTTTCTGAATTTCTTCCGTTGGGAATGAATGATAATTTTACAGTTCCTATTATTAGTGGATCTGTAATGTCAGCATTAATCTTATTTGGTACTTAAATCGATCAATAACTGGAATTTAGTTTAGATTTAAACTAATAGACGATTGGGATTTAAAACGAGATTAGAATGTAAAATAATAATTTTAATTTATTTATATCAAACAAAATTAATTAATATAACTCTAATAACTTTTGGCAATATAAATAGTACATCCAGCAGGTTTTCCACATATTAAGCAAGTTGCAAATTCATGCTTTTCCTCATCAACCCTTTTACCTCGAACTTCTCCGCCAATTTCTTTCTCAACCACTTCAGCACAATGATAAGCATCCATATCAATTGAGCAGAAACCACAGCACACTATTTTTCCATTATTAATTGCTTCAATTGCAGCATCTTTTTCATATACACATTCAACTTGAGACTCAAATTCTATAAGAGAATTCTCTTTTATTTCTTTAGTGTAATTATTGGCTATACTATCAATAGCGGTGGTTAAATCCTTATCGTTGATAATAATTTTTTCACTATTATGACGTTTTACCACGATTAATTCATTGTTCTCTATTTCTTTAGGTCCTATTTCAATTCGTATTGGTACCCCCCTTAGTTCCCAGTAATAAAATTTATTACCAACAGATTCATCAGAATTATCTAATTTGACGGTGTATTTATCTTTAAGTAGATTTTCTATTTTTTTTGCTTTTTTTAAAACAATATCTTCCTTACCTTTGTAGATTATGGGAATTATAATTATCTGGACAGGAGCAAGATCAAAAGGTAAAACTAACCCCTTATCATCCCCAAGATATGCAATCATAGCTCCATAATTTCTACTTTGAGCAGGACCATAACAAGTCTGATAACCATATTTCTCTTCTCCATCTGAATCTACAAATTTTACATTAAATGGTTTTGAGAAAATCTGTCCCAACAAATGTGTAGAGGGCAATTGTAAAACTTTTCCAGATCCCATTAATGCATCAGCAGCATAAGTATGAACAGCTCCTGGAAATTTATCCCATTCTGGTCTTTGAAAAAAGATTATAGGAATACAACACTCATCCTGAAGAATCTGATAAGTTATTTCCATATCCTCTTTAACCTGTTCCATTGCATCTTCCATTGTGGCAAAAACATTATGCGATTCAATCCAATGAAACTCTCTACCTCTAAAAAATGGCCTTGTCATTTTCCCCTCATATCTCCAAACCTGACATGAAAGATATCTTTTATAGGGTAGATCTTTATAACTTCTTATCCATAAAGAATACATCTTGTATAACGCAGTTTCGCTAGTCGGTCGTAATGCCAATCGTTCTGATAATTTGCCAGAACTACCTGCTTCTGTTACCCAAAATACCTCCGGTGAAAAACCCTCAACATGCTTAGCTTCTAATAAGAAATTCGATTCAGGGATAAGAGAAGGCATTGTCAGTGGGAGATGACCTTTTTGTTCCAGCAGATCTTCGGTTTTTTTATACATTTTTCTAATTGTGATTGTTGCCCATTCTCTATAGACAACAAATCCTTTAATATTATATCTAATATCAGCTAACTCTGCTTTGTTAAGTAATTCAGTATACCAACCTGAAAAATCTTCTTCTTTAGATACAGTAATTCCAGTTATAGGAGCTTCTTTTTCCTTTTTTGCCATAGAGATCATCAATTATAATATTCTTAAAATTAAATATTTTATGAGATTTGAACAATTTGTACCATCATTCAGAAGAAAAAAATAAGAATAGTATGACAGCTAATTATCTGACAATAACACAGCGTTAGTAATTACCTTACCGGGTTTATGTACCACCTTATATCCTTTTGAAACTAAGAATTTTTTTATTTCTTCTCCAATTTTATGCAATTTCTCTCCATTCTGGTCATTATCCAAAGCAATATTAATTATGGATTGTGCTGAATCCAATTCCTTTTTATCTAAAGTACCAACTGGCTTGATTTCGATTTTAGAAGCACCAGCAATAGATGCAATCTTGTTGATTTCCACTTCCATTGATCCAAATGTGAAGAATTCTCTACTCCGTCGTTTTAATTTTTCTGCTAAAATCTTTTCTAAATTGTTTCTTGAATCCTGATCATAAAAAGCAGTTAATTCCTTAGTACATATGGCTTTATATTTCCCAGAAATTAGATTCTCTTTATCCTCAATAAAGGCTATTAAAGTATTATAATATTCTTGATCAATTTTTTGAAAATTTTCGGTATTTCTTACTAAATCTGTCAATTTATCGATTAAATCGTAATAAAATTTTAAGAATGATTTAATAACTAATTTATCGTTCATTTCTTTGACTTCAGGATAATACTTTTTAAGAATTAGATTAATATTTTTATTAAACTCAGCACATAATTTCGCTATCTCATCAATATTTTTAACTGATTTTTGATTTAAAGTTTTAATTAAAACTCTTTCTAAGGTTGGTAATTCCTTGAAAATTTGATTGATTTTATCTCGATATTTTTTTTCTATATAGCTCATTACTTATAAAAAAGATAATAGTTTTCATATATAATGTTAATTTTTCCAAGATGGTAAAGAAAAAGATTTAAAAATGTGTTGTATTGTTTATAAAATCTTAGCAAAATATGTTTATATTCAGATTGTAATTCTCATTCTTGGATTAATGGAATTTTCTTAACATCGTTATCTTTTGATTCTACTACTTTTTCAAGAATGTGTGAAAATGTGTGAAAGTTAGAAATTTCTCCATTAAAATCCTTTAAGTCGTTCTTAAATTTTGTTATAAAATTACCAATTATCTTTTCAGCTAGAGATTCTAATAATCCTCTATCAAATGTATCATTATCACATTTAAATATAATATGTAATCCTGAGTTATGGGTGTAAAAGAAAAAAATAGAATTGTCTAAAGAAATGGTTCTTAGACTTTCCTTAAACTGATTTTTAGTAAAACGACAAATTAAATCGAAATAACTCGCTAATGATTGTTGATCTTTAAAAATATTACTCCCGGAGAAGTGATGATAAAATAAAGCTATTCCTGCTTTATTGATTATCATTAACTGTTGAATCATATTAAACAAATTATAAGGACTTTTTTATTTGTAGCATTGATTTTATACTATTTTATAAATAACCTTACAACCATATTAATAATAGAAATATTTTTTTCGCATAATACTACACCAAACATGTATTTAAATTTATTCTATTTAGTAAACAATAAAAAAATCAATGTTTTTTGTCGGTTCTTAATAATCAGTTATATTTTTTCCGTAATTATGCAATTTTATATTGAAGAAATTGAGTTAAATATATCCTGAGATTTTTTAAAAAAAATAAAAAAATAAAAAAAGTCTGTTTAAATCACTCAGAACTTGGACAAATCTTACTTAATTAACCTGATTATTGAAGTTTACTCCTTATCTGTTTGGAACGACTACGAAGTGTAACCTCGGTCACTTTTGCAACTTCACTTACTTCAGCTTGAGTTTTTCGACAATTTCCTGCTTTAGCTGCCATATAAATAACACTTGCTGCTAATCCCTTTGGGTCTTTACCAGTTCGTAATAACCCATTTTTAGATGCTTCTACAAGCATGTTAATTGCCTTTTTCTGAGTTTCCATTGGCAAACCAAGGTCATTTCCGAACCGAAATACTAGTTGCTCTGCTGTAATTGGCTTATATTTCAAATTAAGTTCCGGGAGTACCTCTTTAACAACCATCCCTAAAGAACGGTGTACTGTTCGTCTTGGTGTCATAGCAGCCTCACATACTTCCTCGAGTAATCGTGGAAATTCATGTACTCGGATTGCGGCATACAAAGAAGCAGCGATAAATCCATCAATTGATCTTCCCATTGTGAGCTTTTTCTTTGCCACAACAGAATAGATTTTCCATGCAGTTTCCTTAATATACTCTGGTATATTCATTTTCGATGTGAGCATTTTAAGTTTGGGCTTAGCTTCCCAGAAATTTCGCTCAATACTAGAAATTAATGAATTTTGAATTTTTGATAGTCGAGAAAATAACGTTTTTCCCTTTGCTCCGATTAAACGACCTTTTGAATCAATCTTAGAGTTTGGTAACATAGTACGAGGTCCAAATTCCCTCCACCTTGGCTCTGTTCTGCGACGCTTATTCACCTCTTCGATAGTATAAGCACGCCTCTCATTCCCTACCAAATTTCTACCAATAATCATACCACAATTAATACAAACAGCATCTCCATCACGAGATTCGATGCATGGGTTGCTACAGCATTGATCTGGACTGCACCTAGCCTCTTCAGAAGTAGCCTTTGCTGATCGTAGGCGGTCTTTGTAATTACTCACTTTTATTCACTTTTCAGTAACTTTTTTTTTCGATTGTTTTAATTTTGATCTTTTATAGTAATGTTTTTAATAAATCCTATAGTATAATGTAAAACTTGAATACTTAAATTTAACAGTTTTAAATTATAAATATTTATTTTTTTTTGAAATTATTAAATAATTGTAATGTAATATATTCATCTTCCGTATTTAAAAATATTTTTATCCAAAAATGTGATATTTCCCAGAACAAATAAAGTATGGGCAATCTGTGGGAATTTCGCTATACTTATATTTCATAATAAGCTGAAGAATTTAGTAGTATGAAGGCGAAAGAAGTAGAATTACGAAATTAATCTGAATCAAGATATAGACCTGCAATTATCTCTTTAACAATGGTATGATTTGTGGACCATTTGGCAGAATTAAAATATTTGAATCATTTCCATGGGTTTTGAGAGAAAAATGGATTGCTTCCTCGACAGTTTTAGCGTATTTTAAGCCAATATTACCCAATTCATTTTCATTTAATTTAGAAACGACGTATATTTCTGCTTTCATAAGTATTCTTGCTAAGATTTGGATCTCCCATTGATCAGGGACGATAACTTCTTTATTTAGAATTTTATAGTAAATATCAGCCGGTTTCATATCTGAGAAAAGTAATTCTCGAAATTCCTCTTGACCTTCACCGATTCCATCACTACATTCGTTTACAGAAATTATGGTCCCGCCTTTTTTTACCACCATTTCTCCAATTGCCATGCTCTTAACTGCTTGATATAGATTGAGATCTAAGGGATAACCTCCATTTCCACAGATTACTATATCATAAGGTTCTGTAATTTCCATAAATACTTTTTTTAATTGATATTTAACAAGTTTATTATGTGTTTTTTCCAAATCTCCGGCAGCAATTTGTGTGATTCTATGTTTTTCATCTATACATATATTAATAATAAAATCGACACCTACTAATCTTGATATTTCTATTGCATTTTTATGCATGGGGTTCTTTTTATAAATCCCAAATTGAGAATAGGGAGATGAAATATTTTCAGCTGAATGATTCAATTGAATCGTTTCAGCACCAGCGATACCAGGAACTAAAGCCTTACGTCCTCCAGAAAATCCAAAGAAGAAGTGAGGTTCCACATATCCCGTTAAAATTTTCACATCACTTTCATAGTAATATTTGTTAATGTAAATAGGAGTATGATTTGACGTTTTTCCTAAATATTGTAATAAGTCTTTATCTGTTGCTTTATGATCTATTACTTTTAGACGATTTTTTAACTTGTTTCCTAAAATTCTTTCTAATTCTTCTTCACGAGAGGGACGATGTAAGCCAGTGGCTATTAAAATAATAATTTTGTTATCTTCAATTCCATATGAGTTTAATTCTTCTATTAATGCTTTCAAAATCAAATGAGAAGGTAGAGGTCGAGTAGCATCGCTTACAATTATGCAAACTTGATTCAAGTTTTGCTTTTCTCTAATAATACTCTTAAGAGGGGAACCTGAGATTGGATTATTTATGGCTTTTTTAATTTTTTCTACAGGATTTTCAATTATATATTGAGTTTTTGGACGTAAAATATCAACATTCCAGGATGCATCTAAAGATATTTCTAATCCAGTTTTCCCATAATCAAATTTCATAGCATTTTCACTTCCTCATATGAATTATTTCACGAGCTTTCTCAAAAATTTCGTGTGTGTCAATCCCAGCAGGGCAGGTTGTATGACAGAGTGCACATAATGTACATGTGTTAAGAATATCTGATATTAATTCAGTCAGGTTTAAATCACCGTATACTAATCCATTCAAAATGCTCAAACGACCTCTTGGACTATAAGCTTCTAATAGATAATGGATTCTTGATGGACATGTAGCAATGCAAAATCCACATCTCATGCATTTTAAACTTAACAGCTTATCATTTTGGTTTTTTAACAATCGTGATTTCCTAGATATTCTTATTGGTTGCTTTTCTCCTTTTCCAATGCCAGGATTCAAGATTCTATTTGGATCAAAGAGTTCTTTAATTTTATACATTAAGTTTATAATTTCAGATCTATGTTCCAACTCAAGATATGGTGTTTTAATTTTACCTATTCCATGTTCACCGGTTAAAGTACCTCCAGCAGGAATTATAATTTCTTTATATAAGAATTCAATTGCTTTTTCAAAATCTATTATATCTTGTTCATCATTTTCGTTAAATAAAAAAGTAGGATGTAAATTCCCCTCCATATGGCAAATAATAGCTACTAACAAATTTTTTGCATTAATTTTTTCCGGTATTTTTTCAATTTTTTTTATAACCTCGGCAAAATGAGTTAGCTGAATAGTACAATCTTCCACACAGGTATTTGGTTTTAATCTGGATAAAGCAGGTAGATTTGCCTTTCTCGCTAGTATAAGCCTCTCTCTCTCTTCATTGTTTTTAGCAATCTTATGATAAACGGGATCATTTTGAATAATAATATCGAATAAGTTCGAAAAATTTTCCTCAACTTCGTTAATACTCTCTCCATCTACTTCAGCTAATAACACATATCCGTTAGGAAAATCTAAAAATTCTCCACCTAAGTAATTTGTAACTGCTTCCAAAACAAGTTTATCCATAAATTCTAATAAGTTTGGAACAATCCCTTTTTTACGTATTTTTAAGACAGAATTTTGTAAATCTTGAATATCCTCAAAAATAAACATACCCAATTTTCTTGCTTTTGGTAAAGGTCTAATTCTGAGACCAATCTTAGTAATAACTCCTAAAGTTCCCTCTGAACCTATAATTAAATCTTTTAAATTATATGATGATACAGATTTTAAAACATTTGTACCTAAATTCATAATAGTTCCATCAGGGAGTATTACTTCTAAATACAGAACGTAATTTTTTGTAACACCATATTTAAATGCCTGAATTCCTCCAGCATTAGTAGCAACCATTCCTCCTATTGTTGCAACTGAGCTTGAACCGGGATCTGGAGGAAAAAAATATCCAAACGGCGCTAACTTTTCATTTAAATCGTCGCAAATGACTCCTGGCTCCACTTCAACAAGATTATTTTCAATATCAATTTTGATTATTTTATTTATTCTAGATAAGTCAAGGACAATACCCTTATAAGGAGTCATCGGACCTGCAGATAAACTAGTTCCACTCCCTCTGGGAGTGACAGGAATTCTAAATTTATTTGCTAATTTTAAAATTTTAGAAATTTGTAGAGAATTTTGAGGTAATAAGATTAAATCAGGAATCCAATCTCTTTCAAATATCGTACCTCCAAAAGAATAAGTCCATCGAATTTCAAAGTTATCAAAACATGATCCTTCTCCTACAATTTGTTCAAACTGTGCAACTACTTGCTTTGAAATTTTATTATATTTTGGAGTCATATTGAAAAACTAAATATTAGCCTTTTTTCTATTTGGTAAAAAGAATTCTGATTAATATTTATGCTTGTTATTGATCATAAAGTAGTAAATTCATTACTATCAAAACCCCAAGATCTAAGAATCTTTTCAGTATCAGTTATAATCTTTTCAATAAATTCTTTTACAGAAACTATTTTATCGATGTGTCCAATTGCCATTGAACCCACAACAGAATCTTTTAATTCAAAATGAAATATTTTTTTATGGAATTTCTCATCAAAGATATTTTGAGTTATTAATCTCTCTTTCCATGACTCTGATGCAGGGCTTTCTATTGTTGCTAAAATAACAGTACCAAAACACACAGCCTCAGCTCCCATAGCTAAGGCTCCCAGAAAACCCCTAGCATCTCCTAATCCGCCAGCAGCAATGATAGGTATTTTAAGCAATTTTTTAGCCATTGTTATGTTTATTAATGTTGTATTTTGAAGAGGATTTTTGAATCCAGTACCTTCAACACCTACTATTGTCACCGCATCAGCGCCTTGTCTTTCGGCTGATATTGCATGTTTTATGGTAGCACATTTATGAAACCAATAACAATTAGCATCATGTAGTTTCTTTCCAATTTTGGGTGCCTGATAAGCTGAAGTTGTACAAACATTAACTCCAGCGTCAATAGCTAAATCAACGAAATCTAAATATGATTCTTCTGATCTTCCCTTCCCTCCCATTTTTTCAATGAGATAGGGTGGCATTATTGAAAAATTCACACCCCAAGGTTTATTAGTTAATCTCTTCATTTTGTCAATTTCAGATTGAAAGTCTTCAATATTCTTAAAGTTGATTGCTGCGAGAATACCAAAACCACCTGCATTTGAGAAAGCTGCAGCAAATTCAGCTTTTCCTAATCCTACAAAAGCACCCATTATTATTGGGTATTTAGTATCCATCATTTCTGAAATTCTGGTTTTCCATATCATCCTTTTTCGTTCTGAGAAATTTTATAGGTAAATTTGATAATAAATTCTGATGTTTTTCCTTTAATAATTTGTTTGTTCTCTGTAGTAAAATAATTTTTCCAAAAAAAAGATATTTTAAATAGAATTAATATAATAGTTGTGTATAAGAATATAGGCTTTAAGGGATTTTTTTGGGAAAAAACTTAAATGATATATGGGTCTTAACAGAAAGTGGGATAACAGTATATAGTCGTGTTCTTGATCCAAGGATTAACCCCCAACTGTTTGGAGCACTTATGAGTGCATTAAATTTATTTGCAGAACAGCTGTCTAACGGGGGTATTACGAATTTTGAGTTAAGTAGATTACGATTTACAATTATTAAAAAAAATCATTTTATTTTTGTAGCAAATTCATCAAATAAATCAAAAGAGAAAAAAGTTTTAAATGAATTAAGTCGAATTTCAGATAAATTTTTTGAATTATATCCAGAAGAAGTTTTAGAGAAATGGGATAATGATATTAACATCTTCGCAAGTTTTGAAAATGAAATAAAAGACTCATTAGAAGAAACTACAAAAAAGTTCTAAAAAGCTTAGCATGTAAAATTTTTCATTATATTTATCTCAATATTTTATTTCTTATTGTCTATAATAGAAAAAAATTTAAGAAGAATTAGATTCTTAATTATTGAATTAAATTAAAAATAATTTTTTAAAAGTAGATAATCAAAATAAAATAATATGGATAAAGAAGAATACACTAAAAGGAAAAATCTTTCAAATAATTCTAATTTTCATAAAAATTTGAAAGAAGAACGAACTATTGAAAAATACAGTTCACTTTCTTCAGATTATCTTCATGATATTATTAAAAACATATCAAGACCAAAATTTTTAGGTTCTATTCATTTAAAAAATGACACAAATATTTACAATCGTTCAGTTGAAAATTTATTAAAAGGTGAATTAGAAGAAAATTTAACAAAATCCTTAAAAAATACGTTCTTAAACCCGATCACAAAAACTCTAATAATCTTAGTACTTGTCTTTAATATTATCTGGTTCTTCTTAATTTACTTATTTTAAAAGAGCAATCAAATTTATTTAGAAAAAATTTTATTTCTTTTTAATAAAAGATTTTTTATAATTAGAATTTTTAATTCATAACTAATTTACTTAAAATATTAATTTTAAGGGGTAGTTTTTAATTGATTTATGATGTTATCATTATTGGTGGTGGCGTAATTGGTTGTTGTATTGCACGAACTCTCTCAAAATATGATTTAAAAATATGTTTATTGGAAAAAGAAGCTGAACTTGCATCTGGAACAACAAAAGGAAACTCTGGAGTTGTACATGCCGGTTATGCTGCCCCAAGAGAATATGTAAGGAGAAATTTATGTATTAGAGGAAATAAATTATACACTCAGGCTGCTGAAGAATTAAATTTTCCATTTCAAAGAATTGGATCCTTTGTGGTTGCTTTAGAAGATAGTCAAATTAAAGTATTAGAGGAGCAGAGAAGACAAGGAATACAAGATGGTATACCTGGATTAGAAGTAATTTTAGATAAAGAGAAAATAAAATATATGGAACCTAATATAAATGATGAAGTTGTTGGTGTGCTCCACGCTCCTACTGCCGGGATTGTAAGTCCTTATGAAATGACATTTGCATTAGCAGATAATGCGGCTATGAACGGAGTTAAATTTTTTTTAAATCAAAAAGTTAGAAGGATTAAACATCAAGATTATACTTTCACAATTAAAACAAAATCAGAAGAACTTAAAGCACGTAATGTTATTAATGCAGCTGGTTTATATGCGGCAAGAATTTCTAAATTAATAGGCTTAGATTATTTCGAAATTATGCCCCGGAGAGGGGAGTATATTTTATTTGATAGAAATGCACTTCATTTAAACAAAATATTATTTCCAACTCCTACAAAAGTATCTAAAGGGATATTAGTTTGTCCAACGTGTCATGAAAACACATTTGTTGGTCCTAATGCTCAGAACATTACTGACAAGAAAGATATATCTACTACCGAAGCCGGATTAAAAGAAATTTTAGAAGCTGGTAGAAAGTTAGTACCAAATTTACCTGCAAGAAGTTCTATTAGAAATTTTGCTGGATTAAGAGCAGTTCCTGATAGTTATGATTTTATAATAGATAATACTGATGTATATGGTTTTATAAATGTAGCAGGAATATTATCTCCAGGTTTAACTTCTTGCTACGCAATAGCAGAAAAAGTTGTAGAATTTCTTGAGCTATTAGGTATTGAACTAAAAGTTAAAGAGAATTATAATCCAATTCGCCCAAAGCCAGAGAGATTTAAAGATTTTTCCAAGGAAGAACTCGATCAGAAGATAAAAGAAGACTTATCATGGGGTAGAATTATATGTCGATGTGAAACTATCCCTGAGAAAGAAATTATAAATGCCATTCATGCTCCAGTAGGAGCAACCACCTTAGATGGTGTAAAATTCAGATGTAGACCAGGAATGGGACGTTGTCAAGGTGGATTCTGTCGACCAAGAGTCATCGAAATTCTATCGAGAGAGTTAAACATACCATATGAAGAAGTAACAAAAAGAGGTGAAGATACTAATCTCTTAATAGCTAAGACGAAAGATTTTATATTAAATAGACTAGAAAGAGGTGTTGAGGAGTGAAACAATATAAAGCAGATATAGCTATTATAGGATCTGGGGCAGCAGGACTAGCAGCAGCAATAGAGGTTAAAAAAGCAAACTTAAGTGTCTTAATTATAGAAAGAGATAAAGAATTAGGGGGTATCACCTTACAATGTATTCATAATGGGTTTGGATTAAAGGAGTTTCAGGAAGAATTAACTGGTCCAGAATATGCTCAAAGATTTATCAACCAAGTAAAAGAATTAGAGATTCCTTATTTGCTAAATACTATGGTAATTGAATTAACTAAAGATAAAAATATCTATGCAGTTAATAATGAAGAAGGTCTAATCGAAGTGAAAGCTAAAGCAATAATCTTAGCAATGGGATGTCGTGAAAGAACAAGAGGTGCAATTAATATACCTGGATTTAGACCAGCTGGAATATATACAGCGGGGCAAGCTCAAAGATTCGTAAATATTGAGGGATATTTGCCAGGGAGTACTTTTGTTATTTTAGGGAGTGGAGATATAGGAATGATTATGGCAAGAAGATTAACATGGGAAGGATGCAAAGTTAAAGCTGTAGTTGAGATTTTACCCTATGTGAGTGGTTTATTAAGAAATCAAGTACAATGTTTAGAAGATTACGATATTCCACTTATAACTAACTACACAGTTACCAAAATTCATGGTAGAGATAGAGTGAAAGGAGTAACAATAACTAAAGTTGATAGAAATTTTGATAGAATCATTGGTTCTGATAAATTTATTGAATGTGATACTCTACTATTATCAGTAGGGTTAATTCCTGAAAACGAATTAACTCTAAGTGCGGGGGCAGAACTTTCAAAAAATGGTGGTCCAATTGTTGATAATAATTTGGAGATAACAATTGAAGGAATATTTGCTTGTGGGAATGTTCTACAAGTCCACGATTTAGTTGATTTAGTGACTGCTGAAGCAAAGAGAGCGGGGCAAAATGCAGTAGAATATATTAAAAACCGATATAGTAAAGCATCAAAAGAAAAAGAAATAATTACATGTCTAGCAGGAGAAAATGTCAATTATGTTAAACCAGATATTATCAGAAAAAGAGATTTGGAGAATGACATAATTTTTACACTAAGAGTGAATTACCCTGATAGAAGGGTGCTTATTCAATTAAAAGATAATAACAATAATGTGATTTATAAAAGAAAGAAAGTTTATGTAATTCCTAGTGAAATGGTTGAATTAAATGTTAATTTAAAGAAAAATGACATAGATCCAAAATGTAAATCTATTACCATTGAAGTTATCCCTCGTCCAGAGGTATTAATTGAAGAGGAGTGATTAGAAATATGTCAGAAAGTAGTCAAAGTGTAATAAAAGTGATAAGATGTATTGTTTGTCCAACTGGTTGTGAGATTCAAGTTAAACAAGATCAGAAAAGTAAAATTTCATTTGAGGGTTATACTTGTGAAAGAGGGTTGGAATATGCAGAGCAAGAATTCTATGAACCAAAGAGGATTCTTACAACTACTATGCGGGTTGAAAATGGTTTATTACCTTTAATTCCGGTAAGATCAGATAAACCTATCTTAAAAGATAAATTAAAAGATGTGCTGAAAGAAATTGCCAAGATAAAAATAGAAGCACCTATAGAAATGGGCGATGTGCTAATTGAAAATATCCTAGAATTAGGAGCAAATATTATCGCAAGTCGGAATTTAATAGAAAGCTAAGGTATTACATTTTGTCAGATATGGATCAAATATACGAGGTTTATAATAATCTATACATAGGAGCCTACTGGCCAAGACTAAATTTTAATAAATTTAAAAAAATAGGTATTACTGCTATTGTTAATTTAATGGAAGAAAATCTTTATAATCCCAACTCTCAAGGTTTTGCTTATTTACATAAGGGATTTCCTGATGATTGGTATCCTCCTCACAACTACCTCGAAGAAATTCTCTCATTTATTGATACGAATATAAAAAATGGAAAAGTTCTAGTACATTGCTCAATGGGAGTCTCTAGGAGTGGCGGAATTATTGTAGCGTGGTTATTAAAAGAACATCCTAGCTGGAGTTGGAGTGATGCTCTAAATTATGTAAAAAAATCACGGTTGATATATCCTGCTATTGAAATAAAAGAATCAGTATTAGATTATTTGGAATCAAAGGAAGGATATAGAAGATCTGATTAATTAAACATATTTTAAACGAGAGAACTTAAAATCATATAAAAATCTATTTTATCTTTAAAAAAAAAATAAAAAAAAATAAAATCATTTTAATTTAACTTGGAGAGAGTACTCCTGCAAAAACAAACCAAGCAAGGAATGTTTTAGCAAATAAACTTAATAACTGATACACCCGTTCTCCGTAGAGATAGTCTTTCCATTTTCCTACACCTTTATATTGAAGTACCATGTTAATAGCAAATGTATTGAAGAAAAATAGTTCAATTCCATAAATCCAATAGACAAACCAAGGAATTTCTCCTCCAATGGTCTGTGTACTAAGGAAATAACTTGTTATAACGATCCAAGGTACAGCGCCAATAATACATCCAAGGATAAATGGGGTCCATTTTACTTTCTCATTTTTTTCACGAGTATAAACGTTATATAGTTCCATCATTAAACCGAACATATTCATTATCGCATTTGCCATGAAAATCATAAATAAAGACCAGAAATCCCAAACTCCAAAGAAAATAGCAATTAAGACAATCATAACCGAACTAGAAAATGCATATTCAAACCACCGTACTTTATTGATTCCACGTTTTAGATTTCGAACATAGCTCTTATTAAGTGGATAAGCGATTAATAAATGGGCTATAGCAGACATCAATAAAAATGACCCTACAAACACACCTAAGATTCTAAATGTAAAGAAAATTTGAGCATTAGGTTCAATAAGAAAAGTATCTGGTGCAATCTCTTCAAATCTAAGATAAAAAGTGTAGATGGGTCTAGCAAAATCTAAGAGAAATCCAAGAAAAATCATCAATAACCCTTGTATTAGATGTAAAATCCCCATGTTTCGGTTGAATTTTGTTAGGTATTCAAATGTAATGGGTGACTCAGGTATTAACCAATCATCACGAGAATTATTTGCTTTCATAATTAAAAATAGCTTTAATTTGGATTTAAACAAAATCACTAGAAATTATAAATCTTAATCCAGTATTCTTTTGAATTGATAATAAATCTACTTATACTTTTAATAAAATATATAAAGCTAAACTAGGATTATTTAATAAAAAATAAATTCATTCTAATAGTAAAAGAGGAGAAATTATTGTCATTTGAAGAAAAAGTATTAAATATGTTAGAAAAAATAAATGAGAAACTAGATAAACTATTAGGAAGTGAAAGTTCTAGTGAAAGTGAAATTAAAACAGGTTCATCATTAGAAACAGTAAAACCATCTGAAATTGTTGAAAAACAAGAAGCTGAAGAGAAGGCGATGGAAAAACCTCCAGTCGAAGGGAGAAGAATATGTCCAGAGTGCGGAGGTACTTCATTTAACACAGAGGAAGATAAAACACAGGTGTTACATCAGCAGGGTGGCATAAAAATCTATAAAAAAAAATATATTTGTAGAAAATGCGGAAGAGAAGTTTAAGGATAAAAAATTAATTTCCTTTTTATTATCTAATTCCTATAGGATGGTTCTGCTTACCTGCTGCAATTTTGTCATGGTTTGGTAGTTATAAATTGTTTCTTATCC
>JBHLMP010000004.1:0-108902 GCA_048938025.1 Promethearchaeota archaeon
AGAATAATTTTCGCCAGATTTCTTTAGGGATAAATTCTCTATTTTTATATCCAACATCATCTGCAACAATGAATAATCTTGCTCCAACGGATTGTAAAAGTGAGATTAAATCTTTAACATAGGTAAAAAAGAAAGTTGAGACTTTTTCAACAAGTTTATAATCGGATTTTAAGCATTTAGCGAAAAAGCTAAACCCCATTGACTGCCAAGTTTTTTCGAATAAGCCAGGTAAAGATAATACAAAATCAAGCTTTGCTTCATTTTTTTGTAAGAAATTTTTTAATATTTTTATTTTATCTTTGGAAGGTAACTTCAAATTTATCCAATGTTCAATCGTTTGTTCATCTTTAAACATTCCAGTCCAGGTATACCAATTATTTTTATAAATACGTCCCCAACCATCTACTCTTAGTTGATTCGATAACTTGTATTCTCCTTTTCCTCGCCTAAAATCCCATAAAGAAATAGCATCAAATCCCATTTGCCTTATAAGATTATAATTTCTTCCATTTAGAATAAAATTTTCATTGAAGTTCAGTTTATGCTTATAGATTTCCATGTAATTTTCTATGAATTGAGATTCTGGATATCCTGTACAATATAAAGGGATTTTTCTAGTTTTTTCCCTTGATAATACTCTTGTAAAAACACCCTTTTTTACTGTCATAAAATTGTTATTATTATATTTTTCTTCCTTATATATATCCTTTCATCGTAAATCAAAGAATAATTATGTGATTGTTACTTATTTCAATAATTAATATCATATTTTAGCCTATTAATTATGGATTATTGGACTGTAATTGATGCATTATATAATACAACATTGTCTCTCTCTTTTTTTATACTAACATTTATAATGCTTTATATCGGACGTACAGGTTTAAAATCAAAAAATCGGTATGGTGGAATTTCTACTATAATTTGTGGAATTTTGTTCTTAATTTTTGGATATGTCAATTCAACTGCGAGATTTTTTCCCTATCCATATGATGGATTTATGGTTTGGTGGATTTGGATAAATTTGGTTGTCAGTATAGTTTTTGCATTATTAATTAAAAAACAAAAACAGAAATTACAAGCAGAAAGTATAGATGTAGGATCAAAGAGTAAAAAAACAATATTACAAAGATATGTTGAAAGGATGACAAAAGAAAATCCTTATAGAGAGGATATAACATTTAAACACGAGGTAATAAGAAAGGGTTTCCATTTAATGGGATTTCTTCTGGTTTTAGCATATTTTGGATTTTTCTTTCTGTATCCAGTCACTCTTATTGTAAGTGATAGTGTAATATTCTTAATTAATCACATTGAAGCTTCTTATGAATTTGTATGGGGACCTATTTCCCTTTTTTCCCATAGTCCAGGGGAATTCCAAGCGATTGTTGATCTTACTATGATGGCTTTAATTGGATCTCTTATGTTTGCTTTAATATCGGATCTGATTAGAATTCTTTGGGGTCCAGAGTATTCACTTTTTAATTTTCTTACAAGATCTATGTTAAGAAATAAGGAGAAAAATGCAGCAGGACCACAGATTTATATAATTACAGGATTTACTTTTTCATATATGCTTTATATGGCGAATTTAATTCATATAGCAGCGGTATTTTCGGGAATACTTATTGCATGTTTATCGGATGCCGCAGCGGCATTAATTGGAAGACGATATGGAAAACATAAAATTAAAGTAAGAAGTAAAGATACTAAATCTGTTGAAGGCTTTCTTGCGGGTACTATTGTCGCATATATCATCGGATTTGTTCTTGTAGGACCAATTTATGCTTTAATCGGGGCATTTATTTTCTTTTTAACAGATTATTTTCCAAAATATACGGCTGATAATATTTTGAATCCAATTGCAATCCCCATTGGAATCCAGTTATTTATTGTTCTATTAGGATTACCAGTTGGATGGTTTTTTTAAATATATATAAAAACTAAAGTGATTTAAGAAATATTCTTATGAGAAAATTAATAGATGATTTAGAAAATATCAAATTAGCAATTTTTGACTTAGATGGTGTAATATATCGGGGAGAAACCCTAATAGCGAGTGCTGATAAAGTTATACAAGATTTAAAGGATCTTTCAATAAAAGTTGTATATAATTCTAACAATTCTACCGCAACTAGGCAGATGTATGTTGATAGGTTAAAAAAATTTGGTATATTAACCGAAATAGTTGAGATTTATACTAGTGCTTCAATATGTGCTTCTGAAATCACTAAAATAAAGAGAAATGCAAATATATTTGTAATTGGAGAAAAAGGACTGAGAAAAGAATTGAGGTTGAAGGGTCATAAGGTTATTGAAGATCCTTCCAATTATAATGATATTGATTTTGTAATAGTAGGACTTTGCCGTAATCTGACTTATAAAGACATAGCTATAGCCCAAAAGTGTATCTTAGAAGGGAATGCTCAATTTTATGCAACAAATACGGATCCCACCTTACCTGCTTCTAAAGGACTTTTACCAGGAGCAGGAGTTATGGTTAAAGCTATTGAAACCTGCACCACTAGAAAACCTATAAAGATCTTTGGAAAGCCCTCACCACTTGGTATTAATCTAATTCTAGAAGATACAACAATACCTCCGAAAAAAGTAGCTATATTTGGAGATCGTATAGAAACTGACATATTAGCAGGTAATCGTGCAGGTATTACAACAATTGCAGTTTTAACGGGAGTTACTACAAAAGATATGATAAATGATGTAAAAAATAAAGCTAAAAATTTAGTAGATTTTGATGATGATTTAATTCCAAATTTAGTGATTAATTCATTAGATGAGATATTTAAAAAATAATCTACTTAAATCAACCCTGATCTTCTCATCATTAATCGACAAATTTCAATGAAAATATCGTCTATATTTTCACCGTTTTTTGCTGAACATTCAACAAACCCATATAGATTTTTTTTTTTTGCTAATTCGAAAGCATCATTGCTAGATACTGCTCGTTTATACTGGAGATCTAATTTCCCGCCTACCATTATAATGGGTATTTGCCGTTCCTTACCTGTATAAGTTCTTTTAAAAATATTTAACCAATCATCAAAATTTTTTAAGCTAGAATATCTGGTTATATCATACATAAAAATTCCTCCTGAAGCTCCAATAATATAACTAGGAAGGAGGAATCTAAATCTATCTTCACCAGCAAAATCCCATATTTGTAATGATACATTCAATCCATCAATCTCTAATTTCTTTACATGAAAATCAACACCAATTGTCATTGTTGAATCACCTTTAAAAACACCAGTCATGTATCGATTTACTAATGTAGTCTTCCCTACGCCCCCATCGCCAAAAATGCATACTTTAAACATCGCATCAGCCATTTTGTCACTCCTAAGATCAATATTGATAAAATTAGTTCGGCAAAATTTTTTTATACTAAGGGTTAAATCTAAATGATATAAGCTTAGGTATTTTATCCAATTAATATTTTTAATTTTGTAATTTTAATAAATTTAATTCTTAAAAGTATTTAGTATTAGAAAAAGTTAAAAATAGCTTCAAAGTCATATTAAACTTTTTATTAAAAGTCACTTAAAATATTACTCAAAATTTGTTGGTTTTCATTTCTTATATGATTCTGAATAATTTTTAAGAAAATAATAATTTGAGAGCCTTGTATTAATAATTGAATCAAATTGTATAAATTCATTTGGAGAATGGGCAAAACCTCCTATTCCTAAACCACCAGTTATGAAATTAAGGCCCAATTCTTTATTGATCACACTTAAAGGAGCAGCAGCAGCACTTATAGGCCAGACTTCAGTATTAAATTCTTTAAAACTTTCAATTAGACTCTTTACTAAAATTGATTCTTCTTTTACTCTTGAACCATCGTACCCAATATTTTTTATCAATTTGATTTGACACTTTGATTTTGTGGCAAATAATTCAACTTTTTCTTTAATTTCTTTATAAATTTCATCAACAGAAACTTTATGTGCGAATCTGATATCTATATTACATGATGCTTGATTAGGGACCATATTTTTTATACCCTTTTCTAAATATCCAGATTTTAATGTAGAAATATTAAATGTTGGTTTAAAAAGATAATTAATAAAAGCTTTTTTGGGATCTTCTTCAATAGCTTGTACTATTCCCGCTTTATGTTTAATTTTTTCGAGGTCTAATTGTTTTATTAAATTTTCTATAAGGGATTTCTCATTGCTTGTAATATTATATGGTTCTTTAAGAGAATCAATATGAAATTCATTTTTTGAATATATACTATTAATTAGAGAGATTAATTCAATGGGGGGGTTAACAATCATAGAACTAAATGCAGAATGGGGCTCTTTATTTTTCGATTTGACTTCAATTGTTAGTGATAGAATTCCTTTATATCCCAATTTCAGAACTGAAATGCCATTTACATCTTGTTTTGTTGAAGGGTAATAAGCATCAATACAATTCTCAAATATCTTTCTGTTAGTTTTAATCAATTTTAGGAGTGAAGGCGAACCAATCTCTTCTTCACCATCAAAAAGCAATACTAATGATATGGGTAATTGATTATTTTCTTTCAATATTTTTATTATATTTAAAAAACATAATAAAGGAGTTTTTGAATTATATGCCCCTCTCGCTATAATACAATCTCCTAATATATCTAGTGGCGGAGGAAATCTATGGATTTTCGCGCCAAAGGGTTCACTAATCCATTCTTTTTCTTGATTGACAGGTTGAGTATCGTACATCATGTATATTAATAAAGGACTTTTTATCTGTCCCTCTACTTTAGCTAAGATTAAAGGGTTAACTTCTCCTTCAATTTCTTTTATCTCTTTACAAAATCCTGAAGTATAAGAAATAATATACTCTTTTGCTAGATTAATTCCTTCCTTATTGAGTGTATTACTTGGAATTCTTAAAAAAGGAAGTAATTCATTCTCAAGAAATTCCCTATTAGATTTTATTACTATATTCTTAATATTATTATTTGATTTCACAATACTCACATATATTACAATAGTTAAATATTTTTAATTATTTGTCCTAATATAATTCAAATATTAAGTTTATAGTTTAATGAGTAAAATGAATCACTCTAATTTACAAAAAATAGATCAATTAACCTTAGTATTAGATGAAATGAGACAGATAGGAAAATTAGAAGGTATATTGTTTACCTATCGCGATGGAGGTCTTATTGTAGAAAATATTAGTAAAGATATTGATGGAAAAGAATTTGCTTCCATGTGTGCTTCTGTATTAGAAAGTGCTGAAGAGCTAGGTAGAACTATAGATGATAGAAATATCAAAAAAATCATAACAGAGATAGACAAAAAATCAATCTTGATTTTTAAATGTGATGATAAAACATTTCTAACACTTATAATCAATGATGAATCAAAAATTGGATTAATTTTAGACCAATTAGTAACTTATATTCAACGGATATTAGACGAATTTTATTGATAATTAAATCTTAGAGAAATTATAGATTTTTTCTTTCTTCCCAACTAGTTTAAATAAATCTTGTGTCGTTATTGTATTAATTATCTCATTTTCATTCATATGGTGATCATCAAAAGAGAGTCTTGAATTTAGCTTTAAGATACGATGAAATTCTTTTAATATACATTCTTTATCTTCAATATTATGTAAAACATCAAAACATATAATAACGTCTATAGAATTATCATCTAGCCCAGTTTTACAATCTGTTTCAATAGTTATTATATTTTCTAACCCCTTTTTCATTGCTTTTCTATTTACTTTTTTAATCGCAAAAGGGTGTATATCTGCAGCAAATATTTTGCCACTTGGACCTACAATCTCTGCTGCTGCAAACGAGTAACTTCCTGGTCCACATCCATAATCTAGGACAAAATTTCCTGATTTTACCTCTGCTTTATCTATTTTTTTTATAGGTGATTTAAAAAAATCACGAATTTTGAAGAAAAATGACATAAATCGAAAATCTAAATTTGATTGACTCTTTTTATGGCACATTTTAATCTTACCTAGTTTTACTTCTTTTTATAGATATGGTATTAAAGATTAAAAAATCTTAGCTTTCTTTAGATTTGTAAAATCCCATTTGAATTGATAAGTCTTGTCGATGAACAATAATTAATTTTTTAAAATTAAATCTTATAACCATTTGTTTTAATTACATCAAGATACCAGCAAGCACTTCTTTTCCATTTTCGTCCTTGAGTTTCATAATTAATCTTCATCTGGTATATATTGTATAAATAAACAATATTCATCACCTTTCATAAGAGTTTTTGGTTGTTTAAATCGTACTTTTGGATCCCATGCTGGACGATCCCACCATGCAAAATCTGTTCGGCAATGAATTTGATATCCAATTTCAGGAAAACCAAACTCTTTCCAAATTTCTGCATATCGACAACGTGTTATTTTCATTTTAAAACGATTTTTTGTTGTTTCTACTGTTTCTGTATCTTGTAAACCATAAGCCTCATTAACTTCCCATTCTTGTTCATTTACTAATTCTTCCCATTTAGCCACATCTCTTAAATCTTGAGGATTTAGATTAAATCGTTTAAATAATTCAAGATCTTCTTTTCTTCTTTCTTCCCTGGTTTCTTCTGCCATTTTAAGAACTGCATTGAAATATATTTCCCACATTCCATCTCCATATTTATTGTAGAGTTTTGGTAATACACGAGCTAAACCTTCAATTTTTCCTTTTAAATGGATTTCATTTTGAGTAATTTTCATTTTCCGTTCATAGTTCACAATATAATTACACACAAAATCCCACTTACCATTGAATTCTTCTAATATAATGCTCAAACATCCCAATTCCAAATGTAATTCATTATCATCCCATCGATCACCTATCCCCGCAATAAAATTATATTTCTTATTTATTTTTTTTATTATTTTAAGTCGGTCTTTTTGAGTTTCTCCTAAATACACATCTCCTTTTGGAAATCCTTCTTTCTCTAACCATTCTTTCGTATAGTCGATTGTGAATTTCGGTCTTGCTCCAATATAAACAATCTCGTATCTATTCGATAATTTATTTAAGCAATTTGCGCTATTAGGTACAGCTTTATCTTTGATTATTGCTTCACGTTTATTAAACTCTAGTGTCTTTATTCCAAAATGATGTCTTTGCCTTGTATCACAAATGGTACCATCTATAAATACTAAAATTGATTTCATTAGATCTATATTTTTTAACTTTTTAATCAATTTTTCTATTTATCAAAATTCCTATTTATAAGAAGAATAAAAAACTATGAAAAGATTAATATGCCTAATAAAATAGAATTTGTATAAGCATGTCATATAAGGAAAAAATTATCAGGCAACTAAGTAAAGGTTATTTGCCTTTAGGAGTGAGCCCAAAAGAAGATTTAAACACCATTTTTAATAAAATTTTTAAGCCATTAACTGATAAGAAAGATTTAGACTTATTTTTCGAGCTTTCTGAAAGTAGTGAGCCACGTTTGAGAGCATGGGGCTTTCTAGGTATATATTACATTTTAAAAGATAAAAAAATCGATGATCAAGAGAAAGAAATCAAACTACACAATATAATCATTAATTTACTGAATGATAAAAGTGAGATAAAATATTTTGGGGGATCAAGTGAAATTCAAACATCACTAAGAGAGCACCATATAAGAAGACTGTGTGAATTAGATTCCTCGCTTATATTTAAGCCAGTGTATGAATATATTCAATCTTTTGAAGGAAAAACTGATGAGGTTATTGGTGAATTATTGGAAAATGTATTAGCCCGTGTTGAAGATCCTCAAGTCATCCCCTTAATTCTAAAACATGCTAAAAGCATGAATCAAGAAGAATTTAACCTTAAAACTCATATCATTAGGGCTTTTGAGAATTTAGGTCAAAATACAATATTCAAAGAAAAAGCGTCAATCACTGATTTATTTAGAGAATATTTAGAAGATAATGAAAAATATAAAGCTAAAATGATAAATGAAAGTGAAATTCCTAAGATTAAAAAGCTTGAAGAAGATATTTTAAAAACCGCTGCTGTTCTAAAACTTGGCCTTGAAGAAGAAACTTTAGAATTTTTAACTAAATTAACCAATCCCTTTAAGGATCTGCCACAAATTGCCGAAGCATATAAAAATAATGAAAAGTTTAGGTCACTCATTTTAAGTAAGTTAGAAGAAACTGAAAATCCCCATTTAATAAAAGATATACTTATGGCTATAATAACAATGAAAGAAAACGTTCAAAATTGGAAGAATCTCATTATAGAGTATCTAAATAAATTTCAACTTGTTGATAATGATTTAATACAAGAATTACAAAAGGTAGACCTCTTTAGTGAAGACATGTTAATAAATTCCATAAATAATGGTGAAAATTGGCAACTTGATTTTATTCGAGAATTTCTCATAAGTAATCCCGAAAAGTTAAATATATGGACAAAATTTCAGAATAAGTTTATTGAGATATTAAAGTTCTTTAAAACTACTGAAGAAAGTTGGGAGAATTATCCAAATATGAAAGAAAAAAAGGAACTGGTATTAAAGCTCATTATAGACTTAGAAAGGGAAGATATGATTAAATATTGCTTAAACAACGTGAAAAATTTAGAAGATGATAAATTACGAGAAATTGGTCTTTTCGCCATTATTAAACTTGGAAATGAAGAAATAATGTTCGAGTTAAAAGGATTGATGAAAGATGATAAAGACCTAGCTGCGTTCTTTAAAAAATTCTGGAGATATTTAGAAAGACGCGAATTTAAATTCTATTATTGAAATCTTCTCAATAATTACTATATTCTTTTCTAACATGAAAAATAAAAATATTAATTTGATTATACAACTTTAAAAATGAAATATAAAATAGTTAAGAAATTATAAAGATAAAATGTTATGTTAAGAATTCAAATAATACATTTAAAAATAAATCTGGTTCATGAGGGAAAATAGCATGGGCACTCTGTTCAAATAATACTAATTTTGATCCAAGAATCAACTCTGCTAATATCTCACCATTTTTTGCTGGAACAAGAATATCTTTTTTACCTTGCATAATTAGGGTTGGAATATGCATTTTTTTTAGTCTCCTACAAGTATTAAAGGTTAACATTCCTTTTACTTGTCTTGCATAACTGTTGAATGGAATACGACATTTGAGAATTTTTTGAATTTTAGCTTTTATATATTTAGGATTGTTTTTAATAAAATCTTGAGTAAATGCTAATGGAATAGTAGATTTTGCCATTCGTTCCGGAGTTAAATCTTCAATCGCACCTATAAATAATTTATATGCGGACAGATCTGGAGGAATTGTCTTTCTTCCCCCGCAAGCTGTTCCCCAAAGAATCAGTTTTTCAACCTTTTGGGGATAATTTAAGGCTACTTCCTGAGCAATCATTCCTCCCATCGAAAAACCTAGTATGTGAGCACAGTCAATATTTAACGCATCCATTAATCCTGCCGTATCATCTGCCATCATTTTGATAGAATATTCTCCCTCAGGTATATCAGTCTGCCCTGCTCCTCTATTATCTAATAATAGAACTTTAAATTGTTTTGAAAGCTCATCGATTAATTCATTATCCCAAATTTTGAGGCAAAAAGACAATCCTGTTATCATTACAATGGGAAATCCATCTCCATGAACTTCATAATTAATATTTATATCATTAACCTTTACTTTTGGCAAATTTAACCGACTCTAGAATTTATTTGGATTTACTTTTTATGTAGATTTTATTTAAAATTAAACTATGAAACGTTATAAATTATTATATATCAAAAAATATTAAAAAGGATTTTTTATTATTGAGAATTACATTTTAAGAAACTTAACTGAAATCTTTATACAAATATTAAATATTAAAAAATTATGATGAGGTAAGTAAAATTACAAATGAATTTCTTCGTAAATATCGATATTTAATTTTCCTTTTGGTCTATATTATAGTTTCTGTTTTATTGGCATTTTTCTATGTCGGAGCAATTTCTCAAAATATAGGGAAAAATTATTGGCATGTTTTTAAGGGAACATATTTAATAACTTTATTTTTAGTCATCATAGGTAGCGCCGCACTTTTATTTGCTACAGCTGTAGTTTCGCATCAAGACATTTTTGAGGGGAAGGGCGGTTTCTTAGCATTAGTTATCGTATATATCATAGCAGTTGCTATTTTGGGACCAGCGATCTATTTCGGACTTCTAAATTTTGAGGGTTTTTAGGAACACAAGATTTTATAATATATTTGAGATCAAAATAAACATAGGAGTTCAAAAACAAAGAAAGAGATCCAAACTAAGTTTGAACTTTATCTTAATCATATCTCATATAGTTGAATATTCAAATTCTTATAGTTAGAGAGTTTTGAAATTTCCCATTCTCCTAAAAACTTAGTCCTAATAGGTTTAAATACTCAAGTAACTTTTATTGTATTTATTTGGACTTATTTTTTACGTAGATTTTATTTAAAATTAAATTATGAAACGCTATAAATTATTATATATCAAAAAATATTAAATACCTTTTAGCATTTTTAGAAACTTGGCTGAAATCATTACTTAAATATTAAAATGGAAAAAAAATTTGATAAAAAACTAAGATTTAAATTATTTATTTACTCAAATACTTCTGAAAAGAGGGAAAATAATGGAACAAAAAAGCTATCTGATTGAAGATATAGTCTATGATCAACTAATCCACGATTTTGAGGAATTTTTTACCCCAAATTTTAAATTTTCTAATAAACAAGATACTACTACAGTCTTAATTATAGAAAAATATTATTTCAGAATAAATTCAAATTTAACAATCACCTTAATTTTTAATAGAAATAATAACTATTCTGTTGAAGTACACATAATTACATCAGGTGGAAAACTAGGTCTGCTTGGACTAACTTGGGGTTCGGAAAAATCAGCTTTAAATAAAATTATTAATTTTTTCGAGAACTATGATCCATTAAAATGGAGGATTTAAAGATTTCATAATTTTTCTATATTTATTCTAATAAATGCTCATAAAAATCTGCGAACTATTTATAACTTTCTCTAATTTAGACATTATCTAATTTAAATTGAGTATGATAAATACTATAAATATCTGCCCTAAGCATAAATGAATTTGTCTTATTCTACTAGAATATTACAATATAGATCTAAATCAATTAAATGATAAAATGAAAGTCTTTTTAAAATAAAAAAATATAAAAAATTTAAATTAACCTATTTCAATATCCATCTTTTTCCGTTCTTCAAGTAAAGCATCTCCTACCGAAGGATCTGCTAATGTGATTATATTTACAATATAAGTTCTGGCAGCAATTGTTTTCAAGATTCATAAAAATGTAAAATATTATTAATTGAACTAACTGTATATTAATCATTCATAGCTATTAATATCGAATATTCAATATCGAAATATAATAAAGTATATTTTTTAATTGATAAAAGTGAAGATAAATACTCAACCTCAAAAATTAGAGAACATAGATAATCAAATTTTAAAGTGCTTAAAGTTATTAAAAGCGAGGAAATTCGATAAAGCTCTATCAATAATTAACAATATTCTAAACGAAAAAACACCCGAATTAAACTTAATCCAAAAATTTGGTGCAAGATTTGCCCGCTCGTTAGCATTCATGTCCAAAAAGAAGTTTAATCAAGTTATTGAAGAGATTAAGCTCTGTGAACAAATTTTAGACCAAATGGATTCAGTTGAAAAAGAAAATCACCTTGTAAAAGAGGGGATAGGCAGGTTAATGTCAATTAAAGGAGCAATTCAGACTATCAACGGTGAACTTAAGAATGCTCTAGAAAGTTATCATCATAGTGTAGCGATTTATGAGTCTTTAGGTAATAAAAAAGGCAAATATTATCAACTTGAAGCAATAGGTTGGATCAAAAGAGCTCAAGGCGAATTAGATCAAGCGTTGGAATATTATCATAAACAATTGAATGTTGCTAAAGAAATGGGTGATGAAGGGCGTGAGGGTTGGGCAATTTTTTCAATAGCAATTACCCATTTCTATAAAGGAGATTTATTTCAAGCAATAGAAAATGCCCAAGAGTGTTTAGCACTTTATGAAAAGCTGAAAAGTGAATTTGGGCTTTCGTGGGCACATAATCTTTTTGGATCGATTTATCGTGGAAAGGGTGAATTTAATAAAAGTTTAGAGCATTATTATGAGGCTTTAACAATTTATAATGAGAATTTAGCTATTCAAAAACGGGTGCCACATAGTTATTGTTATGCTCTTAGAAATATTGGAATGTTATATTATGAAAAAAATCAAATAAATAAATCAATTGAATACTTAAAGGAATCGATAAAGGCACATAATTCCTTCTGTGTAGTGAGAGATACTCTATTTGATTATGACCTTATTGCTTCAAATTTATACTTGGTTTTTTCAAGCATAGAAATTGATAATTATGAACAAATTGATAATTCTATGGAGGAGCTTTCTAAATTTGCGCAGAGATGGCCTTGGACTGCCTTTTTTATGAAATTTGGTAAAGCTCTTTTATTGAAGAATAAACAACGAGCGAAAGATAAATTTCAAGCACAAAAAATATTTGAAGATTTACTTAAAGCAAAATTTGATTATCAAATAGAATTCAGTATCCAAGTAAACCTGTGTGATTTATTATTAGATGAGCTAAAATATTCTGGAATGGAAGAAATACTATCTGAAATTCAAAATTTACTTAATAAAATCTCTGAAGTCGCTAATAAACAACGTTCTATTACCACGTTAGTTATATTATATTCTCTTCAAGCAAAATTGGCTTTAATTGAGGGAAATGCTGAACTTTCAAATGAACTATTGAATAAAGCTCTCAAAATTGCCGAAAAAAGGGGATTGGAGTTGATGTCAAAAAAACTAACAGCTCAACAAAATCAACTTTTTAATCAATTAGAGGAATGGAAAGCATTATTCATACAGAATTCGAAATTACAAGAGAAAATTGAATTTTTAAATCTAAAAGAGTATGTTACAGAAGCTATAAATGAGGTTTTAGAGAAAAAATTCAAAACTGAAAAGAAATATAAAATAATCTATAAAGATTTACTCAAAGATTATCATAAAATCCAGAGTGAGAAATGTAGAATTGGAATAGCTCAAATAATGCTCTCCGAAACTGGGGAAGTTTTAAATGAATTCTTTAAATTAAAAGCATCTGGATTATTAGGACTTAAAGAAAATAAAGTGCAAAAAGTTAGATCCGTTTTTAAAAACATGATAGAGGAAGCTAATTCTGAAGGAATAAATATTCTCATCTTTCCAGAAATGAGTATTGACTTTAATTATGAAATCTTTTTGGAAGAAATTTCAAATCTAGCCAATATTTATAACATGTATATTATTCCTGGCTCTTATCACGATCAAGCAACAAAACGAAATTTAAGCGTGGTAATAGGTCCAGAAGGGAAAATCTGGGAACAGGAAAAACATATACCTGCTGTAATACATTTTGGGGGAAAACAATTTAAAGAAATTATTGATGCAAGTTCTCTTCCCCGTAAAACAATCGTTTGTAATACAGAATTCGGAAGAATAGCCATTATTATATGTCGAGATTTCTTGGATATGGATCTCAGAGTAGAATTAAAAAATTTTGAGCCACCTGTGGATATTGTTATAAATCCTGCTTTTACACCAGTTACAGCAGATTTTAAAGCTGCGCACTTTGATGCTCGGAGATCTATTTATAGTTATTGTTTCTTTGCGAATATCGCTGAATACGGTGAATCTCATATATATACACCAGAAAAAGATCGTACTGAAAGATTTTTGCCAGCAAAAGAAGAAGGAATAATATATAAAGATATAGATCTCTTTAAATTACGCGCAGAACGTAAAAAATGGGATAAAGAACAAAATAAAAAGAGATTATTCATACAAAGTACTAGATAGATCTAAATTATAGGTATAAAAATAAAATAAAAAAAATTAACCTACTTCTACATCCATTTTCTTACGCTCTTCAAGAAGGGCATCAACAACGGAAGGATCAGCTAAGGTTGTAATATTTCCGATTTCTGTTCCAGCTGCGATTGCTTTCAGGATTCTACGCATAATTTTACCACTTCTTGTTTTTGGCAAATCATCAGCGAATTGAATCACATCTGGTTGAAATACAGGACCGATCTCTTGTCTCACATGCATCCGTATCTCTTTAGACAACTTGGCAGATTTTTCAACAACTTAAATAAGAATAAATAGAATTTATTTGGATCTGAATTTTTTACGCTTATAATACACAAGTATCAAGACTCCAAGCAATCCAGTTATAATTATATAGGGAATTGTTATTGGTATCCATTCATAGACATTTTTACCATCTGTTGTTCCATTTGATGGTGTATATGGAATAAGCACTATAATCTTTAGGCAGCCTGTGGTATAATTACCAAACTCATTGTATGCCACAACAATAAAAAAATATGTACCATTTCCCCACCCACTCACCGAATATCGGTAATAAGGCCATTCGAATGGTGGTGTAAAGTTGTAAAAAGATTTAACACTGCTATTAAAGGTAGTTATTGTATAATTTGAAATGAAAATGGTATAATTCAGTGCATATTCTGACCTAGTCCAAATGATATCGAAGGTTCCATCATCATCGGTAGGTATATCAGCGTCCGAAAATAATATAAATGGATCAGGGGCACGTCTTACAATAACTTGGATGCAATTCGACATTATGTCCCCCACTTCGTTGTATGCTACTATAACATAATAGTAATCGCCATTAGTTAAATTCTCGATTAAAAAAAAAGTATCTGTGATGTTATTTGCGACCAAAGTACTTTGCGTCTCAAAATCATAGATAAAATCAACATGGACATAAACCGAATAATTATCTGCTCCTTCCGATGTAGACCATGTGAAGTTTACTATTCCATCAGTATCAGGTATTTCTGTGTGATTATTCAATGTGAATTCACCTGGAACAAATTGAATGATTGCTTTTAGACAGTTGGAGCTTGTATTGCCATACTCATTAAATGCAACGACTAAGAAGTAGTGAGTACATTGCTCTAAATTAGTGATATAATAAGTACGATTTGTATTTCCTTTTACTATTTCTTTGACGTTTGAATTAATTTCAGTTATTGTCTCATTAGATTGGTACAGACTATAATTATCAGTATCTAATGAGTCAGTCCAAGATAATGTAAAATTGCTTTCAGTGTGAGGAAATGAGACATCAGCAGATAATTCAAAATCATCCGGTATAGCCAAATATTTCGCTAAAAAGAGATCAAAATCATTTATTGTAGTTTCAGTTCTGCCTGTTATGAACGTATTATCAAAAGAATCTATTGTAATTCCATAAGCTATGTCATCAAGGCTATTGCCCCAGATTTTATACCACATATAATCTCCGTTGTGATTAAATTTAACAAGGCATACATCCTTATCAATTCCATCAAAACTTCTAGTATATCCAGTAATATATATATTCTCCTTTGAATCTAATGCAATAGAATACCCATAATCGTGCTCAGAACCACCCCAAGTAGTATTCCATAGTGGATCACCAGAGCTATTAAATTTAAACAAAACAATATCATTTCCTCCAGCACCATAATTTTGCGTATTTCCAACCACCAGGATATCATCAGAAGAATCAACTACAAGAGAATATCCATTATCAGGGAGAGCTGCACCCCAAGTAATATTCCATTGATGTTCTCCATTATTGTTGAATTTGGCCAAAAAAGAATTGCTTGTTATTGCACCAAAACTACTTGTATATCCTGTAATACAAATATTTTCATCTACATCAATTTCTATGTCGTAAGCTAAATCAGTATCTGACCCTCCCCAGATTTCATTCCACTCTAAATATCCAGAACTATTAAACTTTAATATAATTACATCACCAAAGATATCATAAATCTCTGTATATCCAACAATATATATATTATCAGAGTTATCAATAGCAATGCCATATCCGCAATCATATTGAATACCACCCCAAGAGATATTCCACACTAATCCTCCAAAACTGTTATACTTAATAAGTATTATATCTACACTACCATTGGTATAGCTCAAGGTAGATCCTGTTATATAAATATTATTTAATGAATCAATATCTATACTAAAAGCAGAATCATCTGAATTCCCACCCCAGGATTTATTCCATAGAAGGTCTCCTGAATTATTATATTTTCCCAAATAAATATCAAAAGCATTTTTGGAAGAATTATATTGTTTGCCTGTAAGATAAATATTTCCAAATGAATCCGTAACTATAGCTCTTCCAATATCTTCACCCTCATTTGTCTGTGTTTGATTCCATTCAAATTTAATTGAAGTATTAATATTACTCATTATTTCTTTAGACCCAAAATTTTTATTAAAAAATGGTCTTAAATTTATAAACAAAAAACTCTGCGATATTGAAATTAATGATATTAACATAAATAGAAAGATCAATTCTTTCAATTTTTTCTTATTTTTTTCAATCATTATTTCTATCTTTTTTTCTTATTTGGGAATAATCTAGTTATTAAAATTTAAAATTCAGCATTAAACTCCTCTTTAAAATTTCTTAGGTGTTGAAAATGTTCTGTAATTATGTCTTTCTTTATCTGATAATAATTAAAAGGCTTTAAGGGTGGTGCTTTGATAAGCTTGAATATATTATACAAACCTTGCTTTTCTTCTGCAATATAATTAAGCTTATTCTTAGGATCAGCAAATAATTGAAAATAAGTGATATATGTTCTTTTATCATGTTTATCTAGATTATTTTTATCAAGATGATTCAAATAACTATCAATTAATTCTTTTCTAAAGTGATATCCTTTCTTTAAGGGATAATATTGATTCTTTTTCGTATCAGATTGTAATTCTGCTAATTCAACCCATTTGAAAATATAATTTAAAAAATTTAATTGATCTTTTGGTAAATCTTCTGAAATATTCGAGAATTTTTCTTTCCCTATACTCCAAACATATTTAAGATCTACTGGTTCCGTGAAAACGCAATTATTTTTGATTTTATTATGATTATCTTTATTTTGATATATAATTCGATCCTTTTGATTAACGAGTGTCACATTTTTTATTAATTTTTCAAATATTCGGTGTTTTATAGTAGCACCAGGTATAATATAATTAAAACATGACTTTAGAAAATTTTTAAAAGAAATTTCCACAGAAAAATCTTTTTCTAATCCTTGTAAAAAATCTCTTAATAAAGTCAATTCCCCTTCAATATCATTTTGAGAGACTTTTTTCTTTAACCCCATTTTTTTTAAATCAAATTTAGACAATGCTTTTGTTTGCTTCATTGAACTATTAAGTTCAAGAGTGATTATACTGTCTGATATCTTTTTATTTTTCAAAAATAATTGTTCTTCAGTAAAACTAATTATACTATATTTAGGTATCCTCAATTTTTTATTGTAAATAACACCCTCTTCATCTGTTTCAGTTATAGCATTAATTAATGCTCTATTTTTTTCAAAATCTGTAATCCATAATATTTTTTTCCCGTTCAAATTCAAGGAAGTAAGATCTCTTCTTGAAGTTCCGTCAAATTTTTGAATAATATCTTGAGGGAATACTTTCAAGATTGAATTTATAAATAGTTTTAGAATTTCGGAATAATCTCCAAGAACTAATATAGTTTGGAAATTATTAAATAATGAGCCAACCAGAAAATAAAAACAAAGCCTTTTGTTTATATATTCACCTGGGTATAATGTATCTAAAATCTTATTAAAATAATAAGTTTTACTTAACAAAACCTCACTAACTTTTAATTTAATACTTTCAGAATCTAAATTTAACTTAATGATATTTAGATTTTCACTATTAGGATTATCAATTTGAGATCTCTTATTCTCATTAAAATTTTTTCCAAGAATTTTTATTTCACCCTAAAATTATATGATTTTTAAGATAAACACAATCAATACATTCAAAGAAAAGTTCATATTACCTCTAAATTTATTTCCCTTACTTAGAGATTTGAGATTGGTTTGAGTATGTTTATTATAAAAATTATTTTTTTTCTCAATTGCATTGGAACCTGGTATACTATAATTTTCCATATGAAAATATTATCAAAATCATAAAATTTCAATGCAATTTTGTATTGGAATTCTGATATTAATGTAGACCTTATTTTCATCTCATCTTTTCTAAGGATTTAACGTTTAAAATGTATTTATCTTATAATTTATTGTCTTTTATGGCTTTTCTTAACTTCTATATAAGTCGATATAAAATAAGATAATATTTAATTTAAATACTTCAACTCTCTATTTTTTTTTCAATTTTTAATACTTATTATTTAAATACTTACATAAGATTGCTAAAAATCTGAAAATCAATACAGAATAATGTTTATATAGAAAAATGGTATAATATAGAAAAACACCAAAAGAGAAGATCGAGGAGATTGAATTTATTTGATCCTTTTTGATCTCATTTGATCTATAGTTTTTTGAAATCTATTAGGATTTTATAAGTCTTTCTCTTGATTTTCATGAATTTAAATAAAAAAAATAAAAAAAATGATTAAAATGATATTTTTAAATAAAAATGAAAATGAATGGATAAAAATACCAAAAACTCAGAAAACAAGGAAAATTTTAGCATTAACTCTAATTACTTTAATCTTAATTTCAGAAGTTGCAAAAAATGTGCATGCTGATGATTTAGGTCTAGAATTTAATGCAAATCCAACTACTGCAGATATAGGGGAATTAATAACTTTCAATTGGACAAATACGGGAGATTTTAATTCAGGGTGGATTAACTTCGGGGATGGTAATATAACCGTTTTATCAGATGATGATGATAACAGTACAATTTCGCATAAATACACTACTGAAGGAACCTATAATGTAACACTATATATAGAGAATGATTTTAATCCCAAAGATTATGATACTGACAGCATAATAATCACAATAAAAAATGATCCACCGCAATTTGACATTTCCCTTCTTAGTGAAGCGTATGAAGATGATGCTGTTAATGTCTCTGTCGTTAACCTAGTAGAATCGGAGCATGATCTTCAGGATGGGGTTCTGACCTATGTGTATGATTTTGCTGATGGAGAAACCGTAAATACTAATCAGAGTTCAATCATTCACGAGTGGAATAATGCGGGAGTCTATAAAGTGACGGTTACTGTGATCGATGATCAAGGGGCATTAGATCAAGAATCTCAAAATATTCAAATTAACAATAAGCCCCCTGATGCTTATTTTACATTTGCCCCTACCTCTGCTTCAAATAATACGGTTGCATCCTATTATGGGACATACGACTTCCGTTCGGATATTATTGGACAGGAACCTGAAAATTGGAGTGTGTATGATTCGGATGATGTGGATTTAGAGACTGCTATTATTAGACCAAATGAAGATGGTGATAAGAAAGAGTGGACTCCTTCCATTTCAGGTAACCATTACGTTTTAGTAAATGAAGAAACTCCGGACGAAAATGAAGATGATATAATCAGAGCTTATTATAACCCATATGATTATATACAAACTGAAAGGTTTGAAATGGGAGCTGTCGATATGGCGGGAGGAACTATAGTAAAAATAAGTATACATGCATATGGCAAGTTTATACCAGGTGATTTGGAATCTATACAACCCTGTTCAAGGATAAATTTGGGTGGTTGGAAATTTAGGAAAACATGGAATTTTTCAAGTACTGGCTATAGTTGGAAGACGCTTACTTGGACTGGATTAAATGGTTCCCAATCAGATTTAAACAATTTAATAATAGAATTTGAAGCTATAATACTAAGCATAGCTCCTGCGGAATATCGCATTGATGCAGTTTATTGTGAAATCTTTTACACTCATAATATAGAAATATCCATAATGGATGATGGGGGATATTACAGAGAAGTAATAAAATTTTACGACCATGATACTACAGAAAGGGTATGGATGGAAAACAGTTTTGATTCTCAAACTTCTGGAACAATTGAGTTCTATCTAAAATCCAGCGATGCAACTATTGATACTTGGACCTTGATATTATATGATGGGAGTACCTACGGATTAAAACTTTTTATGAAAAATGATCAATGGAACTATATAAATGGGACTTCAGGTACTATTTCGGAATGTGGAACGCCTTTAGATAATCAGTGGTATTGGATCCGGCTCGATTTTTGTACGAGCGGTTTCTATCTTGGTTTGAATGCCCATCAATTTAGGGTAACAGTTGATAATTCATCATCAAATATCTATCATTTTGAGGATATAAGCCAAGTAAATAAGATACGATTTGAATCCAATGTTTCAGCACAAGGGACAGCATGGATTGATGCGATTGGATATACCTGGGATGAAAATTATCAAATTGGGGATAATAAAAATGTAGTGATCTCTTATCCTGAAAAAACCCATATACAATTTATGGCAAATTGCACTGATACAGGGAATGATCTTGCTTCTATGCGGTTTTATTGGGATTTTGGAGATGGAACTTCTGGTTGGGGTAAATATCCCGTTCATTCTTACTTAACCTCTGGATTTTATATAGTTAATCTGACATGTAAAGATGATAATGGAAAAACCGATTGGTATACGGAAAGAGTATTAATACATAACCTATATCCAGATATAGTAAATGTTAGCTGCTCTAATAACTTCACGACCATTAATGAAGGGGAAACTATTTTATTTGCTGCCGAACCTACCGATGATGAAAGTGACCTTTCGAGACTATCGTATTGGTGGGAGTTCGAGGATGATGGCTTTGATCCCTATAATACCAGTTCTTATGAATCGGGAGGGTGGCTACGATCCCATTTTTATACTGATGATTATTGTGGATATGCCTATATAATCGTAAAGGATCCCGAAGGGGCTTTGGGCTATAAGGCTGTGTTAGTAAATGTTTCGAATGTTGCCCCTTTATTGAGTATATGGGATGCAAGTATCTTAGCAAATATCTCATTTGAAGTGTATCGAAATAGCCCCTCATATGATGCCAATTTTACTTTTGAACTCTTGTCTAACGACGAGGCTCAATTAATCTCGTTTCTTAATTTTACAGGATCAGAAAATAGTTTAGTATATAGCGATAAAACGCAAATACCCATGACACTTTCAAAATTGTGGAGGGTAATTGTGAATTCATCGGAAGTACTTCCAGAAAATTCATGGTTTAGATACTACGTTAAATTACAGTTCCTCAGTGGAGAAATATTAGTCATCTCAAGCTCAAAATTGTATGGAGGAGGGTATGGTTCATGGGAAATCGATCTCAATCCACACTTCTATGACAATGGGGATTATACCTTTAAGTATCCAATTACCTTCAATGCTCATATCTGGGACCCTTCAGTGGATGACATCTTTCTTTCCATACAATATAATGTATCTATGCATTTGATAATTGATTGTGCTAATACGTTACCCCTTGAAGATAGTTTTACTATAGAATATCCGTTAAGTAATGTATCCTATATAATTAATGTATATATGGAAGATGGAGTGAAATATGCTAATATCACGGCTTCTCAGGACATTAGTTTAGAGTCCCTCAATGACAATGCCTTTCCTGTAAGCTTGGATACAAACTTTACCATATACCCGATTATTGATCTTTTTGAACTTTTAGAAATTCAAATGGAGCTTACGAATCTTACAATAATAAATTGTGCACAGGCCCTCAATTTTTTAATAGGGGTTGCAGCAGACGATGACGGTGGAGAAGGAACATTAACCATTATCTTTAATACCGACGATAATATTGAATTTGAAAATCTTTCTCCTCATATTGAACAGTATCTTCCAGATCAAGCCTTAGAAGGCACTAATGTCACCTTTTATGTTGAAGTTTCGGATTTTGATCAAATTAGCGATCAAGAAGACTATTATGTTGCTAATTTTAGATCTTCAGATATTCCGACTATGCCCGATGATTTTGCGCTCAACAATGGAACTTGTGATTGGGAAGGTGAATTGTTATTCCAAGACAATAATTATGCAACGTTTAGTCCAGAGAATATGCTTTCTACTGAGGATGTCTGGCTTAAGTTAGACGAAGGTACAGGAAGCCATGCAGAAGATTCTGCTGATGGTGATGAGGATGGAACAATTTACGGAGCTTCTTGGACAACAGGTAAATTGGGTGATTATGCTCTCGATTTTGATGGCAGTAATGATTACATCGATGTCGATTACAACCTACCCAATGTCGGTTTTACGATGTGTGCGTGGTATAAAGCAACTACAGGGGGAAGGAGATCGATAATATCTGAAGGGGCAGTTGGTGAATCACCATGGACAAACGTTCAACATATACTAATATATAGTGATACACAAATAGGATATTTTACTGAGACGGGATATGGAACAAATCATGAATATAGGTTCACGCCTACTGGAAATATTATTGATGGTCAGTGGCATTTTGTGTGTGCGATAATCACATCTGGTAATTTAGTATTTTATTGGGATGATCAAAAGTTTACATCCTCAATAGTTAATACAGATACAACTGCAAGTAATTGTTGGATTGGCTGTTATGGGGGACCTAGTAGTGCTGAATTTTTCGATGGTATTATTGATGATGTAAGGATTTATGAGAGTACTCTTTCTGATGATGATATAGAATGGTTATACAATGGTGGATATGGAAGACCAAATGATGTATGTTTTGAAGCTAATTTTCACCTTGATAATGTGGATGATGAGCAAATTTTAAAATATCTAAAAATATTCTACGCATATAAAGCAGATTTATCCATACAGGTAAATCTTAGGTTATATAATTTTACTAAAGATTCATGGACTTTAATTGATTCCTCTAATGTGAGCACTAATATATACAGAAACAAATATTCGATTTTAAGCTCCGAATTTATTAATGATACTAATGATATTCTTGTAAAAATAGAAACCAAAAGTAAACTTTACGTAGACCAGCTAAAAATTGAATATTATTCTTCAGAAGTATCTGATGATGGCTCCTATGGGCATGAGGATATTCCAATACAACCCCATGAATTCACCATATATAGTGGAACATGTGATTGGGGCGGAGATCTAAACTCTATTGATGATAGCTATACAACGATTGTATCAACTGAGGCAGGTGACCCAAGTACGGGAATAATACGACCGAATGGGGATATTACGACTCAATGGTCAATGAGTACACCCCATTATACGAGATTAGATGAAGAAATCGAAGATCCTACTGAGGGAGATAGTTATTATATTTACACTTGTGTTCCTTCCATGACTGAGCAATATCATTTTGAAACAATTGCGGGAGTAGATACGATTACTCAAATTGAGGTTAAAATGTACGGTAAGGTTACTCAGAACAAACGACCTACTGCTCAAATTTATTTAGGTGAGTGGGAAGACGCAAAAACATGTTCATGGGGTCCTGACCTTTATACATGGTCCTCCTTGATTTGGAGTGGATTAAGCGGCTCTCAATCAGACTTGGATAATTTTCAAATTAAAATAAAATCTCCGAGTGGTTATATAGGTTATCTTTATTTGAATACTTTATATGTAATTGTAACATACCAACAAGTTGCCGGTCTTAACTTTACATCTGAATTTCATTTAGATGGAGTACGGCCGATTGATCAGATAGATTCTGCTGAGTTATTATATTCCTTTAAAACCAATATTAGCACTGACATTGATCTTAGCCTATACAACTACGATTCAAGTAGTTGGGATGTGGTAGATACCCTTATTTATACGCAATTTAATAATTGTAGTTATGAAATCTCAGGAACTGAATATCTCAATCCTTATTATAATATAAAAGTCAGATTTGAAGGAGAAGAGACCTCTAAATTTGAATTTTATTTAGAAAAGCTCAAACTCCATTATACATGGACAAAAGGCTCCCATGAGGATGACTATGTATATAGCGATTATCCCGTGTACCCTGCTGATTTTACGTTATATAACGGCACGCACGATTCTGAAGGGAACTTGGAACTTCCAGATGAAGATTATTCCGTTTATAATTCAACTGTAGACGGGGATTTAAATTTTTACGCTGTATTAAGCTTAGGAGCGGCACAACCAAGTGATCTCATCACATCGCTATGGCTAAATTATAGTTATAAAACCAATATTTATCAATTGATTAACGTAAGCCTTTATAATTTTACCTCTCTTGAATGGTATCTAGTTGCTTCTTCAACTCCTACTGAATTCTTTAATGGATCTTATTCTATCCCGATTACAAGGGTCGAAACAGTAAATGACACTGAGATAGAATACCATGACTTCTATGATGCAAACTTCAATATTTTCGTACAATTTGACGGAGCAAATCAGTCCTCTCAGTTTCAATTATTCTTAGATCAGTTAAAAGTGGAATATACGGTTACTTCATATATCTTTGTAGGAGATTCTTCGAGGATTATCAATGCAGTACAAGGAGATTATGTAAGTTTTGATTCAGAACTGGAAGGAGATTCCCAAGTTGTGGATGAGATATTTGAATTAACCCTCGATCAAATGAATTATCATAGATTTGGCCTTTTTGAGTCCTGTCAAGTAAGTTATAGCCTAAACACATCCATACCTCAAAATATCTCTATCAATATCTATAATTACACAGGGAGCGAATGGACTGAATTTGACTCGCTTACTACAGATAGCTCCACTTTATATAATAGGTCATTTGTGTTTAATGATAAAGATTTTATTAGCTCTGTTTATAACGTATCAGTTCAAATCTTAGGAATTAACACTACTGGTAATGCCTTTACATTGTATTTATATAAACTTGAAGTTAAATACAACTGGTCAATAGCACATGCCGATTGTGGAGTGGATTATAATTCTTATGGACTACAGATAGATTACAATATGTCTTCCCGATATTTTACGATATTTTACGAGGATTTCAACTTTAATTATGAAGGTATCTATTTAGTAATAATGTCTGCGGATGATGGTTATCACACTACTAAGACAGGAAAGGTAATAAACATTACAAAAGTAGATCCGTTTACTTCCATTGGCCATTTTACCTCTGAAACGATCGAAGATAAAAATGTTTACTTTACTTCAGACATCTACGTTTCGGGAAGCAACGCAACCATGTCAGATTATAAGTTCTTCTGGTTATTTGGAGATGGTTCGTTTAGTAATGACGCTAATCCTGTACATGCATATGCGAAATCGGGAGTTTATAACCTTTCTCTTACCGTAATTGATTGTTTTGGCAATAGCTATTCAGATGTAAAAAACATTACAGTAGTTGAGAAAGCTCCTGAAATTGTAGGACCTTATACCTTTTATGGAATCGAGGGACAAGCGATTACATTGGATGTCGATATCTTCGATGCTTTCTTAGATGAGATTGATCTGGAGTATGAGTGGTACAACTCCTCGGGACTTTTCTCAACAGATAAAAAACCATCATTACTTTTAGAAGATGGCTCATATAAATACACCGTGAATGTAACTGACTCGTTAGGACAAACAGCTACCGCAGATATTGACGTAATTATTGAGGATGCTCCTCCTGTGGTATTAGTATCAAGTTATATGTATTCGGGAGGAAATGTGGATGGATCAGAAGGATTTTTTGCTGGCGCTGCCGATGATCCTGGAGAACTTGCATTAACTGCGTATGGTTATGATACTTCTGATAATAATGATTTAGACTATTACTGGTCCATCACAAATGATAATACCACCTTTGAAACATATGAGCAACATGCTGATATGAGTAGTACCGTTAAATTTAGAGTTAAAGAGACAGCAATCTATCTTGGACAAGTAAAAATAGTATCTTCTGAGAAAAGTGCTGTAGCCAGCTTTATAATTAATTCGGTTATTGATAGCAATGGAAATGGCATTAGCAATGAAATGGAAGCGATGATCTTAGAAAACTATGATAATGTAACTGCCTATTCTGATTATGATGATGATGGTTTAACTGATATATATGAGATAAGTCATAATATTAGCGATTATTCAGATCCTGATACGGATGATGATGGGCTCTGGGATGGGCTTAATAATGAAACGGGAATTGGCGAGCAATCCTTGTCCACAAAACCAAACGACCCAGATAGTGATGATGATGGTTTAAATGACGGGTTAGAATTTTTTGGCTGGAATATTACTACGGAATTTTTTGGAACAATTACCGTAAATTCAGATCCATGGAAAATCGATACCGACGGGGATGGGGTAAGTGATTACGATGAGTACTTCTATGGTACGAATCCTCGTACTTCTGATACTGATACTGATGGAATAGTAGATTCCTTAGATCCATATCCGACAAAATATGATTACGATGGAGATGGGCTTTCAGATAAAATAGAATTGGAGCTTGGCACTGCTTTAAATGTCACAGATACCGATAATGATGGTATTACAGATGCTGAGGAAGTATTAGGATGGTTCAAAACTAATCCTTTAAGTGCTGATTCAGATCACGATTTTGCTTCCGATACAGCCGAAATTCAAAATTATAGATTTACAATAGATGATAGATATGATTTAGATGAACCAGTCTCTTTAAGTTTTGAAAAAAATTGCGAAAGAGCAGTATCAGCTCAAATAGCTTTCATGATAACTTTCGGTGAAGCTATAAATGAAGGTGACAAAGTCTATGGAATCCAAAATGTTCCAGATTTAAATATATCAGTTATCAAAGTTGATGACAATCTTCTATTATTTAATGCAACTACTAATTGTACACGATATTACTCTAAAGTAATTGATTTCAGAGAGATAATGGAAAATAACAGCAAGGATTATCGTGGAGAATATACGATAAAAATTAATAATACTGAAGCTGGTTGTATCTTAGAACAATTCGAAATAGAAATCGCAGGATATTTAGATCCACATGCCTCTGATTATGATGGAGACGGCATCATGGATGGGGTGGAAATGGGTTTGCTTGTAAGAGGGACAGATACGATAGATCATGAGGATCTGTACGGTGAAGCAGTGACAATTCACTTTCCGATGGAAGAAACTTGCTGGTGGTCGATGGATGATGGAACTGGTACTACTGCGTTTGATTTAACTTTTTATGAAAATAATGGTACCTTAACCAATATGGAATCAGGGGATTGGAAAACAGGAAAAATTGGTGATTATGCTCTCGAATTTGATGGCGTTAATGAATTTGTTGATTGTGGTAATGAATACTATTTAGATTTTGAGAGAAATAATACCTTTACTCTAAGTGTTTGGATTAAAACTTCCTCTACCGGTAGGACGATAATCTCAAAAATGAATACCTCTGATGATTATAGAGGTTATGATTTGTATATAGATAATAGTGGAGTGATTCGGGTTCATCTGATTAATACACTAGATTCCAATGAAATAATTGTGGATGGAGCTACTTCCATAAACGATAATCAATGGCATTTCATCACTCTTACGTATAATGGATCCAGTACAGCTTCAGGAGTGAAACTTTACATCGATGGCTCTTTGGATAACTTAACAATTGTAAAAGACACCCTTAATAAGACAATTCATACTGATGTAAATTTCTTAATTGGAGCAAGAACAGAAGGAAATTACTTTTCTGGACAAATTGATGATGTTAGAGTCTACAGTTTTGCTCTAACGCAAGACAATATAACTTGGCTCTATAATAGTGGAAATGGAAGACCCTCCAAGACCCTTGGTGGTGTTGATAAGCCTGAAGTTAAAACACAATATTACTTAGAAATTCCCTCTGTGGGTGTCGTATACGACGCGAATTTGACGTTATCTATTGAATCTTATGGAATTCCAATAGGTTTAGGCAATATTACCGTTGAAATAGTTAAAGAAGAACTTAATTGTAGCATAGATGATGTCGTGTTATCAAGTGCTTTTAATGAATTCAGTAATACGACTCAATTTTCCTATGAGAAATTCATTGATATTACACCATACCTAAATAATAACTCCATTACAGAATTTTATGGAAAATATTTTGTAAATATTGAAATTCAAGGCACAGATTACAGAGATAAATTTCTGGTGGTGGAATTTTATATACAAACTGATACCTTCATAGAAGCGGGGTCAACCAATACAGAAGCGTGGTTAACCGATCCTGCCGATAAAGATACTGACGGCGATGGCTGGAATGATTATAAAGAGATCTTCATCGAAGGAACTAATCCTCTCAGTCCTGATACGGATGGAGATGGTGCTTGGGATAAATATGACAGAGATCCTCATAAAGATGTAATGCTCAAGATAAGTCCTATTTCAGGTACAATTTGCTATTATAAAACTCGAAAATTGGAGATCGTTATCTCATTTAAACAGGAGGGTACAGGAGAATCATATTCCATTTATACATTACGACATTGGACAACTGTACAAGGAGAAACATCTGTTCCTGGGTATCCTTTACCATATTACGAATGGACAGCGTATTTTGATGGAACTCATGGGAGTCCCGATGCACTTCAGTATTACATAGACATTGATGATGATATCCTTGTCCAAGGCAATGAATTAGAATTTAAACTTCAACTCTGGAGAATTAATAGACATTGGGATAATAAGCATCTTTCTGGGTATGATACCTATAGTATCAATGAAGTTGGATATTCTGAAATCGTAAATATCACCTCAATAGAAGAATTTGAATCGGTACAGATGAAAACAGAGGCGAAGATAAATGTGACCACCATCGGCGTAGAAAAAGCTAACACGATTGCGATCTATGAAACTAATGGCACTGTGTTTAATGGGCATTATCAAGAACAGGAGCGGATGAACATCATACAACTGTATGTGAATGATAGCGGTGATGGTACCCCCTTCGTAGAAGGACCTAATGTCATTGTGATTCCAACCAGCCTCTTTACCGAAACTATCTTTAACGCTTATGTACAAAATGAGACTTTAGATGCCACCCCAATTTATAGCTTAGACGATGAAATATTCAAATTTATTTCCGTGGGTCGGGATGGCAATACAGAACAAGCTTGCGATGAAATCGATTTTGTATTCATTCGATTTAACATTTCTTCGCAAGATGCTATGGAAATCCTGAATCTCTTGCTTGAATGCCTTGTAAATGAGACCACCAATGAAACTGCAATTGTCTACAGCTATGTTTCGACTAAAATAAATGGTACTTTAGCGGTGATGATGAATCTGCCGATTTCGGTGCTAGGTTTTGTCCCGTGGTTCTGCAACTTTGAAAATTCACTTATAGGGTCAAAACCAGAAACTAAGAGTGAAGCGTTCTGGAAGGGAATTAAAAAGTTAGTGTCACTCGCCGTTGGCTTAATTGTAATCATTGGAATGGCGATTCTAGAGCTGGTGGAGCTGATCACAGATTTCATCATGGAGATTTTAATGGAGTGGTTGCCGATCTTAGAATATATATTGTGGTTAATACTTCGTACTATTATTTTAATAGTTATTTATATCTTGTTAGCTCTATTTCTATTTACAAATTTGATATTATTTGCAGTTTTAGCTTCTATGGCATCAGTTATTGGTCTAATTACAGAAGATAGTCCAGAAATCAAATTTATGAGTGTTAAATTTGATTTTTTTGAGGATGAATTCTATTTTCACTCTTGGATAAGCACAAAATACCTTGATTTCTTGGATCTTGAAATTCCAATTATAATCACTGAAATTACAATTTCTGATAATGTGCTTCTTAGAGATTGTAGTGATCTTATGTTTGGTTCTTGTGAAGATGAAATTAATTACTCACCAAATCCAAATTATTCATCAATTGTAACCTCAAATAATAATCCCAATTTTGATTTAAACGCCTTTGCACAAGGTTTTTTGTATGCCTCAACTTTGTGTACCATAACAATAACACTTCTATCTGGGATAAAAGGTGCTTCTCATAAAACAGTACCAATGCTTATTTCTCTACTTGCAGCTCTACTTATCGGTTTCTTTTTAACATATATATGTGAAAATGAGAAACCCAAAGATGAAATTATTTTTTCGATGCAACTAGGAATAGGACTTGCTTTTATAATTGCTTTCTTTGAAATGATATCTGCTAAACATCTTAGAATATTAAGTGTTAAAAATGCTGAAAAATTGGATCAAAATATTCCAATATATGTAGATTTACTCCTACTAATTATTGAACTTTTTGATTCATATGCTTTACAAGATGAAGATTTTGTATCAATTTCATATGGATTAAGTATTACGTCATTAATTCTCTCATGTATTGGTATGAGTCTTGCTTCTACTATTACAGTAGGTTTACTTTGGGGAAAACAAAGAATTGCTGAATCAGAAGCAGAAGTTGGGTATTTTGGTTTAGAGGTTATATTTCTACTCTTTGGAATTATAAATTTTGTACCTTCAATAATAGAAATATTTGATAATTAGAATCATGGATTAGTTAAAATAATAAATAATTTTTTTTTATTAATATTTAGGAAAAGAAAAAAATGTGATAATTAAATGAATTCTGAAGATAATTTAGATATTAGAATTAAGATAATAACTCCGTTATATATTCGATTAATTAAATGGATTTTTTTACTAATATTCTTAATATTGATATATTTCTCAGTGATTTTAATTATAACCCATAAAAATTCAAAATTAAACTTTATATATTCATTATTTCTCATTATGGTAGTCTCTTTCTTAATTCTATACATGACTTCTATTCTATTACTAAAAAAAGAGATTAAAGCAGAGTATTTATTTACATCAGATAGAATTATAAAAACTAGTTATAAAGGAATATTCTTCAGAAAATTTTACAAATCAGAATTATACTTCAATGAAATAAATTTCATTTTATATAAATCCCCGAAAGAAATTTCTATTTTCAAAAAATTTGGAAATAGTAAAAATAGATACAAAGGAGATGAAAAAGAAAAAATATATTATTTACATGATAACGCAGTTTATTATCGAATAAATTTCAAAAAATTAAGTTCTGGAATTTCTTTTAATGAGCTTTTAAATTTTTTAATAGAAAAGTGCAAATTAATAAAACATCCTTATTTAGTAGAGTTATATTTTTCAAATTAAATGATTATTGTACTTTTTAATTCTCTTAAAACTTCTTTTCACTTTTATTTCTTCAATTAATATTACACCATTATGAATTTTTTTTTATTAATTAAGAGTTAATATATAGAAAATCCATATTTGGATGGTGACGTAAAGGATTTTAGCCGGTAGGGATAATATTACTAACTTGCTAGAGCTCTTTAACGTTAAAAGGATCTCTTACTGATAACGAACTGATAATTTTATGAAAAGCTGAATCAGAGCGAATTACCAGGTTTGGAATACTTTATTACTGATCAGAAAGAATTTGATTTAACGACATCAAAAGATTTGTTTTGTTGTTATGAATCACAGAGTCTTTATTTCCATAATATTGATGAAATTATTATATCTCCACTTCGATTAACAAAGAAGAATCTTGTACACATAGACTTTTATTCTAAATATATCTCATTTAAACAAGCAGGTACTGGAGAATCATATTCTATCTATACATTGCGACATTGGACCACTGTACAAGGGGAAACATCTGTTCCTGGATATCCTTTCCAATATTGGGAATGGACAGCCTATTTTGATGGAACGCATGATAGTCCCGATGCGTTTTATTATTACATAGACATCGATGATGATAAACTTGTTCAAGGCAATTATTTGGAGTTTAAGCTTCAACTCTGGAGAATTAATAGACATTGGGATAACAAACATCTTTCGGGTTATGATATCTATAGCATTAATGACGTGGGACATTCTGAAATCGTAAATATCACCTCAATAGAAGAATTTGAATCGGTACAGATGAAAACCGAAGCTAAGATAAACGTAACCACCATCGGCGTAGAAAAAGCTAACACGATTGCGATCTACGAAACTAATGGCACTGTGTTTAATGGGCATTATCAAGAACAGGAGCGGATGAACATCATCCAATTGTATGTGAATGATAGCGGTGCTGGTACCCCCTTCGTAGAAGGACCCAATGTCATCGTGATTCCAACCAGCCTCTTTACTGAAATTATCTTTAACGCCTATGTTCAAAATGAAACTCTGCATGAAACCCCAATTTATAGTAGCGATGAGGATACCTTCAAGTTTATCTCAATGGGTCGGGATGGCGATACTCAACAAGCCTGTGATGAGATCGATTTTGTATTCATTCGCTTTAACATCTCTTCAGAGGATGCGATGGAAATCCTGAATCTCTTGCTTGAATGCTTAATAAACGAGACGACCAATGAAACTGCGTTTGTATACAGCTATATTTCAACTAAACTGAATGGGACTTCGGCGGTGATGATGAATCTGCCGATTCCGGTGCTAGGCATTATCCCGTGGTTTTGTGCGATGGAAAGCTCTTCTTTTGGCAAGACACCGAAAACTAGCAAACAAGCATTCTGGGAACCCTTAAAAAAGGTGGTATCGTTTGCTGTCGGCTTAATTATAACCATTGGAATGGCGATTCTAGAACTGGTGGAGTTGATCGCAGAATTTGTTATGGACATTTTAATGGAGTGGCTACCCATATTAGAGTATATATTATGGCTGATCATACGTGTACTTATTCTCATACTAGTTTGGATTATCTTTGCAATTACACTTTTAATAGTTATTATTGAATTTGTTTCTATAGTTGGAGTGTTATACACAATAAGTCTTTTCAGAGATGTTCAAATTACAACAAAAATCGATAATATCAAGGCAGAAGGTGATTTAAATATCGAATTTGGATATGATATTGGTTCAAAATACATTGATTTTCTTGAATTTTATATACCTACCATTGAAACTTATTTCGAAGCAGATAATTTATCAATGGTGTTTAAATTAAACTTTTTTTCAGTTTACATAAATTTCGAAAAATTTCCAGAAGATGTTTGTGATCAAGTTTTAAATAATGATCCCATACAATCTTCAGGATTATATCCAAAAAGTAGTTCTAGTAGTGATGATGAATTAATCTATATTCTCGAAATTATATCAAATATAGGAGATGGAACTGGACATTGTGGTGCGGTGTTTACTATTACGGCATTTGTTTCTCATATTAATGAAGCAGATAAAAGTGGGTTTACAGGATTTTATGCTGGATTAATTGTGGCTATTTTTGAAATTGTTTCTTTTATAATAATAACATTTACTTACGAACAAGATATTAAAATAATAGCTTCTGCTCTTTTGGGTCTAGGTATAGGATATCTTTTTTCGGGTGTGATTGCTATTGCTAGTGCAATTTATATGCACTTAATAGGAACTGTTATTTTTAATAGTAATGTTGATACATTGTTATTTCTTTTTCAAATTGATGATGCACTCTTAACTGTTTTTGGCATTGTAGTAGCGATAGGTGAACTAGTAAAGGGTCTTCCCGATGATGAAATTTGGTGGTTAACCGAAGAATCTATAACAAGTATTACTGGAGGTTTTTTTGGATTGACAGTTGGAATTATGTCAATGATGACAGTTGCTAATAAAGGGATAGTTGGTATGGAAGGATTATTTTTCATATTTGTTGGTTTAGCATTGATAATAACAAGTATTTCAATGGTTAGTGATTAATTGTTAAATAAGGAGAACCTAATTATTTATAAATAATTTTTTTTTAAATACATAATTTTTTATATATAATGTTAATCTAAAAATAATACAAAGAAAAATTAAGTAATGATAATAATCATAAATAAAATTTTAATTCAAGAAAAAAAATTGGATTTTTATGAATTTATATGTTTATAAATTAAAGGCTACTTGGAATCGTGTATCCTATGAAGAAATTCTTTTAGATTGTGTTGGGAGTGGTAATGAAGAAGATCCCGCTATAATAGAGCCCTCAGAATATCTCCCAGATTCTTTCTCCATTTTTAATTCTAATACTTTCATTAATATAAGGAACTGTATAAAAAGATTTATCGGATTTAAATTAAGTCAAAATATATCATTGAAAGACTGTAAGATTAATAATTGTTTAGTAGATAATTCTTCAAAAATTAATATCAAAAATGTCATAATTGATAATTATCTCAAAGTACATTCAAGTGATCATATTTATATTACAGATTCTAATATTAAAAAATTGAAGTTAAAACAAGCGAGTAGTAATATTATAAAAAATTGTACTATTCAAAAAATAAAAGAAATTAAAGGATTTAGTAACACTTTTCAAGATATAAAATCTATGTAGGATGAGACTATTAAATTTAAAAAATCTTGTTGTTTTAATTTCCTTGCCAATTTTAAGTTATATAGTTGATTGTCATATTTTTGTTATTTCATTTATCCTTTATAATTCTTTTACATTCTTGAATTCTTACACATTTAATCAAGTCTGCTGAAAATTTTAATTTTATTCCTAAATTTTGAATCTATAAGACTTATGTGAAAAGTTTTTGAAAAATTTCATCCTATAAGCGCAGATACGGATGGAGATGGTGTCTGGGATAAATTCGATCGAGATCCACATAAAGACGTAATGCTTGAGATCAGTCCCATTTCTGGATCGGTTCCCAATGATTACAAATTGAAAATTGTGATTAAATTTAATGATGGTACAGGCGAAAAGTATTATATTCCAACACCAAAAGAAGTAGCAGATATATTTGAAGATCCCTTATACACTGCTTATTTTGATCTCCATTATTACATTGATATAAGCGATGATAAACGAGTTCCGAATAATTATGGTGCCATGAGGTTTGATATTGAATTATGGAGAGTGGATAGATACTGGGGATTGATCAAAAAGTGGGATAAAAAGCTTGTTTCTGGTGATGAATATTACTACATCCAAACTCCAGGGCACGATGATACGCTAACAGTCGAGAAATATGATGAATCTGAATTAGTTTATCAAGCTAAGGTAAAGGTTAAAACTATTGGAGTTGAAAAGGCAAACACCATCGCGATTTATGAAACCAATGGTACTGTGTTTAATGGACATTATCAAGAACAGGAGCGGATGAATATTATACAACTGTATGTGAATGATAGCGGTGTGGGTACCCCTTTCGTAGAAGGACCTAATGTCATCGTGATTCCAACCAGCCTCTTTACCGAAACTATCTTTAACGCCTATGTTCAAAATGAAACTCTGCATGAAACCCCAATTTATAGTAGCGATGATGATATCTTCAAATTCATCTCAGTGGGTCGGGATGGCAGTACCGAGCAAGCCTGCGATGAAATCGATTTTGTATTCATTCGATTTGACATTTCTTCGCAAGATGCTATGGAAATCCTGAATTTATTGCTTGAATGCTTGGTAAACGAGACCACCAATGAAACTGCGATCGTGTATAGCTATGTTTCTACCAAACTGAATGGAACTTTGGCTGTGATGATGAATCTGCCGATATCGGTGCTAGGTTTTGTCCCGTGGTTTTGCAACTTTGAAAATTCAATTATAGGTTCAAAACCGGAAACCAGAGACGATGTATTCTGGAAAGGAATAAAAAAATTAATATCACTCGCCGTAGGGTTAATTGTAATCATTGGAATGGCGATTCTCGAGCTGGTGGAACTGATTGGAGATTTCATCATGGAGATTTTAATGGAGTGGCTACCGATACTAGAATTTATACTGTTGTTAATAATTGGAGCGATAATTTTAATATATATCTGGATTATGTTCGCTTTCACAGTCTTATCTTTTATGTTATTATTTCTTCAGATAAGTTTAATATTCATATTTTTTAGTACAGTACTTGGAACAGAACCTATAATTAAGCTAAATTACTTAGCAGTTGAAAATGATGATCTTAGTTTTAATTCAGATTACAGAATCGGTGAGAAATATAATAATTTCCTTAAATTAAAAATCCCAACATTATTCTTTTCTCTTGAAGTTAATCAGACTTCTTATAACACATATATAAACTTTTTTGATAGTGGTTCGATTGTTGAACTCGATTTCTTCGAAACAATTCTTCAGAAACAAAATGTTTCAAGTAAAGATGCAAATGAAGAATCAGAATCTTGGTGGAATGGATTTAATCTAATTTTAGGGAGTTTTACCCTTTTAGAGTCTTCACATTTCATAACGAGATTATTTATTGATAATCCAATATATAATATACTTGTAAAAGTTGCTTTTTATTTAGGAGTCTTCTCTCTAACTCTAGGAATCATGAATGTTTGCTTAGATTTTCAAGACAAGGAAAAGAGGTTTGATACTTTACGCGGGTTGATTTTTGCTTCAATTGTTTTATTTGGTATTAATTTTTTGTTAAGAACTTTATATAGAAAAGGTGCACCTGGAGGATCAGGATTAAGTAATACACTTAGAAAATTATTTAAGTTGGGATTGGTGGTTGCTCTTTTTGGTAGCGGAGTGAATGTTTTAAATTCAATTATGAGTTTTTTTGGCATTGATTTAGGAGTATCAAATTATTTATCGCTATTAACTTCAATACCGCTTTGGCTTGTCTCGCTCTTAATTATAAGTCACTTGCCAAAAAATAAAGATAGAAAAGAAGTAATTAACGACTGGTTGTGGATTTCTATATTCCTAATCTTTTGTGTTGTTGTATATGCGGCAATAATTTTAAATCTTAATTAATTTTTTTTTTTTAAAATCTAAAAATAATAGTTTAATTTGGTTTAACAAAAATTTTTTTAATCTAATTCAAAAAATTTGAGTTAGTGATTTTTTCGAATAATTAATGTTCGTAATTAACATTTATTTTTTTCTCTTTGTTATATTTTTTTAAATTTGATGGAAATTAAAAAGCATAAAACATTTTTAATTAATTTTGTAAAATCTGTTTCTAAGATTTAGGATTTTTGTAAATAAGTTAACTTTTTTTGTTGGATTTATTTCAATTTTAGTGTTTTCATCAGGACTTATACCTTCAATAGGATTTTTAAGGTGGATTTCAATATTTTGACGATTTAATTTATTAAAATAAGTAACGGCTACAACATTATTATAAGGAATAGAATAGATTTTATTTGATTTTTCTAATATAATTCTCTGAGATGTAAATAAATATTTCCAAAATTTTTGTGTAAGAAAAATGATTAGCCCGAATATAAATATTGAACAAATCCCCAAGAACACCAGCAAAGCATCTACTGATAAATTTATGACAGAGAAAGTAGTAAAATAAAAATATATGATTACTAAAAAAATAATTATGATCATTTTTATTGAGGAATAAATTTTTTTAGGAAAATATATTATAAGAATCCTTTCAGTTTTGTTCAAATACTCTAAAAATGGTAAAATTCTTTCTTTAGAATACGTTATAGGTTCAACTTTCCTCTCAACTTTATTTATTTCTTTTATATATTCATAGGGTTTTTGTTCCTCTATTAAATTTAATATTTCTTCAACATGTAATAATAAATCTTTATTAAATTTCCAAGTCAAAAATTTTAAATAGATTAATTCTAAAACATCAAGAAAATTCTCAATAGGACCAAAAGTAAACTCATCATAAGATGGTTCATAAGAAGATTTTATTATTAGTGTATTTATTTCATAATTTAGATAAAAATTATTATCAAATTCAATCTTTTGACTATTGATTCCCTTAGTTAAAACAAGATTATCATTATAAACTTTTAAAGAAACATTTTGTTTTGTTTCAACAAATTCATGAAAATCTTGAGTACCAACTTCATTATTAATTACTTCTAGTCTCTTTTCTATATTCCCATAATGCCAAATTATTGATTCAATTATTTGAATTACCTTTGATATATTTTTGATTGGAGGTGTGATTATACTATTTTTTTTATGGAGTTGCTTATAATTTTTAAAATTTTTATAAATAAATTCAATTCTTCCCTTATCTTTGAAATAATCAATAAATTGAACACTAATAGCTTGTAAAGAAGATAATTCTACTATATCTGCACTAGAATTCATAGCAGATCTTATACTCAAGAGATAAATTTTTTTATTACTTATATAAATAAATAGTTTTAAAGGTTTTGACATTTGAAACGTATAAATGAAACCTATAGGAAATATAACAAAAATAGAAAGGGATAATATTAAGTAATCTTTAAAAAAATCTGATGTAAGAAAAGGAAAAATTACAAAAATAAAGCTAATTGGAATTAGAAAGAGAAATAAAATCATAATAATTTGTTCTTTTGAAAAAAATTTAAGTTTCAATTTATAAAGTAATTTCTCATCTGGAAGCAAATTGTATAAAATATTCTCAGAAATATCAAAAATTTCGGTTTGCTCAGTTCTAAACATTTTAAATCATGATCTATTAATAAATTATGTACATTATTACAGAAAATACTTCATTAAAAAAGTATAATTATCATTTAAGATTTTTTGATTTAATTATTAATGTAAATAATGATTTTAGTCCCTTAAGAATAAATATTATTACTCTATAATAAAAATCTTCGCTTTTATTTAGTAAATAAATTAATAAATTATTGAAACTTATATTCTGGAATTACTTGAATAGGACTAGCTGATCTTAAAATATTGATACCAATATTACGGATTTCTCTTAATTCCTCTAAGACTAAATTTCTAATTTCCGTTTCTTTGATTTTTTTGCTGCCTAAAACATAATTTTTGACTTTTTGTGAACATATTTTAGAAAGAGTTGTGATTTTTAACTGTTCGTCAGTATCTTTAAATTTTGGAATATTAAAATATAATGGTCTTTTATGATGATGTCTTGTATCACTTATAATTTTCACACTTTTTGCTAGATCAGGAATACTTAACATACCACACAAATAATATGCTTCATCTTCATTTTTAGTACCATAATAGTATAAAGTTGAGTCAACATAAATTCTTCCTTCTGGATCATTAATAACAGCCGCAAGTAATCTTTTAGCGTTTGGAAACACAACTTTATAGGGTAATCTTTGAACTTTTTTAACAATGTTGTTAGTACATAACTTATTTCTATAATTAATTCCTACCTCAAATAAATCCTTATTAACTTCTTTTCGATAAATTTCTTTTATGAAATTCCAATGCTTTCTACTAAATGGACCTAATGTGGAAACTGAAAAAGTAAAATTTTCATTTAAGGGTAAAAATATTGCATAAGGTTTAATATAAAATGGATAAAGTTGACGAGAAAGTGTTGCTTGAAAAAGACAAATTGTTTCAATCCGTGCATGTTTATAATGGGGTTTCTTCCAAATATCTTTAGCCTGTGGTGAGATCCAAGGTTCTATTATAGAAATTTTACCATTTTGAATGGTTTCTATTATATTACAATAAAGTAAAACTTTAGGGATTAAATCAGCACCTTGAATAAATTCGCTATAATAATCAGATAAATGACATGGAAGTAAATCTGCTTTTTTCTCAGATTTAATTAACTTTTTGACCAAATATTTCTCATTCTTTTTTTCTTGGAAATAAACATAGGGTTCTAAATGGTACTGATCTAGTACCTCCATTGTATTAGCATCTAAATAATGACATAATATGGGATATTTCTTATGAACATCCTCTATTCCTATAATTTTATCAATAACATGAGCAAAAATACAGCAACAATCAATATTAAATACTAAATTATTAAATTCAAAGAATTCTATATTTTCAAATGGTTCAAATCTTCTTGCTTTTTGATTTTGCGAGGAAACTAATAATGAACGAGGCATTACAAATGCGATTTTACCATTTCCATCTTTTCTAAGATAAAGATCTGGAACTCTATACAAAAAAATAACTGCTTCTTCTATATTTGTTATGTTTTGAGCTGCAGGTTTTATATTAAATTTGTTAGATAGCTTTTTCATGGTTTCTTTTAGTCTTGGATCTGCATCCTTATAAGTTAACCATGGTGGATTTGTAATAATTAAATCCATTTTTTTTTTCATTAAAAGTAAACGTATTCCAAGTAAATTGTTCAATATATAAAGCCAAATATGATCTTTATCTTGTTTTCTTAACTCAAACAACTTTTTGAAAAATTGATAGATAGAATTGATAAATGGTTGATCTAAATTAGAGTAAGATTCTTTTAAATTATCCTTATTTGAAATTGCGGCAATCCAAGTATCCTTAAATTTATCAAAATCTTCCCACACATTATAAAGAGATTTTACTAATTCTTGAAAAGTTTCAATATTAGAAGAGGATAAAAAATCACCAGGTATTCTAAGTTCTAATTCACTATCCAATAAATCAACACAAAAAGCATAATATTTTCCTAATTCAATATCTGCTACTTCAGAAAATTCTAATGGATCAATAGAATTACACAAATAAACATTAATAGAAATGCTTTCAATCCATTCTTTTCTATTTTTAAAATATAATATACAATTTGCCTTTGTTGTTAATACTGCAATGGGATTAATATCAAATCCAAATATATTATTTATTGCATCAAACCATTCTTTAGGAGGTTTTACTTCTTTATCTAAATTGAATTGAGAATCTATTCTTTTATATGTCTCAATAATAAAGGTTCCTGAGCCACAAGATGAGTCTAGAACTCTATCTCCCAATTCATATTGTTTTTCAACCATTTTTTTACATAAAAATTCTGGTGTATAATATTCTCCTAATCTATGTCTTACTCCAGCAATAATCATCTCTTGATAGATAGTCCTAAAGATATCAGTAGCTTTTAAAGTGATTGTTTTCAAAATCTCAAAATAATCGTCACATAATCCTTGAACGTTTATTATCCACCTGAAAAAATCATAATGAAACAAAGATATACCGAGTAGTTCGAAATAATTTTCTAAATCTTTGAAATATTCACGGGAATATTGCTCTGGATTAATGAATTCTTTATATAAAATCAACTTTAAAAGCATACTCAGATAAGAGTGTCTTAAAAATAATTCTTTACCTACTTCTTCATCGTGATAAGCAAGCCTAAAATGTTTTTTCCATTGTTGAAAACAAATGGTTTTTTCTCCGCTATGGTCTTCAAAATGCTTCTCTAATCGAGAATATGATAAAATGTAAAGGGGAGAGTTTACACCAAATAGAATTGCAAATTGTTCGGAATCCAAAGATTTAGTTTCTAACAAACACTCCATTAATGATCTAATAGATCTTTCATTAATCTCACGCTTATTTCTTAAAATAAGATCTTCATCATAATACCAAATATAGGATTCTGAGATAATAATTAATAAATTTGGATATTTTCCTTTAGTTTCAAAATATTCTTGAATGTATTGCTTACCTTTTAAATTCAGCCAATTATTTAGAGTTTTATTTGAAATTTTATATTTATAATCAAGAATTATATCTCCAATCAAACAATCTGGTTTTCCGTATAAAATTCTTTGTTGAGCTTGATAAGTTAATCCTATCTTATCAAATAAGCTATCAAACCAATGTTCAATGTCAAATTCATTTGAAGATCTTTTAATGGGAGTTATGTCGATTTCTAAATCCTTTATTAAATACATGATAATTAGATTTATTTTTAAAGGTGATTGAAAGATTTTAGTAAATTACAGTAAATAATTAAACTCTTATGATTTTTATATAATTTTGTCAAAAGTAATTATAAAAATACAGTGATATGAACATGATATTGAATGAAAATTTCGCTGATCTTGTGGATATTGAATATAAGATAGATAAAGAGAAACTTAAAACTATAGAATTAGCTCTTGAAAAAATTTGTAGAGATACAGGTGAAGATGAATATGATTCTATCATTGATTTAGAAGTGAAATTTAAAATTTGGATCACTGATGAAAAAATTGTAACTTTAAATGGAAGACAAATATGGATTTGGGTTATTGAGCCTTTCGTAGAGCAGATTTTAACTAATATTAAGGCATATCTTAAAAAATTAAACTTACCAATCTCAGAATTTATTGAAATTGTTGAATTTCATCAACAAAAATGTATTAAACATCCTGAAAAAGTAGCAATATGCGCCATCCATAAAGATATCTTCCAAATAATGAAAGAAGAACATGGGATAACTGGTAGTTATTTGAAATGTTATGAATGGGAGCAAATTCAAAATTCTGAATTATGGAGAAAAGTAGAAATACAGATTACACGAGAATTAATTGCAGATAAATTAATGAGAAAACTTAAAACATAAAAAAAGAAAGTTTGAAAGAATATACTTTTTGTCCTATTTCTACATCCATTTTCTTAGGCTCTTCAAGAAGAGCATCAATAACGGAAGATCTGCTAATTTAAAGGGTTTGGTAATAAATACCCAAGATTTTATCGAAGAGAAAATGGAAAATGGATGTAGATTTATTAAAATTAAGCTAAATTAACTTTAATATCTTTCTTAATCATTAATTTTAGCACTGATTCCTTCCATTTGATTCTTTCATTTGAGTAAAGCTCTCTATAATAAGAAAATACATGGTCAAATTGTAGTGCCGATTTTAAGTTCTCAAGATATTTTTTTATCTGTCCTGTTCTTAACTCTCGTGGTATATATTGCTTTTTTAAAAGACCGATCCATATAGTTCCCACATCTCTTTCATAATCTAAAGCTGACATGTGGGGCATTAATTTCTCAATTAAATCATAAGGCTCCTCATCCAATAAAGGTTCAGCACTAATCGTAGTGGAAAAGCCTTCGTTTGTAGCATGTTTAAGACTTTCTAATCTTTCCTCAAAGTTACTCCCAAAAGGCTCAAATAGTCTCAAAATATCAGAATTAACAGAACCAATAGTAAATCTAAATCCTATAGTATCTTTGAATTTTTCAAAAATATTACATAATTTCTTTACGACAGCAAGATTTGGTTTAATAGTGATAAGAACTGTATTTTTTGCATTTAAACATTTTTTTAAAACTTTTATACATGCAGAAAAATAAGGTTCCTCAATAAAGATATTATGTGTAGTAGGAAACATAATATCCCATGGAACAGAAGTTTTTTTCTTTGATTTATCATATCTTTTTTTTACAGCATGGTCATTAACTCGCATTAACCTCCAAGAATCATCGGTATACCCTCTGTAATGTTTAGCCATAGCTTTAGCATAACAATAAATGCATCCTATTCCACAGCCTTTAATGCAGTTCACATTCCTTCCTGCCCATTCTTTTGTACCCATTTTAAGTTTTTTTAATAAATTTTCTTTTTCTAGGGCTGTATAATTTGCTTTTAATTCTATAGCTTGGACATCGATTATAGATTTGTCTTTAGTAGATTCAATCATTTTTTTAACACTTGATTTAATGTATATAAATTAAACTATTCTCATCTTCTTTTAAATAAAAAAACATGAGGATCATCTCTGGATATTATATTTGTTATATAAAAGTTAACAATAGATTTTTAAGTAAGATGGATATTATTAATTTTGTCAAGAGATAATTTTTAAGGGTAAGACCTCAGATTAAAATTGTTTTTGTTAAGGAGGATATTTTGTTTGACTTAAAGTTTGAAGAGCATACTCAAGAGAAGTTAGATGAAATCAATTACTATTATAAAACTTGGTTTGGAATCGTAAAACAACAAAAGACATACATAATTGATGCATATGCAGGTACAGGTTATAATGAGATTAAAGGAGAGAAAAATAAAAAATCCTTAGGTTCCGCATTGTTGGCAGTTGATTTATACAGATTAGATAGTCTCGATAACCTATATATTAAATTAATCAATATAAATAGTGAGGAAATCGATATCCTTGAGAAGAATATAAGAGATTTTATAAAAAATACAAAAATGAAACAAGATATTATCAAAAGGATTGAAGTTATAAATGATGATTGGTCTAAGGTAATAGAAGATATCATTAATCAGACAAAGGATGGTATTCGTTTATTTTTACTTGATCCTTATGGAGCAAAGTCATTATCATGGAAAGATGTCATACAAATTGCAAAAGAGGGTAAAAGCAAATTTGGATATAAGGAGAGTGGTACTGAAATCTTGATTAATTGGGCATGGCACACGGTAAGACGGCTTTTGGGGAAATATTATAAGAGCAAAAGAGAGGCAGAAATTAATCACTATACAGAAGTTGATAATCTTGATACTCTATTTGGTCCTTTTAATTGGAAACAAGTAGCTAATAGATATCCCGATACGATATTCACTGAAAAAGATATAGAGAAAATTAATCAATTAAAGAATGAATTAGTTTTAGGTTATTCTTTGAATTTATTCGAGTTTTTTAGATATATTTGTATCCACCCTGTTTATGCAAGAGTTCAAACAAGCCGTAAACAGTATAAAGAAAGGGGTGAAATTGTATATTATCTCATTTTTGCTTCAAATTATTATGATGCCCCCAAGATTATAGCAACTAAATTTAGAGAATATATAAATAAAGAAGTATATCTACCTAAAAGTCAACCAAGCTTGGAAAAATTTATTCCAATAAAAAATACAAGCAATAAACCTATCAAAAAAAGAATAACAATTAACGATAAAATAAAGAATTTAGAGAATAAATTAAAAAGAACATTTACAATAAAGCAAAAAAATATTATTAAACAGTTCTATAAAAGAAAATCTCAAGATTATGGATATTTTGAGTTTTATCTATTAAAAGAAATTGGATGTGAAAAAAATAATAAAGAATTTCAGATATTAATAGATCTTGGGATTATATCAATGAGACAAAAAGAATTTAGAACTTCAGAGGGGAGTGGTGAATATTATTACTTAGACCAAACTATGTTAGTAAATAGAGAAAATTATCTTTATTTTAACAAGAAGATATACAAGTTTCTTAATGGAAGATTAAAACAAGTTAAATAGTTATATTCCTTGATTTTTATTATGCAAAACAATCTTAATCTAAAGATTTCTAAAGTAATTGTCTACTTCATTTGGAGAAAAGCCTTCAATCTCTATATTTTTTGAGCTTAAAGGAATGTTATTTTTTTTTAATTCTTTAAAAATATTTTTAAAAAGCAGGATTTGGGACTTATCAATCCAAAATTGTTCCAATTTTTTTATAAATTCACACCCTATATCTATTTGTTCTATCGGATTATTAGAAATATCAAATTCCTTTAAATCTTTTATATTTATTATCTCAGAGGGGATAAAGCTTACATTATTCATTGGTAAATATAAAATCCTTAAATGAACCATTTTAAAGATAGAATTTGGAATGATATCAAGTTCTATGTTATTTAATTCTAAATGAACTATTTCCTTAAACATATTTAGTTTATCTATGAGATTTCCAATAGGATGATCATCAATATGTAAGCTACGAACATTTCCATATACGATATAACATGAATTTGGAATACTGATTTGTTTTTTATAATCTAATATTATTGATAATTCAAAACCAAGTTTTTGATTTATCTTTTGAATTAAATCGAATTCATCTGGAACAAGACCCATATATTGATATAGTTTATATCTTGTTCTAAGGAGACCATATCTCTCAAGAAGATTAATACCATCTCTGCATTCAGAGATATATTTTTCTAAAGTGAATCTATCCCAATAATGTGTTATATATTGCCCTTCTTGATTAATAGCTTTAAAATTGTCTTGAACTGATGTACTTGGTATAGTTGTAGTGATTAAAAAATAACCATCCGTATTATGTATCTTACAAGCACTACGAATATCTCCGAGTTCAGACTCATAAACTGATTTATTTGAGACAGCTTTATTTTTGCATTGTACTAAAAATTTATAATTCTGATGTCTACCAATTACATCCTTTACAGAATATCTAATTATAAGATCTTTTTTTCTATCTGGACCTCTCGAAGGTCCTTCCACAATTTCAATCCCAATCGATTCTAATAAATCTCTACAGAAAAATTCAAAATCTTCCCCACTAAGACTACTGAAATCAATTGGCATAATTAAAACAAAATCTATATTCTTTTAAATATTTTTAATAAATTTTTGCATATTAAGGTTAAGCACCATAAAGAGACTCTAAAGTATGAAGGGATACTCCTTAATGATAAAGGGGGTTGCATCGCATTATAAGGGGGGACGTTGGGAGAGAGTGTTTATTATTTGGTATGAAATGTCTCGTTTATTTGATGATTCTTTCAGTAGTGATTTTGATAGTTACATCGTTAGTTTTTATTCGCTTTTCAATAATCTAAACACAATTCTTCATACTTTTTATAGAATACTTGTTTTTATCTTTATTGGATATATTAAAAATTAAAAAAATAGAATAGATCAAATAATTGCGATAATAATATGTATGGCAAAAAAGATGGAAAAAAGTTAAAAATTGTAGATATTGGTCAAATTCTAAATATATTACAAACAAACTGGGACAGAGTTGAATTAACAGGTGATCAAATACCATGCTTTTTATCTAGATTGACATATAATACTGAATGTAAGGTATATGCTAGTGGCTACCAAGGACCAGATTATAGAAATTATGATTCAGAATATGGATGTCCAATAACAGCAGGAATCAGGGTTGCTCGTAAATCAAAAGGGATACCATCAGGGATTATGTGGAAATTTGATGACTATACTGTCTTCAGGAATAATGCTACAGGATTACAGTTCTTAGTTGCAGGACCTTATAAACACCCAACTGAACATCACATTGGTGATCTTCCAGATGACTATAAATCCATAGAAATCTTTGAATTTAACTATCCTAATTGTCCAAGATGTGGTTTTAAATTAAATAGGGAATATCATTGTTGTGATAAATGTGGTTGGAATAAAAAAAACCCTAACCTTTCCCAAGTAGAATAATTAATAGAAAAACAAGATTTAGAAATTCTTGTTTTTTCACAGGAATTTTCATTGAAATCAGACCCTTAATTTATCTCTTCTTCAAATTCACCTCTTTTTTTAAAATATACTTGATTAGAAAATCGAGATTTTCTTTTAAAGCATTTTGCCTTGATATAGTACTGCTTTTAACATTTTTGCCATTGAGTATATGGGCTATTTTTTTGGAAACATTTGAGTTTCCAAATCTTTCTTCAGATCTTAATTGGAGTTCCTGATTCTTTAGGATAATTATATATTCTTTAACAATCCTTTTTACCTTATTTAAATTATTAAATTGGAGCTTAAGTTGTTCTTCATAATAATTTTTCGTAATTCGATGAGTATTAGCATCAATTTCTTTCCGTTTTATGGCTTTATCTAAGTGTAAAATATATTGCTTCAATTTTTTTATTTGGTTTGATAATTCAAAAAAGTTATGTGAATCCTTTACTTGAGAAAGGATTATCTTCTTATTTTGGACAATCTCATTAGAAATTTTTTTTAACGCTTTAAGTTTAATTGAGAGATCCTCGTTGGGATTTTTTTTTATAGTTTTTTGCAATTTATGTAGCTTTTTGAGTAATATTTCTCTCTGATTATCAAGTTTATATATCTTATATAGTAAATCTAACTGTCTAAAACCTTCTTCTTCAGGTAATTGGTTATTTTGGTCAAAATTACTTGCTTTTATCATTTTTTTTCACGCTTCTCTTTTTTTTCCTAATAAATTATAGATCTTCATTACTCAATATATCATCAAATACATCTTTCATTTTTTTACCCTTTTTAATTTCTAATTCTAATTTTAAAGGTGTGTTTTCTTTTTTCCTTCTATATTTTTTTCCAAAAATCCATTTTGTAAACTTATTTGAAACAAATAAAGAAAATCCACAAATACCTACAAAGATACATAAAGCTAGAATTGTCCAGAGAATTGAGGACTCTTGAGAAGTTCCTCCACCAGGATTGATGGGTTCAGAAGGATTTATTTCGTATTCATATAAAATCATTCCATCAGGATGGAATCCATCATAAATTAAAAATTGAACAGAATATTCAATATCATCCAGATTTTCATAATACATTGTAAATTTGGACAAATCTGAATAATCCTCTCTCTCAAGTTCAACAGATTCTACTAATAAGAAATTTCTATAAATATTCCCAATTATCATTGAATTGGATGCTGGATTTTGCCCTGATGAAAATTCATAAGAGATATTCATCTCAAAGATGAGTTCTTGATGTTTATCTATTATTTTCAAGCCTGAATCATGAAACACATAGAATGTTCTAATATTAACTGGAACTTGCCCTAATTGCTCATAACCTTTATAGATCGCCACAACCCCTTCTACTTTTGGATGACAACTGGGATTTTCAGGTATTTTAAAATCTTTATAATAAGTATTGTTTTCCAATTCCTCAAAATTAATTATTCCGAGCTGTAAGCTTTCAAAAACAACCGAAATGTCATCTCCAAAATCATCAATAATCAAATTCTGAAATGAAACTGTAAGACTATTAACACCCCCTAAAATTATTTGTTCCATATATTCACATTCAATTTCTAATTCACTATTCAGAGCCATTTCGCAAATCCAGAGAAAAAAATCTTGGTTAACTATTTGATAGTTTGAATTCATGTAAAACTCATTTAAATCTTCTGAATAAAGCAAATCAGCTAGATTTATTACTAAATCATAATTGAATTCAAGACTAATATCCAAAATTTCTGAGATTTTGTATGAATAATAGATATTGTTTATTTTATTGTAGTTTATATTTTGTTGCACAAATTCTTTGATTTTTTGATTATTTAAATCATAAAGATCAAGTGCTTTTAAAACATATATCATGTAATAAGTGTTTTGTAAGATAATATCGATATTAGAGGTATATTGAGGATCAAAATATAGTAAGGAGGAGGTTTCAACGATATTTCTTTGAATATATTCACGTAAAGCTACTTTATTAAAAGACAAATCAACAATATTTCCTAAATTCAGATGATCTACCAGCAATTCTAATGATTTTATCGCGTAATATGAATATTCAAAAAAGATTTTCTGTAATTGGCTTTCAAGGGAGAAAAAAGTAAATCCATGCGTAGGTAAAAAAGCCCCGTACACTTCAGGAAATGAGGAATTTAGAAATTGTGATTGTGTGATGTCTTCAATTAAATTGGTTAAATCAACCTCTCCTCCAAAATCATCCAATTTAAATAGGGTATTCATTGAATTTAAGGCAAAGTACATAGATTTAAAGGAAGTAAAATAATCAATACTTGTAATGTAATTATGATACCCTCTATTATAATATTCAATTGGGTACGAGCGAAATTCAGGCTTTAAACTATCTGCATTTATATAAGGTAGAAAAACATACCAATCTTTAGGATAATTATTATACCTGAAAGAATTCTTTATTTCATTATATATACCTTGTATATTTAAATCTGAGACCCTATCAAATAATTGAAACGAAGAGATAATGGTATTAAGAAGATTAAGGGATGTATATTCTTGAGAGATAAGGGAAAATCCTTTAAGTTGATGATAATTATTAAGTGCTGTTAAAATCTCAGATTTGTCCAACGTAGTAAGGTTAAAAATTGCACCACTGTTATTTAAAGCTCGAATAACTTGGAAAAGATCCATTAACTCATGCATTGTAACTGTTGTAGAGGAATGCCACGTACCTTGAGAATTTCTATTATCTAAAATGAAATTGATGACCGAAGTTTCATTTATACCTGAAAAGCCTGTCATTTTAGAAAGATCTAACCCAATTGTGGTTGCAATGAGATTAGTTATATTATGTTCAAAAACAGACATTTGAAAATAATTGTCATCTTTATATAACTCATTGAGAAATTGATGAAAGCTGTTACTGTTAATCGATTCTTCCATTCCAAAGATTTCTAATGTTTTGATACAGTAATAAGAAGAAAGAAGGTTGGGCTCATGGAGAGGCTTAATACTATCAAATAAACTATCTTTATCATTATAAAATCCTCCATATCTCCAATCAGTATTTATTGAATCTTGTAAGTCATTTATATGTTGTATTATCTCATTTTTTCGCACGGTATAACTAATCCAATCTTCCATTAGCAAATTTAATGCCATAACTGCAAAATATGTATTATCCATTGTAGAAATTTTAAAAGAGTCTTCTAAATCTACATTATATGGTTGACCGATAAAGCCAATTGTGATAGGATTATAACAACTCCAGATGAAATCGATAAATTTTTGTCTGTCGATTAAGTCTAATTTGTTTAAAATATGTAATGATAAAATAGCATAGCAATTGACTTCAAGGAGAGATGTCAAAGGATAATATGCTTGTGAGAAATCTGTGTCCAAGTATCGATAAGAATATTCATCGAAAAATAAATTAGATTCTTGATTATAAGTAGAGATTATATAATTCGTTATTGTTGTTTTATTTATTTCACCTAAATTACCAAGAACATCAAGAATATACAACCCATAATATGTAGCTTGTAGCGAAGGTTTATAAATTTGAGGAAAATAGGCATATAATTCATAATCACTAAGTTTTCTGTCAAAAATAGCTTCAATATTGTCCATATTTCTACAGGTTGAAGCTTTTAGTTGATTTTTAGTTCTAGATTCTACTCTCTCATCATAATATTGGTGATCATTGACTGAATCTATTCTATATTTAATATTATTAATTGGATACGTGAAAATAATTTGAGAAACTACAAATATTATTACCAATACAATAGTTTTATTCCTTTTCATGCTGACCATTTTCCTATTTTATTATCATTTTTTGTTTAACCACTTTTATGTTGGTTATATTTAAATGAAAAAGAAAAGTATTGGACATTTTTGTAAGTCTTTAATTTTGTTTTTTTGTTTATAAATAAATAACAGAATTAAGGTGAAATTAACTATAAATTAATTTTTACAACAGGAATAAAATGATTAAAGATCTCTCTGAGACCAAAGCTGATTTGACTTGTGAAGAATGTGGTGAACCAATAAAACATAATCAAATAGACAATAAACCTATATATTGTGAATTTTGTGGTGCTCAATATAGCTCTGTAGATTTGCGACATCCAGAAATATCACAACCGGAACAGGAAAGAATAAGATTTTCTTATACTACTGAAGAATTAAGCCAAGCAATTAGAAATCTTACCTATCAGAAAATTTATGAATTGCTGAAAGCTAATTTTTCAATCATCAGCCGTTTAAAGGACCAAGAGGATCTTAAACAATCGCAAATATTAAAACTGGCTAAAAAATTACGAAGAGCATTATTATTTCTTTCCCTTCCTTCCAACAATACTGAGTTGCTGACTAAGACCTCAAAGAAAAAGATTGAAAATTTTTTTGAGGACTTCCAAGCAAATTTAAAAAAAAAGAGAAAAAAGCAATCCAATTATGTGCCTTATTTGACGAAAAATATCAAATTCATTTATAGATTAATCAAGGGAGATTTTGAATTCTCAACTCTTGCTAAATATAATCAGAAAGCGGTGAATAAATTAAAAACCAAATTTGGGTTTAAAATCAATGCTAAAACTAAAAACGCATTCTCTTACTATTTATCAATACTCCTGTGTAGAAAAATATATAAAATTATAACAACTCAGGGGCAGATCTTAGATTTAAAACATAGTAGAAATGAATTAACTAAGCAATATACATTAAACACTGCTAAAGATATAACTGCATTAGTTTTAAACAATTACTTCAAGGGAAATTTCTCAAAAGCATATAGAAAATTAAAAATGGAGCTCGAGATCGATTGGGTTTACCGTGAAAGCTTTATTGACCATGTCCGCTCATTAATAAAACTGGTCTATAAATTAGCATATAACAACGGCTATACCTCTAGACTTGGAGGATTTCAAAAATTATTTGCTGAAGATTTAAAAGAAAGTAGGTTTTTTGAAGATGACACTATTTTTTCACCCTATTTTAAAGTGAATTTAACTCTGATTCTAAGCAGAATTATTCACTGTATTCTTAATTCATCCCAAAATTTAACTCCACTACAATCTGACCCCAGAAAATTAAATCCTACTGATAACCTAAGATCGGCAAATGAGATTTTAGATGAACTTCTTGCAGATAAAAAAATTAAATCAGAATTTTTAAAGGAGTTTTATAACCTCTCTTTAGAAGAATTTCAAAAAGAATATGAGAATTTACTAGCCAAATTAAAATCTGATATGCTCTATAAAGAAAACTTTCTATCATTCCTACAAAAACTTATAAATTCTGTTTACAAAATTACACACATCAAAAGTAAAAAATCGAATCATTCGAAAATAGAATTGGGAATTATCAAAGATCTGGCTAATTATAACTTTAATTGGGAGTCACTCAAAAAAGAAAAATCATGTTTCTACTCAGAGGAAAAAGATAAAAGATATGATATATTTACAACAGAGATTCCAGAAAATAGTCTATTGTGGCGAGTAAGGGCTTATGTTATTGGATTCTTATTATCAGATGGTTCAATAAGATATAATCCCTATGAAGTCGCAGCTTCTCAAAATTTAAAAGATAGAGACATACTAGATAATATTAAAAAAGCTTTAGGCGGAGATATTCAAGGACCTGACAAAAAAAGTAAGTACTATTGGAGTGTATATAATAAAAGTTTAGTACTAACATTGAAGAAATATGGAATGGTCAAAGCACACTCAAAAGAACATATCGCAAAGAATCTAGTACCGCCTGATTTTATAACATTGATGATTAATGGAAAGTCAATATTGAGAGACTTTATTAGAGGATTTTATGATGGGGATGGTTGGATAACTGGTTCTTTTATAAGAGGTGATACTGGTTTCAAAATATTGGGTCCAGAAAAATTTTTAACAATAATACAAGAAATGATTTCAATAGATGTTCCAGATATAAAATCATATATTACACCAGAAAGAAAACAATATTTTTTTATTAACAATAAGAAGTACCTTCTTTTTACTAAATCAAAAATATATAAGAAAGGATACGGTTTTTATAAGCTCTCAACTGAAGAAAAAAAGAAAGGAGAAATAAAGATTTTGGATCATCCTTGGTTAAAGATTCTTCACTTCTCGGGAAACTTAAATGCTACTAAATTCTTTAACTGGTTATATGAGGATAATGACAAATTTGATCAATATGAGATTAATGGTATAAAAATTTGTGGTACAAGGAAGTTTAGAAAGGCTATTTCTATATTAGGAGATAAAAAGAAAAGAAAAGAAAGATTAGCTCCTGATTGGAAAGATACTATGACAGAAATTATACCCAAATTAAAAGCACGATTTTATAAAATAACAGAATTAAGAGATTTAACAAATGATTTACTTCTTGAAGAATTAAGGTCCTTAGGATTAGAACATCTATATGATGGACAAAAAGCTAAAAATATGGATAAATTTCGAGAAAGATTAAAGTTTTTTGAATATCTAGATAATTTATTAGGACATTATAAAAAATCAAACATAAATTATTATTTCAGTAAAATAAATCCTCCATCGATAATCCCTAAAGATTTTAAGAGAAGTATCTATTTGATTAAAAACGGAGATATTCGTAAAAACATTAAAAGCTTCATAATTTATGTCCTTCTTTTGAAAGATAATCCCATGAAATTTGATGAAATTCTAAAAGAACTCAAGAAATCAAAAATTTTCGATAAGAACACTCTATATATCAAGAATATTATAATAAATATCGTTGAATTAATATCATTTGAAATTATTTTTATCGAAGAACTTAAAAAACCAAGATTTATATTTAAGAATTTTAAAGATCAAGATTTATATTTAAATATTTCAAGATTAAAAGTAATTTTAGGAATAGATTTAAAAGAGATTAAATTAAAACTAAAAAAACTATATTATAAATGATAATTTGAAAAAAAAAAGTGTAAAAAATTAATTAAATATTAACCAATTTCAATATCCATCTTTTTACGTTCTTCAAGTAGCTTTTCAACAACAGAAGGATCTGCTAACGTTGTAACGTTTCCGATTTCTGTTCCAGAAGCTATAGCTTTTAAGATTCTCCGCATTATCTTGCCACTTCGCGTCTTAGGTAAATCATCGGCAAATTGAATCACATCTGGCTGAAATACAGGACCGATCTCCTGTCTTACATGCATTCTTATCTCTTTCGATAACTTAGCTGATTTTTCGACTCCTTGGATTAAGGTTATAAATGCCCAAATTGCTTGTCCTTTGATTTTATGCGGAAATGGAGCTACAGCTGCTTCAGCAACCTTTGGATGGCTTACAAGAGCAGATTCTACTTCCATAGTTCCAATTCGATGACCTGAGACTTTAATGACATCATCTAATCGCCCAAGAATCCAATAATAACCATCTTCATCTCGTCGTGCTCCATCACCAGTATAATAGTATCCTGGATACTTTTCAAGATATGTTGATTTAAATCTCTCTGTATCTCCCCAAACGTCTCTTAACATTCCTGGCCAAGGTTGTGCCATGGCAAAATACCCACCTTCATTTGGTTCTGTAATTTCGTCCCCTTCTAAATCGAAAATGACTGGTTTAATCCCTAAAAAGGGAAAACAACATGATCCTGGTTTTGTGGGTGTTGCTGTAGCAATTGGTGTCATTATAAAACCCCCTGTCTCTGTTAACCAATGTACGCGTTATGCGTCCATTTTTTGCCAGTAAGTATCAACTATTGGGGCTTTACCTTTTCCAACGACTTTATGGTACCAGGTCCAAGCTTCGGGATTTATTGGCTCTCCAACAGTTCCTAATACTTTTAATGAACTTAAATCATGCTTCTTAACTGGTTCATCACCATATCTCATCAAGGCGCGAATTGCTGTGGGAGCTGTATAGAAATGAGTTACTTTATTATGTTCTACAATATCCCAGAATCTATCTACATCAGGATATGTTGGAACTCCCTCAAACATTAATGTAGTTGCACCATTAGCTAAAGGTCCATATACAATATAGGAGTGACCGGTAATCCAGCCGATATCTGCAGTACAGTACCAAATATCACTTTCATGGTAATTAAATACGATTTTATGTGTAAGCGACGTATATAATATATAACCTGCTGTTGTATGTTTAACACCTTTTGGTTTTCCAGTTGTTCCACTTGTATATAATATAAATAAAGTATCCTCAGAATCCATTGCTTCAGGTTCGCATTCATCGCTCATCCCTTCAATAAAATCATGATACCAAATGTCTTTATTAGTGTGGGGAACTTCTCTTCCGGAACGTTTTACTACTATGACATGCTCTATTGTTGGAACATCATCAATAATTTGAACAACATCTGATATTTTTGGATAAAATTTCCCTGCTCTTAATGTTTCATCGCTTGTGAATAAGAGTCGTGAGTCAGAATCATCGATTCGATCCTTTACAGCTTCTTTTGAGAAACCACCAAAAACTATAGAATGAATAACTCCAAGGCGAGCACAAGCAAGCATTATTATTGCTAATTCAGGAACCATAGGTAACCAAATGGTTACACGATCTCCCTTTTTCAAACCAAGTTTTTTCATACCATTGGCAACTTTATTGACTTCTTTTAATAATTCAGTGTAAGTATAAGTTTTAACATGTCCAGGTTCATCAGCTTCCCAAATAAGAGCCACTGTATCGCCTTTTCCAGCTTTTATGTGCCTATCTAAACTGTTATAAGCAACATTTAGTTTTCCTCCGACAAACCATTTACCAGGAAACAATTCTGTTTTTTCCCATACTTTTTTATAAGGCTCGAACCAGTCCAGAGATTTAGCTTGTTCATCCCAGAAACCTTCCATATCTTCGATTGATTGTTTGTAAAGTTTTTTATATTCTTCTAAAGATATACCTGTTTTAGCAAATTTCTTGTTTAACTTAACAGGATCGAAAATACGTGTTTCAGTAAGAATACTTTCCATCTTTTTGTCTTTTTCAGACATACCATTTCACTTCTTTGAATTTTATTATATTTGAATTATTTTATGTTATAATTTTTGTTAATACATTAAAAATTTTAAAGATTCATATTCAGTCTCATCGTATTTAAAATTATCATTTTAATAAGACGAGAATAAGTCAAAAAATAGATATATTAAATCATTTTTAAACATTTTATTTATAATTTCAAAAAAATTATATGGATAAAAGAGTATATAATAAAACTATTCAATATAATTTTAATAAAATAAAATCTATTTTTAGCGTGAGTATTAAAAATGAAAAAGTTAGATTTTCCAGACAATGATTGGAGAAAGAAATGGATAGAGAAAGAGATCACAGCAGAAGAAGCAGTTAGAAAAATTATCCCAGGGAATAGAGTATTCATAGATTCAGGGTGTGCAGAACCACAGTTATTAACTACAGAATTAATTAAACATTCAGAAACGTTGATCGATACTGAAATTCTCCATTTTTTAACAATAGGTCCTGAAAAATATTTCAAAGATAAAGCTGAAGATCTTTTCCGGCATAATGCATTTTTTATTGGAAAAACTCTTCGTGAGGAAATAAATAAAGGACAAGCAGATTATACTCCGATTTATGCTAGTGAAATTCCATCTTTATTTGTGACAGGAAGAAAACATATTGATGTAGCTCTTATACAGATTACACCACCAGATCCTTATGGTTTTTGTTCTTTTGGAATTAATGTTGATATAGCAAAACCAATAGCAAAATCATCTTATATAACAATTGCAGAAATTAATCCCCAAATGCCAAGAACGTTAGGCAACAGCTTTATTCATATGAAAGAAATTGATTATTATGTTTATAATGATGTTCCATTATTAGAATTTCATTTTGATGAACCGGATGAAATTGCTAAAAGAATAGGACAGAATCTAGCAAATTTAATCGAAAATAAATCAACAATTCATGTTGGTTTTGGTGATTTGCCAAATGCTGCTTTAAAATTTTTAGGTGAAAAAAAAGATTTAGGAATGCATTCGCATTATATTACAGACAATATAATACCTCTTATTGAAGAAGGTGTTTTAACATGTAGGAAAAAGAATTTTCACCCAGAAAAAATTTTAACCAGCTATGCTTTAGGGACTAAGAAATTATATGATTTTGTTAACAATAATCCCTATCTTGAGTTTTATCCCTCTGATTATGTTTGTAATCCTAGATTTATTGGAATGAATAAAAAATTGGTGTCAATAAATTCTGCTCGCCAAATTGATCTAACTGGACAAGTAAATGCTTCTACAGAAGGATATCGATTTTATTCTGGACTTGGTGAAACTATTGATTTTATGAGAGGAGCCGCTTTTTCTAAAGGGGGTAAACCGGTTATAATTATACCATCAACATCTAGAGATGGCAAAAAATCAAGAATAGTATCTCATTTAGATGAAGGGGCAGGGATAATGTTATCTCGAGGAGATGTGCATTATGTAGTAACCGAATGGGGTGTTGCTTATCTCCATGGCAAATCAATTAGAGAAAGAGTACTTGAATTGATTTGTATTGCCCATCCACAATTCCGTCAATCACTATTAGACGAGGCTAAAAAACTAAATTATGTATATTCTGACCAAGTACTTCCATGTGATGATAATGGGAATATTTGTCTTTATCCCTTTCAATATGTAACTATTTATGAAACACACGATAAACAAAAGATTAGAATACGTCCTGTTAAAACTACTGATGAACCATTATTAAGAGATTTGTATTACTCATTGAGTGAGAGGGATAGATATTTAAGGTTTTTTGAGTTGAAAAAAGAATTTACTCATTCTAAAACTCAATTTGAAGTAAATATTGATTATAACAATGTTTTTTCCATTGGAGCATTTACAGGAGAAATTGGAAATGAAAAGATGATAGGAAATGCTACTTATTATTTAAATCCTAAATTAAATATGGGAGAGTATAGTTTCCTTGTGAGAGATGATTATAGAGGCAAAGGAATTGGTGGATTTCTCTATCAACAAATAATCATTATCGCAAAAGAAAGAGGATTAAAAGGACTTTATGGAAATATTCATATTCAAAATAAAAGTGCTGTCAGAATAATTAGAACAGGTGGATATACTAGAATTACTCCTCCAGGAAATCTTGATGGAAAAGAACTGTTCTATGAAGTCTTTTTTGATAAAGAGGATTCAACAAATTGATTAATCAGTTAAGATAACCCAAGAAAACTTCCAAAGGGCTTTTTTATAAAGGATTGAATAGATTGAACCTTATCTAAATTGCTTCACTTCATTTCTAAAAAGCAATCTTTATTACTCGAGATTTCAATTATTACAAGTAAAAAAAGCACAGTTGTTATCACCAAGAATTATTTTATGAAGTCTTTTTTGATAAAGAAAATTCCATGGAATAAATAAACAATATTTTTATCTTTCTTCTTTAATTATCAATTTTGTTGATTTATGAGATTTAAATTTACAGATTTTCATGTTCACACAAGAGATTGGAGTATAGATGTAGCAGACGATGGTCCTGCTTTTGAAGATTATATAAAAGTGGCTGAAAAGCACCGAATTAATGTCTGTTTTCTTGATCATTATGAGCTTTATTACATAGAAAATGATAAGACCAATCCGTTTTATGGTGGTAAAATAGATGATTATCTTGAAGAGATTGATAACTTTAAAGAAACATATGATTTTATACTCAGCGGTTTAGAAGTTGAATATTATGAGGATAAAGAGATTCAACTACTTGAATTAATGGATGATTATAGGAAAGAACTTGATTTTATTGGAGGATCTATTCACGAATGGATCATTGGTTATCCAATTACAACAAAAGAGGGTTTAACAGGCTTACTAGAAAAAAAGCCAATTAAACAAATTATTGATGAATATTTTAGGATTAGTGAAAAAATGATAAATTCGAATATTTTTAAGAATATCTGTCACATTGATACTATTTTTCGTTATATTAATAATAATGATTTAATACCTACAGATGATTGTGACGTTTCTGATAGTCGAATAATAAATTTAGGTCGTTTATGTATAAAAAATAGAATTAAGATAGAATTGAACTTATCTGGATTGAGGTTTCCAATAAATAGGACGTTTCCTTCCTTGCATGTTGTGAAAAAATTAAAGAATGAGGGAGGAGAATTTTTTGTAGGATCTGATTCACATTCAATTGAATATTTCAAAAAACAAATTCCAGAAGTACAGAAAGCTTACAATTTTTTAAATTTAATTCATAAAAATTAAATTATTATTAGCATGGAATCAAACGAATTTATAGCAAGAGTGGATAAATGGGATCAAAAAATCATTCTGAAATATAATGGAATAGGAGGAAAAGCATTTACATATGTATTAAAACCAATTTCATTTCTTGGGAGAGAAACGGTATGGATTTCTTTAATCGCATTTTATTTATTAATATGGTACGATCCGTTTTTATTTTCTCATTTTTCTGCTATATTCTTAAATGGATTTATTTTAATATTCTCAATTAAGAATATTGTTAAAAGATCAAGACCATTTGACAGATTTAATGAAAATAAATTACAAGTGTTAGAACGTAAGCCAGTCTCCAAGAGTTTTCCTTCTTGGCATTCGTATAATGTTGTTGCTTATGGGTTATTATTTGGCTTTTTACTAAATTCACTTTTGTTGATGATTGTTATGTTATGTATTGCTGTGGTAGTATCTTTTTCAAGAATTCAAATAGGAGTACACTACCCTACTGATGTAATTTTTGGTTATTTTCTGGGAATTATTGGTTTTATTTTAGCAATCTATATCGTTTCCCCATTATTAAATATGCTTATAATATATTTAGAACAGTTTATTAAACAAGAAATTCAATACCAACAAATTAATACAATGTTAATTAAAAACTTCTGGTATCTATTTTTATGTGTTGGTATTTTTTTAGGGATATTTTTATTAGCCATATCACGAGTGATTAAAGAATATATTAAAAAAAAATAATATGCGTATCTAAAGATCTAAGCGTTTTTTCTTCGCAAACAAGTCTTTTAACTCATCCAGAACCCGTAATCTTGTATTTTCTCTTGCTCCAACTTTAGCTTGATCTGGGTTAGCAATTCCTATTGGTACGCCACTTTGAGCCATTTGAAATGCTCCTGATTCTATAGCTCGAAGGCGGCTATCAATATCATTTAATTGTTTAGCCAAACTTTCAGAGAGTCGTATAATAACATTCATCGTTTCTTCTAATGTCTTACCAAGACCATCTACCTTTCTAAGGGTGGGATCAGCTAAAGAATGAGTATCACTCATTATTTTTTTTATGTATTTAGCAAATTGAGGTTCATGGGAAATCATTGAATAGATAGAAGTTAAATAAATCTCGACCTCAAAAATAAATTCTTTATTTTGTAATAATTCATTTAATTTCTCCTTTAAAAGCTCAGTATTCAATAAAATTTCAGGATCCTTCTTCAAATCAGGATCAAATTTATGAATAAAAACTAGAATATATGGATTTTCTTCTAAGGTTATTATTAAATCAATAACTTTACCAAAATAGTCTATTGTTTCATCAAATCTATCTGAATCTTGGACGTCAATAACATAAATTAAAAGATCTATTTGCAGAAAGTATTGTTCTGGATTTTCTAAATATCTTGATCTGTATTCCTCTTGACCTCCTAAATCCCAGATATATAGAGAAAGCTTTTCACTGCCCACATTCATTCGATAAACTCCTTTTGTTGGTTGTGTCTTGATCAAATCACTTACGCCTAGACGACCTCCCAGTTTGGATAAGGAGGCAGTCTTTCCAGCATTATCTAGTCCTGCTACTACAATCTTTTGTGCTTGAGTCCCAAAATCTCTTATATCAGCTTCAAAATTAGTAATTATGGAACTTATTGTTATTGCTTTTTTCAAATTTCTTTCAAGTGCAGGAAATTTTTCTTTAAGCTCCTCGATTTTTACTGACAAATTTTCTTTCATTTCAGATACAGTCGATGGATCCTCTGCGTCTTCAAGAAATTTAATTATACTTTCAAATGGGTTTTCTTTATTTAATTTTGAAATTTCACTAATCTTAGAAATTTCGAACAATTCCTTTACAATATTTGATTCTTCTTTATTTAAGAATTTAAATGTATGAATTGGTAATTTTAAAATATCATCTAAAGTTTTTAGTTTGGTAATCTTAGCATCTTTAGGATCTAAGAATTTAGAAAATACATTTATTACACTAGAAAAATCTGTTTCTGTTTTAGCCATTTTAGTAATCAATCTTTCTTTTTAATTATATTATGTTAAAATAATTTTTATTATTATTTATTAAACTTTTAAGATACTAGTTAAAAAGATAAAGATTTAAATTTTCACACCCGTTTTTAATCTAGATCAAAATTTAAATATTTAGTTTATTTTAAATATAATACGAAAAAGTAATAATCCCAATAAAATCCTTTAATAATTTAAACTATTATGCCATCTCATTTTGAAGATGATGAATTCTTTGAGGATAAAGATCAAGAATCATGTTGTGATTCACCAAAGATCTCTCAAGAGGATGGTTTCTATGTTTGTTTAAATTGTGGCTCTGTATACAGTAGAATTCTCGATGATAGCCCTCGAAGAGCTTTTACTCAAGAAGAGATCCAAAAAAGAAAAAGTAATGAAAGAGTCTACAGCCCAATTGGCCCCAGAACAATTATAAGAGGTAGTAGAGACGCTCGAGGAACATTATTAAGTCCAAAATATAAATCCAAATTTAATAGACTAGCTAAAATTCATAGATCGCTGACTACAAGTTATGAGAGAAACTTATGGATTGCGTTACCAAACCTACAACGCTTACAAAAAAGACTAGGAATTCCTGATACTGTTGCAGAAGATGCCCTTAGAATCTATACTCAAACTGTAAAAAAGAAATTGACTATGGGGAGAAGTATTGATACTTTACTTTCGGCTTCAATATTCGCTGCTTTAAGAGTCCATGGTATTCCAAGAACAGTTGAAGAAATAACAAAAGTAGCACAGATACCAAAAAAGAAGGTTATTAAAAGTTATAGATTAATACTCATGGAAGTACTTCCCAAATTAAATTTAAAAGTTCAACACTTTTCACCAATTCGTTATGTTGATAAATTTAATGATGAATTAAAACTTTCTATGCAATGTAGAAATATAGCTGTTAAAATAATTGAAAAAGCTAAAGAATGTGGATTTAACTCAGCAGGAAAAGACCCTAAAGGAATTGCGGCAGCAGCAATATATATTGGTTCAAAAATCTGCGATGAAAATCGAACTCAGAAGGAAATTAGCAAGTTAGCGCGCGTTACTGAAGTTACTTTAAGAATGAGAGTAAAAGATTTGCAAAAATATGCTAGCATTGTTGAATAATCTAAGATTCAGTTTTAAGTGATATTAATTCTTTCTCTTCTTCAAATAGTGGTAAAATCTCTAGCATCTCATTAATTTTTGGCAAAAATCTTTCCATTTTATATAATTTAACATCAAGTAAAAACAAGATTAACAAGATATAAAAAGTATCTTCAACTAACTTTCTATTTATTCCTAAACTATTTAAGAAATTATTCACGTTATCTCTAATGAGTTGTATAGATTCTCCTGCTTTTAATAAAGATAAACCATGGAGAAGTATTAATAGCGAACTAGTGTTATAATCTTGTCTTTTAGAAATTGTAATAGCTAAATCAAAATATGTTTTACCCGCTTTTTTGAATTCTTTTATTTCTAATAAACTTAATACGTCAAGATAATATCGTTTTCTCATAGCTTTTCGTTTAATATAAAAATCACTTTTTTCTCTTCGGATATCTACTGTTTTAGATTTTATTTTGGCAAATCTTTGATCTATTTCTATTTTAAATTTTTCTTCTACTTGTTCAATAGATTTTTCACGTATAACTTCTTTTTTGTAATCCTTACCTAAATAATCATAAAGATATTCCAATTCCTCTTCGAATAGTGGTAAATTCTCTATATAGGAGATTGCCTCTTTAAGTTTAGGTTCATCCTTAAGTTTCTCTAATTCTATTATGTATTCTATTAATTTTATTGGAAAGCTTTCAGAAATAAGTTTCCATAAATTAGATAACTCTTTTTTAGTTTCATTTAATAATTTAGTAATTTCTTGAGTTTTATTTTGTTTCATCAGTATTAGACTAGCTAGAACTAAAGATACTCCAGCTAAATTATACTTTTTACGTTTATTAAATGTGACAATGTTATTTCTATAAATTTCTAAGGCTTTATCGATTTCTTGATTCTTTATAAAATTTAAAGCTTCTTCAAAATATACTCTTTTTAATCCTTTCCTCTCTCTAAATTCTTTTTCTCTGTCCATTAGGGCTCCTTGTGCTTTACTTTTAATAATTGATAATCTTTCCTTTAATATTTCTGCCTTCTTTTTTTCTTCTGCTTTTTTAGATTCAAAACCACTTTTTTCTGCTTCAAGGTTAGCAATTCTTTTATGAATTTCCGCTTTATATATCTTATCTTCAATTTTATCATTATATATATTAGCTTGATGTAGATCATCTAAAACAATATAAATTTCAGCAATCTTTTTATATACGTCATCCAAATTAATTTTTAATCGCTCTTCCTTTTCTAAATAAGCCGATGCAATATTCCGTATTTTTTTATCTAATTCTATTGCTTGATTAATCCCAGATAAGTTTTCTTCACGCTCTACAACGTTCAAAGCTTCTTTTTTAATAATTTTTATAAAAAGAAGGCTTATTTGTTTTGATTCATCATAAAGCATTTGATTTCTGAAAATTCTATTTGAATTCTCAAAAATACTTTCATTTCTTTTATAAGTCTCTTGTTTCTTAATTTCTTTCAATTTTAGGATATATAATGGATATACTCCTGTTAAATACTTTTTTTTCATATCTTCCGTAAGATGTTCATATAAGACAAAAAAATCTTCAAAAATTTTTGCACGTAATAATATATCTAGAGATTTTGTTAAGATTTGATCACCAATATCTTCTTTACCAATCATTTTAAGATAATTAGCTTGATTTTTAAGAATATTTGCCGCATTTAAATGTTCATTTAGCTCTATTAATTTATTAGCTTCTTTGATTTTCTGAGAATTCATGTCCACAATAATATTTAATTCAGCTTCTATAAATTCACCTAGTAAATCTACTCCTTTTTTAAGATTTTCCTCTATTTCCTTTTTCTTTGATACTTTATACTCATCTTCTGCTATTGAACTTAATTTTGTTAAGTTTTTCTTTAATTTTAAAGAACTTAATTTACTAATTAAAATTGTAGAAATACCAAAATTATATTCTTTAAGAAATAAGGTTATCAATTTTTCCAATATTGAATCTAGATTTTTCTTTTCTACATTATATGATTCATATAAGTTTTCAATTTCATCATAAGTTTGTTTTGCAGCATAAATCTCATTTTGATTAACCTGTTGTTTTAAGAGTCTTATTAATATATCACTTAATTTCTCTGTTAATTTTTCTATTTCTTCAGATAATCCCTCGCGTTGGTATTTATCTATAGCTCGATATAACTGTTCTCTTGCCGATTCAAAATCATTTACATTTACTAAGAAATCTCCTTCATCTCTAATTTTTTTTGAGATCTCCTTCAGGATAGTTAACATTTCTTTATGGGATAAACTTTCAAGAATTCTAAATGCATTTTCAACCCTACAAGCGGAAATCCAAGAATTAATAGATAATCTAAAAGCCTCATGAATTATTTTATCATCTTGTAATTCAATGCTGGACCATTGTGCCGCTTTTTCATATATTTTCGCTGCTTCTTCATATTTTCCCTTATTAAATAACCGATTACCATCAGTAATCATTGCTTCAGCATATAGCTTTTTATAATTTATTGATTTCCTTCTGTCAACTTTTTCTAAGATTTTACTTGCTTCTAAATATAAGTTGAGTTTTGAATAAAGATAAGCTGCTTGCTCACTAAGGATAAAATAATCTTCTTTATTATAAATATCAGCGATAAGAGCTGCTTTTTTTACAGCTTGAGCAGCATAATAATAATTTTTGTTATCATAATAAATATTTGCCATTTGGATAAATATTGGAAATCTCATCCATGCATTTTCAATATTTAATGGAGAATCACCATTAATCATAGCTAAACATAGAGCTTGAAGTGCTTGATGAAAATTTTTAGGTTTTAAATTTACGAAAGCTTCTAAACTGAGATAATTGACCCAAATTGTTTCCAATAACTCATTTACAGACATTGGGAGAATGCCATTTTGATCATAAAAAATTATAACTGTTGGTATATCTCTTTTAACTGAAAAAATTTCGGGAAGAAGCATTTTAAATAATTCAAATTCTCCTATTTCTAAAGGATTTAAAAAATAAATAATTCCATCAGCAGTAGGAAGTAGCTCATCAAAATCAGCTGTAATATTTGTAATTACATCAACTTCTAAATCGCAATAATCTTCTAAAACCTTTATTTCCCTGTACCATTCATTATAAGATTCTTTTTCTTCTCCAATTTCATTAAAAGCTTCAGAAATATAAAGGTTAGAGATTTCTGGATTGCCTGAAAAGATCAAGATTTTGAAGATATATCGCATTTTTTTAAATAGTTATCAATTTTTTTTTAATACTTATTGTATAAATAATTATGATTCTTTTTTATTTTTATTTTATAACACAGATGGATATTGATTACAATTCACTCATAAAATTAAGAATATAAAACTTATGATAAAATTTATTATTAGAAGGTTTCTTTTAAATATAATTATTTAAATTCAAGGATTTATAAAATTTTTTAAGGACAAACTGGAGATTCAACATTGGATTACATTGAAAGGAATTATCATATTATTGAACAAAGAATGATTGAGCAAATGGAACATTCTATAGAATTAGGAAGACAGTTAATTGAGACAGAATTGGATACAGGGCTATTAAACTTTATCATAAAACCTATAGTAAAGACTTTTTATGATTTTTGGGCTAAAAATGATGCAAGGTCTGGAACTTTAAGGCAAATTAAAGTTACTTTAGACTCCGGCAAAAATTTATTACTTGTTAGTAATTTAGAACAAAATTTTGATAAAATTGTTGAAGAATGCTTTCCAAAATATTTTGAAGCCGATCAAACCTCACGTCAATGTAATAAGCGGCATAAAAATTATGAAAGATTAAAACAAGTCTCAAAACAGACTTTTACAAATTATTTGAAAGAAGTAATAGCACTATTAAAGGTTGAGGATAATATTGATAATTATGGTGATTTGTGTAGAACCGTATTTAAATCGAAAGAAGAAGCTGAAAAAAATCTCATGAAACAACTAGAATATACAGATAAAGGTATTAAAATAATAGAGGAGGATCATTCTTTACTGAATTTACCACTAGGGAGAAGGATTATTGTTAGTGCTTTAAGGAAGGGATTTGAGCAAACAAAAAAAGAATTTATTAAAGCACTTGATGATACATATAATCAAAAATAATTAAATTATTAACTTTTTAGATAATTTAGAATAATATACAACCTATTTTTCTTAAAATAATAAAAAAATAATTTTTACTTGATCAGTTCTGCTGGAGAATAAACCATGGATTATTTGGAAAGAAACTATAAAATTTTAGAACAACGAATGATTGATCAAATGGAAATTTCACTCAATTATGGAAAATCCCTTATTGATTCTGAATTGAATGTTGGTGCTTTGAATTTTATAGTAAAACCTGTTGTAAAATCATTTTACAAATATTGGAGTGATAAAGACGCACGTATCGGTACATTAGAACAGATTAGAGTTACACTTGATTCTGCACTAAGAATAGTGAAAGATGGTGCTTCTAACGAACTATTTGATAAAGTACTAAGTAAATATTTTCCAATCTACTTGGAAAATGACCAAACAGACCGTCAATGTAAAAAAGATCATAAAAATTATCCGAAATTGAAGGATGTTACGAAAAAATGCTTTATTGCCCAAGTTGAAGAAAGTATTTTGTTTTTAAAGGTTAAAGAAGAAATAGGTAATTATGATGAATTATCTAGAGCAGCATTTAAAACAAAAGAAAAAGCATATCAAGCTTTAAAGCGTCAGTTGGATTTCAATGATGTTGGCATCTCAATTGTAGAAGAAGATGATACAATTTTAAAAGTTCCTATGGGCAAAAATATAATTTTAAAAGTACTTCGAAAGGGATTTGAGTTAACAAAAAAACAATTAATAGAAGAACTTGATACTATTTTTAATTAGAACAAGGAAAAAGTAAACATTTGATATTATTTTGACAGAAGAAGCTAATGGAAATGAAGAAAAAAGTCTGTTAAGAACTGTTTTCTTAAATCTCTTAATTAATATTTTCATTATTATGACCTATGTATATATTTCAGAACCTTTTGGATCAATCTCAACCAGTTTTATTAAAAGCCAAGATTTTGAAATAGAATTTGGAGTGATACTGCTTATTTTTACATTTTTATCTTTTCTAGCAGGATCTTATCATGGATTTATAGCTGGTTTTTTAGGTGAATTACTATATCAACTAGCTTTTTATCATGAATTATATCTTGAGTGGTGTCTGATTGTTGCTATTTTAGGTTTTTTATGTGGCATATACAAGTATAAACCTTTAAAATATCAAGAAGGAATGAAAACTTATTATACATTTATTATACTAATTGCCATTTCGTTTTTGATAACTGGCATTATCATTTTGTTTTATTACATATTACATCATAGTGAATTTAGTAATGAAACTATAATTTTAAATTTTGGTTTCAAATTTTTTATCCAAGCTCTTCTTTCAATTATATTTATAGTTCCTCTGCTTCTCGCATTATATGATAGAGTTTTAGCCAAAGAAGAAAAATTTATCTATAATATGTTTCTAACTCACCATCCTGTTTCAGCAAGCGACCATACTTTTTATTTTAAATTTGGGAGAACCAGAATTTATCTATGTTCAAGGTGTTCTGGAGTAATTTTAGGTGGGATTATTGCACTATTTTCAACTTATTTAATAGAAAATATATTTAATTCTGGATTTAGTCCTGAATTAGCAGTATTTCTTTGTGTTGTGTTACCAATTCCCGGTATTATTGATTGGGGAACCCAAAGGTTGCTATTAAGGAAAAGTACAACTGCTTCAAGATTATTTACAGGATTTATTATTGGAAATGCCTTACATTTTATGTCATTTACAGATAAATATTATTTCTTCATTTTATTCCTTGTTATGTTTTATTTCGCTGTTTTTTTTCTAATATCATATCTCGGTCATAAAAAAGAATTGAAATTATTAAAAGCTGAAGTAGAAGGATTTTCTTCTGAAGAGAAAGGTTATTAATGCTATAATTTACAAAGAAATACAAAATAATTAGATTCGAAAAATGAAGGTTAAAGAACCAGAAAATGTAATATTTATTCATGGACTCGAAAGTTCTGGTCATGGGTTTAAAGCTCAATTTTTAAAAAAGCAAATACCTGGGATAATAACACCTAGTTTCAAACAATTCATCCCAGGTATTTCATATAAAATTTTGTTGAAAAAGAGGATGAGCCAGTTAAATGAAATATTAGAAAGAAAGAATTTATGGATAATTATTGGATCAAGCTTTGGAGGATTAATGGCAGTACTTTATACATGTCAATACCCTTTCAAAATCAAACATCTGATTCTTCTTGCCCCTTATTTAGCTACCCCTGAACTAGATCCTGAAAATTTTTCAAATTTACCTCTTAACATTCCTATAATTATTTATCACGCCAGACAAGATAAAGTCGTTTCAATGAAAAAGTCTCGAGCAAGAGCAGAACAACTTTTCTCAAATATTACTTATCATATAATTGAAGATGATAATCATAAACTCCAATCCACTGTACAAAGAATAAATTGGAAAGAATTGATTCAACACATTTAACTTAGAAAATTGAAATTTGGAATTTATTATCTATTTCTCTTTTTGCAATAATTTTTAAAAACTGGACTCCATTTTTTTTAAAATTATTCATTAACATCATTTTATTAACATTTAAAAATCTAAAAAGTGTAATAAAGATGGATTGGAGTAATATTGCTGATAAAATTTTTTTATGGTATAATGAGTTTATAGAATGGTATTTAGTACAGCCAATTTATGGTCAGATATTAGTAATTATTGGAATTTTGGCACTTTTAGCATTAATAATTACTCTTGTTTATTATCTAATAAAAGGTATTAGTTATTTAATATACTATGCTCTTAAGGGGGTCTATTATCTTCTTAAGGGTGTTGGCTTTGGTTTTTATAAATTATGTGAAGGTTTTTATTATTTAATATCGGGTAAACCAAAGCCTAAAACGCAAAAACAGGACGTAAGTACCCTAAATAAGAAATCTTATGAAAAATCTGAAGATTCGAACAAATTAATGGAAAATCACCCTAATATTATGTACTGCAATATCATATATTGCAATGAGTGCGGAAATAAATTTTCCGAAAAGATGCATAATAATTTAAAAACTAACGGAATTACTTTCTGTGTACATTGTGGAAAAAGATTTGAATTAAATGTAACTCCAAAAAATTCAATTTCTATTTATCCTTAGTCGTATTAAAATCAAAAAAAATTAAAAGAAGCAAATAAAAACAATATTATATAGGTGTAGTTAAATAATATGTCAAAAAAATTGTTTGTATGCCGTGAATGTGGATATGTTTTTCCAGAACAACTATCTCATTTAATAGAACAAAATATTCAAGTATATTGTGAGAGATGTGGTTCACCATTTGTTCTAGAAGGAGTTGAATTTAAACCAGCACCAGTTCCATATAGGAGAAAACCATTACCTTCTCCATTAAGCATATCACAAAAAGATTCAACTGTACTAAATAAGATAATCCAATTATTAAACAAAATTGCATTTATCCCTTTATTTATATTCACTTTCGTTAGTTTTAGTTTAATTTTTGGAGTAATTTTTGATCCCGATAATTGGTTTGATATTTTTTTCAGATACGCTCTTCAAGGAATTATTGGGCTTTCCATTTTAATTTATGATAGAGCTTACATCTCACCAAAAATAAAAGAAAGAAAATTTAATGAGATATTTATTGATGCCTTTTGTTGGGGAATATTAGGTTGTGTACTTTACGGTACAGGCGTAATTATTCTTATTAAGGGCATATTTATCATGCTCTATGTTATAACTGATCGAGAAAATAAAGACTTTAAAGCTTATGATTTTGGATTACTTATTAAAAATTCATTAAATTATTTTTCAGCTAAAACTGGATTGTTAATAATTTTATTGGGAATATATGGTGTTTATCTTGGTGAATTGTATTTAGTAAGAAATGCCGCTAGAACAATAATTATAGAATATCCGGTTTATATAGAAATATCTCGTATGCTATTAGCCTTAATTGTCTTACTAATAATAGCATTAATAGCAATTATAATTGACGCTAAGTCAAAACATAAAATTAAGGAGAAAAGAGAATTTAAAAAAAGAGATGCTGTTCCTGTAATTATTCGCGGAATATTTGGTACCATATTTTTTGCGGCTGGTATTTTTATTCTACTGAAAGGAATATTTCTGTTTCTCCTTACTTTTGGTAAGCCTTCTGAAATTAGAAAAGTTATTCCTAAAGAAGAAGAACAAGTATATTATTTTCAGCCATATAAACAAATTGAGCCACCAGATAGAGTCATTCCTAAAGAAAAAGAAGTTGAGTTTCAAGAACCTTCTAAACCTGTTATTAGTCAGCCACCCTCAGCAATTCCGCCTAAGGATAAAGTTTTAAAGATTGAGCAACAAAAAGATGTAACGCTTGAGTTAGGTAGAATTGAAAAAGAAGATAAGAAAAAATATAAAAAAGAAAAAGAAATAAAGGAAAAAGAATTTGAATTAAAACTGCATGAATCTCTTTTACCAGTAAAAGATGAGAAGGATAAGAAATTAGTAAAACAATATTTCTCAAAAATTTTTACGGTATTATCTAAGGATTTAAGACAACAAATAATTAATCTAAAAATCCCAAAAAAAGAGAAAAAGGAATTATTAGAAGAACTTGTCTTTTTAACAAAAGAAGAACAAGTTAAATACATCGAAGCCTTAGTTAGTTTATATGAAGAAATACCTCATAAACTAATAGAAAGAATCCGAAAACTCCCTAATGTTAAACCTAAACATTATGATAAAATTGTGAACCAATTAAAATATATGGATGCTGAAGAGCAAATAAGGTTCATAAAATTTTTAGAGGAAAACGCCTAAAAATGTCACTTGAGAAAAGAAGAGAAACCAATGGAACTAATGAAGAGGATCTTTTAGAGGACAGTTCATTTAGGCGCTCAGATTTTACTCCTCTTGAATTAAAAGAGGAAAAAGAAATATTAAAAGCACCAATATCAGAAGATTTAACTGAGATTGAAAAAGACATATTAGAAATTGCAAAAGAAATATTAAAATTAAAACGCTATGATGCTGAATTTGAGATCGAGTCAGAAAATCAAATACAAAAGTATCCAATAATCGAGAAATTATATGCAAAAAGTATAGCAAAGCTTTCTTATAAGAAGGGATATAGTAAAGAAGAAATATTTCTCGCAATTCGAAGTTTAGAAGAAAAGAATTGGATAGTTACAAACGAAAGAAGGACGAAATTAGAAATTTTAAACAACAAAAAATTAATGAATATTTTAAAATTCATTGAAGACCATCCAGGGATTCATGCGAGAGATGAGAGAATTGAAAAAGAGTTAAAAATCACTCGAACACCATTTCTAAAACATGTTATGACTTTAGAAAGATTTAAACTTATTAGATCAAAAAGAATTGGTAAATCTCTACATTATTTTTTAAAAGATCTTTCAGAGGATCATGATAAATATAAAATTATCTTTTTAAATCCAATAATTCCTAAAATTATTGAGGAATTCTTTAAAGATGAGTCTATAACAATTTCTGGGATTGGAGAAGCGCTTGATATTTATTCAGGCACAATACAATATCATATTAACAAATTAAAAGAATTAAACCTTGTAAAAACTGCCAAAAACCAATCAGGTAAAAAAATTCATTTAGTGAATATCGAAATATTAAAGAAATATAACACGTTTTTTAAAGAACCAGATTTTTCTAGGTTGTTACGTGGACTTTAATTAAAGAAGTTGTTTAACTTTTGGTAATACCTTAGTTAACAATTCTATTGCATTATCTATCCCATTTTCCATATCAGGATGAATCTCATTTGAATTAAGCAAGTCAAAATTCGGATGTCCGGGTAAGTCTGATACAGAAAGGATTGAAACTGCTTTAAGATTAAACAATTTCCCTAATAAGAATAATATAGAAGATTCCATGTCTATTCCTTGGACGTTTATTGATGTCAAAGCTCTTATGAATTCTAAAGTTTCGCAAAATAAAGCATCAGTGGTCCATAAATTAATCTCTTTAACTCTATCAGGTAAAAAGGAAACTCCTTTAGTTAAACATAAATCTTTTAATATCTCATTGGGTTTAGATATGAATATAGTATGATTTCCAGCAATTATGTTTTGAAATCTAGCTAAAGGATTCGAAATAGAATCTAATTGATTTGCTAACGAAGGATTCGTTCTAATATAATTTGGTGAAGTTCCATCATCACAATAAGCTAATTTTGGGATTAGTATGTCCCCTATGTTGATTGGATAAATTTCATTTTCAATTCCACCACAAAAGTCAATTCGTATTATCACCTTAGTTTTACAGCGTTTTAAACATTCCATTGTTAAAGCACAATTAGGAGCTCCAACTAAGGAACGAATTACACTAACTCTTATATCATTTATGGTACCATTATAAACTCTCCCATAATTTCTTTTATTCTGAAGCTTTTGTAAGATTTTTTTCATTACTAATTTTACTGCAGGAAGTATAACAATCTCATTGATATTAGAAGGGCTAGTTTCTAAAAATACTCTTACTATTTTCTCATCTACGCTGATAAACTTTAGTCCAAGATTTAATAATTCACCTTTTATTCTATTTAGCATTTTAAAATCATTGAATATTTGTTAAATATAAATAAACTATACCTTATTCTATTTAAAATTAATATTAATTTTTCTAATATTAATATTTCATATTGAACTTAACATGAGTGGCTCGAGATGGGAGATCATTTTTATTAAATTTTTAGTAAGTAAATGAAAAGAAATCCAATTGTTTTGATTATAATTTAAAAGAACTCTCCTAATTACTAATAAACTTATAATTTGTAAGAATATAAATTTAATATGTTGCTATAATAGATTTATTTATTAAAGCTAATTAGAAATTAGAATTCAAAGGATACTCAGATGAAAAATCGTTTTATCATTGATAACAAAATAACAAATGAATTTGTTGAAAAATATACAAAAACAACATATAGAATCATAGGTAAAAATAAACATTCTTTTATCAAACCTTGTTATTGGTTAGAACAAAGATTAATGACAGGAAGAGATAACAGAAACTGTTATAAAGGAGTTTTCGGTATAAAAAGTCATAGATGTTTACAAAATACACCTTCTTTACCTTTTTGTAATCATCAATGTGTATTTTGTTGGAGAGATATAGAAATTGGCTCTCTCGGAGCAGATTTCGTTGTTGAGCCAGATGATCCAAAATTTCTAGTTGATGAAATGATACGCCACCAGCAGGATATTATAAAAAACCATTTACCTTTAAGACGTTATTTAGATAATTATGAGATAATGATTGATGTTCTTTATTATATGCTTCTCAATTCAAATGAAAATCACAATTTAAATTCACTCTCTAATAAAATTCATGTATCCAGAAATAAAATAGAACGTGCGATCAATTTACTAAAAAATCAAGAATATATAAAACCTAAAGATCAGTTACTTCAAAATTTTGAACTTGATGATGACTTCAGATGTTGTATTGAGTCAAGAGACGAAATTGAATTATTAATAAATAGAGAACTAACTACTCCCGATGAAATCATGGAAACTCATAGTGAAGCAATGTATCCGACCCATGCCGCAATTTCTCTAGATGGAGAGCCATTATTATATCCACGACTTTCTGAATTTGTTGAAGAATTTAGGAAACGAAATATAACCACATTTATTGTAACGAACGGTACACTACCAGAAAAGATTGGAAAATTAGAGCCATTACCTAGTCAATTATATATAACATTGCCTTCTCCGAATGAAGAGATATATAAAACAGTTTGCCGTCCAATGATTAAAAATGGCTGGGAAAAAATTAAAGAGAGTTTAAGTTTAATTGAATCATTAGCTTGTAGAACTTTGGTGAGATTAACTGCTGTGAAAGATCTTAATTTAAAAGATCATTATCTTAAAGATTATATTAAAATTATTGAAAAGGCGAACCCTAACTTTTTCGAAATTAAAGGATTTACTTTACAAGCTAAAGCTTTATTAATAAAAGAGAGATTAAAAAGTGATAAATCACTTCAATCCTATTTTCCGGAATACGATTATTTGGAAGAGATTGCCTTAAAATTTGAAGAATTAAGCGGATTTCCTCTAATCTATAAAAATAAAGCAAGTAGAGATTTTCTATTCGCAGTAAACTGGGATAAAAATAATGATCCAAAAATAATTAATCCTTAAATTGATAAAATCTATACTTTTTTTTGTTCTTGGGCTAAAACCATTGCTTTTTTTATGATTTTATTATATTGTTCTTTAAAATCCTCAATATTTTCAACCATCTCTCTAAAATATTCCAACCATCTAATCTCTGCTTCATTATGCAATCTCCAATGTTTCAAAGGAAGTATGTAAAAAGGATTTAATTTATAAAGAGGATTAGATTTAACTAATTGCTCCCCCTCCTCAGCATGTTTGAAAGTTTTGTTTCTCTCCTTAATCTGTTTATCTATAGAATCTAATATAAATTGCTTTCCCTTGGTCAGACCAAAAAGCATTATAAAAGGTGTAGCAGCATCTATATCAAAATAAATTTCTTGTGCTTGATTAAGTAAGAAAGAAATCTGTTCCTGAAATTCTTTTTTACCTTTGTTTAATAATCTATAGATTATTTGCTCAGGACGATTACCTTCTTGCTTAGATCCTACCTCTTTAATGAATCTATCCCTCTCAAGTTGATTTAATATATAATAAAAAGAGGCATTTGTAGCTTTAATATAGTGATCATAACGCCATTCTTTTGCTAAAGAAATGAGCTCATAACCACTCATAGGTTTAGGAATTGTGTTCATTACTCCTAATATAAACGTTTTTAATGGTGTATATCTCTTTTTTGGCATAGATATAACTCAACTCTTCATATACTTAATATTAATATTATTTTAATAAATGGTTAAATTGAAATAGTTAGATTTAAATATTCAATCTTAATTATATATAGTAACATCAATTATTTAAAATTTATGGCGATGTTTGAAAAATGTTGAAAAATAATATAATTACTGAAAAAAAAAGTACTAATGCATCAGAGAAAGATATTTCCCTATCAAAATATTCTTGGAAAGATTTTATTCTTTCTATGATCTATCAACCATTATTGATTGCTCAATGCGTTTTAGTATTTTTCTTTTACAGTTTTTATCATCTTAATTTTCTTACTTGGTTTGGATGGGTTTTTATGATTTTATTTATGGTAGTTGGATCCTTACCAAAGCAAGCTTTCAATAGATATGGAGAAATTGAAAAAGGAGAATGTCATATCCACACAACAAGACTAGTGGATAAGGGTATTTATGCCATTATTAGACATCCATATTGGTTATGTTGGATATTTCTCAGCATTTCATTGACTTTAATGTCGCAATATTGGTTAATGGTGATCTTTGGTATAATTATATGTTCGATTGTTTATGGAGAAACTTATCTTTTAGATAAAGGACTTATAGAAAAATTTGGGAATGAATATAAAGCATATAAAGAAAAAGTCCCCAGAATAAATTTGATATTGGGATTTATCAAGTATGTAAAAAGAAAGTAATTACAAAATTATTAAATAATAGAAAAAAAGGTGAATAATGAAAGAATGACTAACAGAAAGGAAAGAAAAATTAGGAATATAATCTTTACAACAATATTTACTGCCTCTTTCTTAGCTCAAATTATCCTAATGTTCATGTTCTTTAACGAATTGAATTTAATCATTTTGACATATATTGGATATATAATTTGGGGATTTAGTCTTTATTTTGGTTTAATTTCATTTTGGACTTTTAAAAAACGAGGGGGAGTACAAAAGGGAAAAAGTTATGTACATACAACAAAGGTAGTGGAAAAAGGTCCATATGCTATAATTCGTCATCCACAATATTTAGGAGGAATTTTATTTAGTATCAGTATTACATTATGGACTCAATTATGGGTGAGTTTAATCCTTAGCATCATTATCCTAGTTTTAACATACCAATGGACTTATGTAGAGGATAAAAATCTTATTGATAAATTTGGTGAAGATTATGAGAGATATAAAGATAAAGTACCACGCCTCAATCCTATATTAGGGATAATTAAGTATTATATTCAGAAAAAATGAGGTGAATACCATGTTAACAGATTTTATACCTTTAATAATATGGAGTGCAATAATGATCTATTGCAGTTATTGGATCATATCCGTGCTAAAAACAGAAACAAAATATGAGATTTCAGAAGCTTTAGCTTTAGCTTCTTATTTTACAGCTGCAATTCTGGGACAATATTTCGAAATAATTTATCAAAATATATTCTTAACTATAACTGGATTTGTATTAATCTTTATAGGTGTTTTTATCTTTATTAGTCAGTTGATAATAATGAAAAAATTCGGGCAAGGAGAGCACTGGGAAGATACTACAGTTATAATCAAGAAAGGATGGTTTAAATATATACGCCATCCTATGTACTTCGGACTTGCAATTGCTGACATTGGCGTTATAATATGGATTCCTTCTTTTTTTTCAATAATATTTGCCTTAATATCTTTCATATTATGCTTAATGAGCTCGATTTGGGAAGATAAAGTAAATATAGACAAGTTTGGAGATGCTTATAGGGAATATATGAAAAAAGTGAAGCTCTGGGGAATCTTTTAAAACATATCTTTTAAAAATTTTTGAATAATTTTTTTTAATTTTTCAATATTTATCTTTTGTAAAGCTGAAAACTCGAGATATGGAATTTCTTCTTTGTTATGGAATTCATGGTCATCTAAATGAACTAAATTTAATTCATAATTCTCTGCCGACTCAATAAATAATTTAATATTTTTATATTTATCAAAGTTAGATACTTTGTCTATTTTATTAAAAATTAATAAAATGGGTATATCAAATTCTCTCAAAAATTTTATCAATTCAAAACTTAAAGGTATAGTTTCTTGATTATGAATAAAATACTTTTCAATCTCGTCTTTAATTCTTAAAATATTAATAACTACCAAGCCGAAAAAATAATCTTGATGATGTTTCTCAATATGTATAACAATTTGCTTCTTAATATGCTCTTCTCGTCTATGACTAGCCCGCCTAATATATCCAAAACCAGGAAGATCTATTATTTTATAAGGTAAATCAGTTTGGGTAATAGATGTTATTAATAAGGTACTTCCAGGATGCTTTCCTATCTTACCTTTAAATTTTCGCGGATTTGGAAGTAAAAGCCTTGTTATTGAACTTTTTCCTACATTAGAATTTCCAATAATTAACAAAGAGGGTTTATCATTCATACTCAAATAATTATTTACATAAAATCCTACTAAAAATCGAGAAAATCATCTTTAAGAAAATCTTTATACATTTTTTTCTTTTCTTTTTCTTCAATAACAGGTCTAGTGCTTATTGGTTCACCAGTTTCTTCTAACAATTGTGTTAATTCTTTTACATTCACATTTACTTTGAATTTACCATCTCTTAGAAAACGGATTACTTGTTTATTATTTAATGATAATCTTAAAATATAACCTAAACCAAAATAAAATTGATGTTCTGGAATCGGATCAATTGGAGATTTACTTGTTACCTCTTTTAATACGTCATAAAGTAATTCTTTTGAAGCAATATGATCCTCTACATTAAAAACTAAATAATATAACGCATGATACCAAATCTTTTCTCGTTTTTCTTTAAGATAGTTAAGAAATTTTTCGGGAGTTACAATTTCTACTTTTTCTAATTCTTTTCTTTTTGCTAATTCTTCTTTAATTCTTTGTTCTAATTCTGTGGGAATTACTTGAGGTTTAAATTCTGTATCTTCTTCAGATGGGATCAGCTCTTCCTGTTTAACACTCTCTATAGCTTCTTTCATCTCCATTAATTCATCCATATCAATTTCATCCATATCAGAAAAATCTGAAAGCATAACTTCTTTGTATTCCTTTTCTTGTTCTAATTCTGACACAATTTCAGAGTTTTTAATACCTTCAAAGATCTCCCCATTAGCTAATTCTTCGCTTTCCTTAACTTTTTCAATTGCTTCTTGCATTTCTTGAAGTTCTTCAAAATCCAAATCATCTAAATCAGAAAAATTAGATTCAAGTGCTTTCATTTCAGTTAGATAAGCTTGTAAATCATCTCCTTCTCCTTCTTCCTCTTTCTCATTTATATTTTCTTGTCTCTCTTCTTGATTTTCATTCATAATTTCTTTTATTTAGATAGTAGGCATTTTATTCAATTTTTTCTATATTAATATTAGTTCTTTAGTTCTTTAAATATTAATATTCGTATAGTTAAAATTGCTCTAAACATTAATTCACTTTAAGATGGATAAAATAAATTTAGAACACTATAAAGGAATCATTTTTGACCTAGATGGAGTCATTTATGATATTACAGATGCGATCATTAAAGCTGTTGATGATGGAATAGAAAAATACCAATTAAAAGTTAACCGTGATGCCGTCATGGAGGAAATTGCTCATTTAATCGAAGAAATTCAAAATTATCCCGTTCCTAAAATTCTGTTAAATTCCTATGAGTTACTTAAAATAAACTCTTTGGAAGGGCTCAGTTTCTTCAAAAAGTTACGTATAGCTATCTTTTTATTTAACCAGTTTAATAAATATAGAGAAGAAGCTACTATATTCGATGGTATAGATGATTTAATCTCAAAATTATCAAAGATTTTCAAATTAGCCATATTAACCAATAATAAAAGTCAATATGCTGAAGAAGTATTAGAGAAATTTAATTTAACTAAATATTTTGGAACTATAATTGGATTTAATGAAGTGACAGAAGTTAAACCTAACCCGGAAGGAATTCTTAAAATCCTTGAAAAATGGAAGATTAAACCCTCAGAAGCTATTTTCATTGGGGATATGACAACTGATATTGAAGCAGGGAAAAATGCTAATGTCAAAATGGTATGTGTTGCTAGTGGGCTAGCTCAAAAAGAGATTTTAAAGGAACATAATCCGGATTTCCTTGTTGATAATACAGTTGAACTAAAACAGCTTTTTAATTTATAATTTTTAAAAAAAATCTGTAAAATAGTAAGAGTAGAATTTTTAAAAAATTTTAAGTTCTTTTATAAATAAATCTTTCCCAACTCTTTGTATTGGGGAGTTCCTGTGGCATTCCCTTTCTTTTACGAATTTCTAAGATTACATCTTCTTCCAAAGAAGGAGGTACTCTTTCGAAACCTTTAAACTCATATCCGAAAAAAGCCTTTCCCTGTGTAGAGCTTCGGATTTCGTCTGCTATACCGATTATCTCTGCAGCAGGTATTTGCCCTTGAATTCTTACATATTCCCCTTCAGGGATGACATTGTTTATTCGACCTCGGTGCCTATTAATTATTGAATTTACTCCACCTTCAGTACCCTGTGGTGTTTTTACATCTATTTTTTGTACTGGCTCGTAAAGATGTGGATCAGCATTAAGCATAGCTAATGAGAGAGCAGAGTAACTCATGCTTGCGGTCTGTGCAAACTGAGTATGGCGGGGATCCTCATGAATTGTTAAATCTATAAATACTGCTCTAATTCCCATGGCAGGTTCTTTAGCAATTATGCACTCTTCAATCCAATTTCTAAATGAACTAACTAAATCATTTTTAATTCTATCAAATCGTTGTATTCCAGAAGTTCCATTTACTAAAATATTTCCTTTATAAACGTCAACAATACGTCTAGCTTCTTTCGTATCCCAACCTGCCTCTTCTCTTAATATTTTAGCACGCTCTTTTTCATCCTGTAAATCAGTAATTCTACCCTCATCAATTAATTCTTCAGTTTTTTCATCTAAAGGTTCTACGTATAACAGAAGACGATTATGAGCATTTGACGATTTAGTATGAAATTGTTTACTTTTTGTATTTATTTTTTCTCTGTATACTATAATAGGTTCTCCTATATCAATTTTTACCTGATTATTTATTCTTTTAACCAGAATCTCGATTTGGAGTGGATCGATTCCAGAAAGTATATATTCTTTACTCTCCTTATCAAGGCGGAATTCTGCAGTGGGATCCGCTTGTAGCCACTTCCCAACAACGTCCCCTAATTTACCAAGGTCATGTGGATCTTGAGGTTTAATACTTCTTGACACAACAGCTTTACAAGCATAATGGATTTTTTCAAAAGTAGGGATTTTGGCAATTTCTTCTTTATCTTTAGGGACCATTTCAGTATGGATAAAAGTCTCTCCAGAAGGACAAATGAATCCATATAAAGCAAAAAGATTTCCTGCTGGTATCTTAGGAATGTCCAAAAGATCTGTTATCTCCATTACACCTAATCTTTTTACTCGATTTGAAGTTCGACTTCCAAGGAGATAGATTGAGTCAGTTTGATTGAAGGTTCCAGAGAAAACTCTCCCAATTAAAGTTGCTGCATATTGACGTCTGGGGTCCAAAAATATCTTCGTAATCATCCCATATAATGGTCCGCTAGCATCACATTTTTGCAGTGATTGTCCCAGTTCTGAGTTCAAATCACCTCCCCAGAGATGAGGAATTCTATATTTAGATGCACTAACAGGATCAGGTAGATGATCAACAACCATTCTTAACATCGGCTCATCTAATGGTAGATTATCTCGTAGCCATTGAATATCACCTTCATTATATTTTTCGAATACGGTTATAGGAGTAAGTTCTTTTTCTTTAAGAATCTGATAAGTAAATCCCCAGCCGTGCTTCGCAGAACCTATTGTTACACTATTCTTTGCGAAGTCCACACCCCAGTCGGAACCTTCTGGTCTTACTTTCTTTATCAAGTCATTAACTTGGTTTGTTATTATATCTATCTTGGCATATGTATCTTTTGGACTTAATCTGAGCTCACTGATTAAACGATCTACTTTATTTATAAAAAGTACTGGTTTACAATATTCTTCTCCGACAGCTAATCGAATATTTGTTTCAGTTTGAGTCATAATGCCTTCTAAGGCATCAACCAAGATCATAGCACCATCACTGCCTCTTAATGCTCGCGATACTTCTCCTGTAAACGAGATATGACCAGGAGTATCGTTTAATTGTAAAATATATGGTTCTTCATCATCTGGTTTTCTAGGGTCTTTAAAAGCGAGTAATACGACACTTGTAAAAATTGTAATACCCCGTTCTTGTTCTTCATCATCTGAATCGGTCATTTGGAGTTGCCCTGCATCTTCAGGTCGCATAAGTCCTGCTCTTCTTAACAAGTAATCAGTTGCAGTAGTCTTTCCATGATCGATGTGAGCAGTAATACTGAAAATTCTCTTCTTTTGATAAGAACCTTGAACCACGAGCCGTTCTATCTCTTCAGGATTCTTTACTTTTACCATTGTAAGTTCACATTGTTATAATTTGAAGTAATTATAATATTTTAATTAAATGAGAAAATATGTCAAATCATAAAAATTTTATGAATATAGGCTATAAACTGGATCTACAAAAAAAATGAGTGAAACTTTAATAAAGCCAAATAGTAATTAAAAATAATCCTACTCATTTGTTTTATTATTCCAAATATAAGAAATATAGTCCGTTAACGTTTCATAGTTGTGAGTAAGAATATCTTCAAATTTTTGATAATATTTCATATTAGTTCCAAATTTGTTTATTTGGTCTCGAGGAAAATATTCAAAGAATTTACTTACTATATAATCCAGTTCTTTTTTTACCTGTTTATCTTTCACCTTTTTAGGAAATCTGCCCACAAACATGAATCCCTCTTTAGATACAATTTTTACCTGTAAATTATGAGTAGCAAAATGGGATAATATATCATTTAAGATGACTTTTGTAAAAGAAGATAATGCACTAATAAAACCTCCTATAAACTGGTCATTGATACTCTCGTTATTCTTTTTACTAAATACAACTACTCCTCCTTCTTTTAAAATCCATAAGTCTTGTAAATCTCTTATCACTATATTTCCTTCTGAATGATGGTAACTAATTTAATCAGACTAAACATAATATATACTTCGAATATTTAAACTTGCGCTGATTGCGACAAAAAATGTTGTTTGCCTAATTTTAAAATAAAGAAAGAGAACTGTAAAATACTAGTTATTTTTCTTAATTTCCTCTGGCTTATTCAACGTATTTGTAACCTAATTTCTTTAAGGTTTCAATTTCTTTCTGTTTGTGAATTTCTGCTAACTTATCTTTTGTTTTTTCCCATTCGGGACCAGTTAGAGGATAAATTTTCATTACAAAAAAACATAATAATAAAAATATTGCAGGCAACAACATCCATCCAATAATAATACCTGTTTCTATTCGAAAAGATTGCTGACCGGGATCTAAATCTTTATCAAAACCAAAGACTACAATAATAAACAGAAAGACCGATTCTGCGATACTATAGGCATATTTCGTTACAAAAGAATTAATGCCAGCATACATTCCTTCTCTTCTTTGACCTGTCATATTTTCATCCTTATCAATTACATCTCCGTTCATTAAAGGAATTAAATATAAAGCACCTGTTAATCCGATACCTAATCCTATAAATCCTATCATTGTTATTGAAAAATAAAACTGTAATATTAGATATAAAAAGGTAAAACCATTTCTTTTAAAATGAAAATAGTTTTTTTTCCAGAACTAGATTTACACTTTAAAGAAATTGATACATTATAAATACTAAGGTTATCTGGAATCTTATTCTTAATAAAATCTTTTAAAAATTCAGAGAATTGATAATATCCTCTTTTAGTTTCAACCCATAAATAGCCTTTTTTTTCAAAATGTTCTGGATTTTTTTCTTTAAATTTATTAGCATGAAATTCTTCTTTAACTGGAGGTCCTCTTCGAATATATGTTGTTGAGATTTGTGGTTTTTCACAATAAATAGCTATGTTATATTCATCAACTTCATCTTCAAAAAAAATTTCAAAAAATATATTTCCAAATCGTTCTGCACGAGTAAACTCCCTTTCTCCATTAGCTTTAATGCTTTCTGCTAGTGAATCTAATTTATCTCTATTTATTGTATAATGAATGTCTTTATTATTATTTCTTAATTCGATAATGAAGATTTTTGATAGAATTGGATCTTTTAAATTAGAAAGATCTACTTCTGGTATTGCTTTTTGTATGAAAAATTCTTTAGACGGTTTTTTCAAAAACTTTTTTATTTTTTCGTTACAAAAAGTATATGCTCTTCCTGATATTGCTGAAGCAACATTTCTATTCTTATCTATTGGATCTATAATTATAAGATAATCATTCTGAAAATGTTGTATTCTCTTTAATTCATTGTTATTTCTTTTATAATAATCCAACGGTTTTTGCTTTAGAGTGTGAAAATTTCTAAAAAGTTTTTGGATATTCCCAAAATAATAGATCAATAATTCAGCACTGTATCCAATAAATCCAACCTTACCAACAGCACTAGTATCTCCATAACAATGACTAGATTTAAAGAATTGCTTTAATAACCTAACATCATTTTTCTGTTCAACAGTTAAATTTTCTCTTATAAATTGACCATGCCACGGAGATCTGTCAACTGCGGTGATTGGTCCCTTTTGTTCTATGAACTTTTTATCTAAATCAAAATATAGAACAATATCGATTTTTATTTTAATGTTATTTACTACATAATCCACTGTTACATATGGATGTTCAGCATATAGAAGCCGTGGATTTTGAAATTCTTTTAATGTTAGAGATTTAATAATCCAATTATTACAAAGTCTTAAAAAATCTTTTTTGGATTCTTTTTTTAATTTATTTTTGCTTAGGCCTTCATAGGTTGGTTTATATAAATTATAATCTAATCCAATAAATAAGTCGATGTCAAAATCCCCTTTTAATTGAGTTTGTTTGATACCAGTTGATCCCTGCGATTCAATTAAAGTGTAATTAATGTTTAATTCTTCTGCTTTGCTTTTCAGTAAATGCTTTAATTTCTCAACTATTTCATTAATTAACTTTAACTCTTGATTAGTTGGAATGATTTCATTTAAGGTGTTTATTAAGATCTCATTAATCGATGTCATATTACTTGTAAAAATATCAATTAATAATGTAAATAGTATACATACAATTAAATATTACTTTAGATAAAAAAAAGAATTCTCATTATTACATACCCCACCAAGGATGTTCGTAGGTTCTCTTTAATTTAATATACTCTCTTAAAGCTTGTTTTTGATCTGTGGTTAATTCATCAATGAACTTTCCCATTAATTGCCTAACGTGAGATTCGGGGACATTTACAAATAAAGTTTCGTCTTTTCCTATATCTCGACCTATTTCAATACCACGGATAGAAATAGCTACCTCAGAATCCTTAGATGCTTTTTCTATTGTTTGACCTTTATCTTGAATTTGATGAACTCTTCTGACTCTTTTTCCTGTGTTAGTTATTAAGGGTACTTTTGGATATAAAGTTCCAGCTTCAACATATACGCCAAATACTGCGGGATCTGAATTTCGAAATATAAAATCTGGGAGCATCTTAATCTTTGCTGGTAATACTAATTCATTTAACGCTTTAGCAGTATCTTCCGCTTTCCTAGTTTCAGCATATTCAATATAATCTTCTAACAATCGATAAATAACATTATTTGTAAAGATTCTGATATTATCAATATTAGCTTGTTCTTGAGCTTCTGGTAATATCGGAATATTAAACCCTAAAACAGTTGCAGAATAAGGATCGAAATCTTTGACTATATTTGCATTCATTACATCTTCTTTCTTAATCGACCCAACATCGGCTACACTAATTTTAACTCCATTCTTTGTAAAAAAACTCACTAAGGCTTCAAGAGAACCTAAAGTATCTGCCTTTAATACTACTCCTGCTTTTTCTGTTCTAATTCTAATAGCTTGAACTTCTTCTTCAATTTCTTTATAGATAACTTCTTCCTTGGAAGGATCTCCAATTCCCTTAAAAGGTGATCCTGCTACTACATCATCAATATTTGGAGCTAATATTTTTACACCAGCTGCGGCACTCACAAATTCTTCCGAATCGAATTTTTGGCGAGGATCTCTGATCTCGTCTAATGGTTTTGGTATTAAAATTGCTCTAACTTTTGATTTAATTGGCTTTTCTAATCCTCCAACAATAAATTCATCTCCTTTTCTAATAATACCATCATAAATTAATACATCCATTGTTTTTCCTTGACCCTTTTCCTTCTTTACTTCTAATACAACTCCTTTAGCAGCACCAGAAGAGAATTTTAAATTTGGTGTTAAAAATTGTTGAACTAAACCCATTAATATCAATAATAATGTTGAAATACCTTCTCCTGTTTTAGCACTTGTAGGAACGATAGCAATCTTTTTAGTGAAATCTTTTATCTTATCATATCTATCTATGCCTTTAAATCCCTCTTCTAAGAAGTTAGTACTTATTTGCACAAGCTTCTCATCTAAAAAGTCCTTTACATGAGGTTTTTGAGATTTAAAAGTATCTAAAAAGTCAGCATCATTTTTTGATTTCCAGCCAGATATTCTATCAATTTTATTAGCAGCTATAACGAAAGGTGTTTTTCTTTCTCTCAATATTCTTACAGATTCCCAAGTTATTGGCATTGTCCCAGCTGTAACATCAATTACTAAAATTGCGATATCTGCAACAGCGCCACCTCTTCTTCTAAGATTCAAAAAAGCAGCATGACCGGGAGTATCAATTATTAATATACCTGGAAGTTTAATATCTTTTTCTGCAAATTCTTGTTTTGATTTTTTTAAAAAGTCCTTAATATCTTGAGTTGGAAAGTATGATGCTCCTATGTGTTGAGTAATCCCTGCCGCTTCTCTTTTTTGAACAACAGTACCCCTAATATAATCTAAGAGTGATGTTTTGCCATGATCAATATGGCCTAAAATACATGCAATTGGGGCTCTAATTATTTTAGATTCTTCTTGAGTAGCCATTTTTCACCACAAATTTGGAATTAATGTATTAATCTTCTTAATATGAATAATATTTTAAAAAAAGTAAGGAAAAGTAAAGAAATTTTTCTTTCTTAAGAATCAATTATCATTTAAATATTTTTTAAGATACTTTGCGGTATAGGAACTTTTATAATTAATTATTTCTTCTGGTGACCCTACTACAACTACTTTACCACCTTTTTCTCCACCTTCAGGTCCAAGATCGATAATATAATCTACAGATTTGATAATATCCATATTGTGTTCTATGATAATAACAGTATTCCCCTTATCCACTAATTTTTGAAGAACTTTAAGTAAAAAATTAATGTCATAAGATGATAAACCAGTCGTCGGCTCATCTAAGATATAAAGTGTATTGCCAGTACTAGTTTTTCTTAATTCTCTTGCGATTTTTATTCTTTGAGACTCTCCACCGCTTAGTGTAGTTGATGATTGACCTAATTCTAGATATCCTAATCCAACATCTACAACAGTTTTTAAAGTTCTTTTTAAATTCGGATAACTATCAAAAAACTCAAGTGCTTGATTGAAGGTCATTTCTAAAACGTCTGATATTGTCTTTCCACGATATTTAATTTCAAGTGTTTCAGCGTTATATCTTTTTCCTTTACATAAATCGCATTTAATATAAACATCTGGTAAAAAGTACATTTCTTTAAGTATATATCCTGTACCTTTGCATTTCTTACAATGTCCAACTTTTGTATTAAAACTAAATCTTCCTTTTTTATATCCTCTTTCTCTTGATTCAGGCAACCCAGCAAAAATTTCTCTAATATAGTCTAATGCTTTTGTATAAGTTGCTGGTACAGACCTAGGAGTTCTTCCTATTGGTGATTGATCAATATTAATTATTTTATCAATTTTTTCGAAACCAATTATATCATCAAACTCTCCAGCATATAATTTGGAACTACGTGTATTGATTATATTATGCAACCCTTTATACAAACAATCAATTATCAGACTGGTCTTGCCTGCTCCTGAAACTCCAGTAATACATGTAAATAAACCTAAAGGTATCTTAACATCAATCTTTTTTAGATTATTTTCTCTTGCTCCTTTAATTTCTAGATAATCATCATTTATTTTTCGCCTATTTTTTGGAATTTCTATTTTCTTTTTTCCTGATAAATACATTCCAGTTAAAGTATCTGAATTTACAATTGTATCCAATGGCCCTTCAGCAACTATTTCCCCGCCTTTTTCTCCTGCTAAGGGACCTAAATCAATAATATGATCTGCATTTTGTATTATTGCATTATCATGTTCTACCACTATTACAGTATTACCCAAATCCCTCAATTTTTTCAACATATTTATAAGGCGATTAATATCTCTTTGATGCAATCCTACGCTAGGTTCATCTAAGACATATAAAACTCCCACTAGACTTGAACCTAATTGAGTGGCTAATCTTATTCTTTCTGCTTCTCCAACAGATAAAGTATCTGATCGCCGACTAAGAGTAATATAATCTAATCCTACATTTTCTAGAAATGATAATCTATCAAAGATCTCTTTTAAGACTTCTTTAACTATAGTTTTTTGTGTTTCATCTAGCTCTAATGCCTTGAAAAATTTAATTGATTCTTTAACTGATAATTCTGATAATTCTGCAATATTGAGGTCATTAATAGTGACTGCCAAGCTTTCTTGCTTTAACCTTTGACCATTGCATTGGGGGCATTTAACTTTATTCATAAAATTTTCATAAATATCTCGAGCCCATTCAGAGCTAGTCTCCATGTATCTTCTGTGTAACCAGGGGATTACTCCTTCAAACGGTCTAACAACATGCCATGAGGATTTAACTTCATTCTTATAATTTCTATGATTATTATTATCACTTTCAAAATGAAACTCAATTGATTCGTTATCTGTACCAAATAATATCTTATCAAGCTTTTTCGGATCTATATCTTTAATAATTGTTTTATTAGTATCAATACCGTAATGCTTAGCAACTTGTTGTAATGATTGCCAAACATATCCTGATTCGGATCCAAATCCAGGAATATTTCTAATAGGTGTATCTTGAAGTGGAACATCTAAATTATCACCTAAGATTAACCCATAATCAAATTCCATTACTGAACCTAATCCATTGCAATATTTACAACTTCCATGTGGTATATTAAATGAGAACATTTTGTGGTCTAGTTGAGGAATTGAAATACCACAGTCTACACATGCTAGATGTTCTGAAAATATTTGTTCTGTATTTCCAAGAATGTCAATAATAACTAAACCATCTGTTAAATCTAAAGCTGTTTCGATTGAATCCGCAAGTCTTGCTCTAATATCTTTATTCATTACTAACCTATCCACAATAACATTGATTGTATGTTTCATATTCTTTTCCATTGAAATTTCTTCGTCAAGAGTGTATTGAATACCATCAATCTCAACTCTCCCATATCCCTGTTTCTTAAGATCTTGTAAGAGTTCTTTATATTCTCCCTTCCGATCTCTTATCACTGGTGCCTTTATTACAAACTTTTGATTTTCTTTGATCGAATCTAAGACTTGTTGGATTATCTGTTGTGGAGTTTGAGGTTTAATTTCTTTACCACAATTTGGACAATGTGGTATTCCTACATTTGCAAATAATAGTCTGTAATAATCATAAATCTCTGTTACTGTACCTACTGTACTTCTTGGATTTTTTGATAATGGCTTTTGTTCAATAGCGATTGCAGGAGATAAACCCTCAATAGAATCTACGTCTGGTTTATCCATCTCTCCAAGAAATTGTCTTGCATAACTAGATAAAGATTCAAGAAATCTTCTTTGTCCTTCTGCATATAAAGTATCCATTGCTAAACTAGATTTTCCACTTCCACTAATACCTGTTATTACTATTAATTTATTACGTGGAATTACGACATTAATATTTTTTAAGTTGTTTTGTCTTGCTCCTTTAATTATGATGGAATCTTCGCTCATTGTTTTATCTAACTATTTCAATTTATAATAAAAGAAAAATCTCATACTTTTATTTTATAATCTGCTTTAATTTCTTTAATTCTATCTCTTAAATAAGCAGCATCTTCAAATCTAAGTTCTTTAGCAGCCAGAAACATTTTATTCTCAAGATATTGAATAATTATATCAGTATCTCCTTTTTTCTCTAATTCTTTGATTTTATCTTTAACTTTTTGCTTTAATCTTTTTACTTCCCGTTCCTTAAATTCCTGCTCTTCAGAAAGAGAATCTAAAATGTTTTTCTGAATTGTTTGTGGAGTAATGTTATTTTTTATATTATAGTCCATCTGTTTTTTTCTTCTTCTATTTGTCTCATCAATAGCTGCTTTCATAGCTGGTGTCATTTTATCAGCATATAAAATTGCTCTTCCGTAAATATTTCTAGAAGCTCTTCCAATAGTCTGAATGAGCGAGCGTGTATCTCTTAGAAAGCCAAGTTTATCAGCATCTAATATAGCTACAAGTTGAACTTCAGGTAAATCTAGACCCTCCCTTAGAAGATTTATTCCTACTACCACATCCCAAGTTCCATCTCTTAGCTGTCTTAATATCTCAAAGCGTTCTACAGTATCAACTTCAGAGTGTAGGTACGCAATTTTAATGTTTAAATCAGCATAATATTCAGAAATATCTTCCGACATGCGCTTTGTAAGGGTTGTGACTAAGACTCTACCTTGGTTATCAACCACTTTTTGGATTTCTCCTAATAAGTCATCAATTTGGGTTTTTGCAGGACGTATCTCCACTTGAGGATCAACTAATCCAGTAGGTCTAATTATCTGTTCTGCAGACATTCCACCACTCTTTGCTAATTCATAATCACCTGGTGTAGCTGACATAAAAATAATATTTTTAATTTTACACTCCCATTCTTTAAATGTAAGAGGTCGATTATCGAAAGCACTAGGCAAACGCCAACCATATTCAACAAGATTTTTCTTACGAGAACGATCGCCTTCTATCATTCCATGGATTTGAGGGACAGTAATATGCGATTCATCTACAACAATTAAAAAGTCTTCTGGGAAGTAATCAACTAAAGTCATTGGTGGTGTTCCTGGAGCCCTAAGATCGAGATGCCTTGAGTAGTTCTCAATTCCTTTACACCACCCCATTTCTCTCATCATTTCTAAATCGAATTTAGTTCTCCTTTCAATCCACTCAGCTTCAGCATATCTTTTTTTATTTTTAAAGAATTCAATTTGTTCTTTTAATTCTTGTTCAATTAGTTCCAAGGCTTTTATTTTATTTTCTTCTGGAATAATAAAATGAGTTGCTGGAAAGATTCTATAATTAGGTACTTTTTGTAAAGGATTGTTGGAAATAGGATGAATTTCGGTTATAGATTCAATCTCATCACCGAATAGGGATATTCTGACTGCATTGTTTAAATAAGCAGGATAGATATCAATAATATCCCCCTTTACTCGTACATTTCCGGGTTTGAATTCAAGATTATTTCGCTCATAGTTCATTTTTACCAGTCGTTTGAGAATTTCAGAACGTTTTTTCTCCATGCCAACCTCTAAATATAGCGCAATTTTCTCCCAAAGTTCTGCATTTCCCAGACCATAGATACAGGATACTGTTGCTACTATAATTACATCTCTTCTCGTTCTAACAGCGTGTGCCGCGGCAAGCCTTAATCGTTCAATTTCTTCATTAACACTAAAATCTTTTTCTATATATAAACCAGAAACTGGCATATAAGCCTCTGGCTGATAATAGTCATAATAAGATACAAAATAATGTACAGCATTATCTGGAAAGAGTTCTTTAAGCTCATTATATAATTGAGCTGCTAATGTCTTATTAGGAGCCATTATTAAGGTTGGTTTTTGAATTTCTTGTATAATGTTTGCAATTGTGAATGTTTTACCAGTTCCAGTGGCACCTAATAAAGTTTGGAACCTTTTTCCATTAGAAATATTATCTGCAAGAGTTTTTATTGCTTCGGGTTGGTCTCCTGCTGGTTTAAACTCTGATTCAAGTTTGAATTTAGCAATCATTGGGACAATATGCAATTTTTGAACTAATTTAAATTTAAAATAAAATCAATATATAAAAGATAAGTCTTAAGATATTCTAGTGTATTATAACTTATGATTTTTACTAAAAATAGACAAAAAATGAAGAAGATAATTTAATCATTAATTTATGTGACAAATTCTATATGAGTGTCCTCAGCCCCTTCTACAGTACGGACTATTATGACTAATTCATCACCAGGATTAATAGTACCAAGTTTAATCTCTATTATAGCCATATCTACTGTTAATTGTAATGAATCACCAGCTCCAATTATAAAATCTTGTTCATTGAACACATCTAAAGAAAAATAAGTACCATTTATGTAAACAGAATCAACTGTAACATTTAGTAACCCATTATTGTCGGTTAAAATTGTTAGAGTACCTGAACTTACTGCTGATGTTCCACCATCATCAATTTCTATATTATAGTATGTCGAATCAACAATTGCAGTTAGATTTGCTATAGCCTGAGCGGAATTATATGTAGTAACTCTTATATTTACTTGATCAGATGCATTAACTTTTAAATCTGTGATATTAAATGATATTAAAGCACATTCTTGTACGTCTAGAATAGCGTTCCCGTAAATAAATTCCACTTCGTTGCTATTTGAGCAATTTAATATTTCTGTCTCATTAAGATATACGCTATCTAAAGTTACCGGAACATTTCCAGTATTTTTAATAACTAGTCTTCCTGTTTCATTAGCATAAATGTAGGAAACTGGTGTACCCTCAAGATTTTCTATTATTTGAACATCTGGTTCATTCCTTATAGTGTGAATGTAACCAATATCTGAAGCTACTGGTGTTCCGTAGCTTGTTGTAACACAGAGGAGTATTTCTTCATTTACTTCACCATCAATATAGTCTGTTGCATCAACAACAATAATATCTTCCTCATTTGCATCTAAAGTAAAGTTTCCACTAATCGTAAAGAAATGTTCAAGATTAACTGGTTTCAGCGATTCTGTAAGATATATCGGACCTAATGCGTAAATAACATCACCAGTATTTTTAACATAAATCTTTATTATGGTACTACCATTGTCATAAGTATAAGCATATGTTTTAGTAAAATCTATTGGTATATGTTTTCGATAATTACTATCGATTGCTGCTGCTACTATTTCAGGGGATAGAATTCTATTATCATTATAAATTGTGATCGAATTGTTCTCCTGACTTGAAGTAAATAATATCTCATCTCTAATATCATTCGGAGTGGCTACTCCGATCTTATTATAAGTTCTTATAGGATAAAAAGATACTGGTGAGTTTTGTAAGTAAATTGTTGCTTTTTCTCCTGGATATAGTATCGAAGAACCACTAAGATATTCAATATTCTCGTTGAGAAACGTATTACTGACCATATCGTCGTTTACATAAAACCTATCGAGAACAACAATAGATTCTCCTACATTTTCCACCTCAAGGAGAGCATTAGCAGTATCATGATCAATCTGAATAACTTTACTGTTTGCTTTATTGATACGTATTGCTCCTTCTCCTCCTTCTTTAACAAAAAAGTTACTTGTAGAATTTGAAAATGTAAATTTTTTTTCCTCAAGTGCCTCTGATTCGGCTGTAACATTTATTCTTACAACATCATCTTTATTGAAAGTTGTACCTCCAGATTTAATATCAACCCAAACGAGATCATCCTCTCCTGCATTCACTATTTTTGTATTTATTCCTTTACCTAAGGTAAAATTATATTCCTTCCCATTAACTTTTATACTTGTTATCGATAAGTCTTTCTTCCCAATATTATCTAATTTAAAGGTACCATATCCACTATCAAATATTTCTGGATTGGTTATCATAAATTTAGAATCTAGAGCTGTATAATCGACTTTGTATAATCTTACCATTCCATTTGGTGAAAAATGTTCTTTAACAAAGACTTTAAAATCATATGCTCCATATGGCGGAATATGAGCTAGCCACAAATTGCCATCAGCAGCTTGTCGCTGATTAATTTGACTAGCATAATGATTTGCTAAACTACCTTCAGGGGTAGAAGCAGGATCCGTAGGAATTCCGTAAAACATGAGTCTTACTAATTGACTATCAAACCATTTATCTCCCATAGCTCCAGTCGTTGAATTTTGATAGTCATTTTCATCAAATACAGCATTTTCAGCCCAGTTATCCTTTTCAAGGCCCAAACTCTTATAATATTCATAGTGATCATTACATATACGAACCATCCATGGCCATTTACCTTCATCCCCGCCTAGTCCAGAATATAAATATCCAAAATATACTAATACATAATCAGCTTTCAGTTCACGAAATATCTCGGCACTATAAATTTCATTTGTTTGCATGAATGCCATTCCTGTCATTCCTATTCGTTCACCTTTAAAAGTGGCATTATCATTAACCGTTGTTACGTTTCCTATAGGTGTGAGCCAATATCCATAATCCCACCATGAAACTACAACAGCAGTACCTGGTAAATTATTTTTCATCCAAGTTAATGATTCTTCCCAATCATGAAGTATTCCTACTGGTGCCATTTGATTATAAGATAATCGATCAATTGAAACATCTGTTGTATGAACTACCTGAGCAACGCATAAAAATCCTATTATAAGATATACTGCTAACACTTCAGTATTACCCACAGTACCTTTGACCTGTCTCCTCCTTTTTCTACTTACTACACCTTTTTGTTCTCCTATAAAACCACCATAAATTTTTAAAATATTAACCAAACCATAGGCTCCTACTAGAGATGCAGCAGGAGCAAATAATAGGATTATACGGATCATAGCTCCAGTGAAATAGAACAATAATAATACAAAAACTATCATAAAAATATCAGGAGCGTTTAATCTCTTTAAACAAAAATAGATGCCAAGTGGTACTAAAATTAATGGAATCAGAATATTGTAGTAAAATACACTCCAGGCACTTGGATTTTGCTCTGCAACTGAGGCAACCAGACTCAAACCTTCTCGTACTAATGGATTTAGCAGAGCATAAAATCTACCACCAAAACCAAAAGGAATAAGTGCAGGATCAATCCAGATAAGTATTGCAACAATTAATATCACCGGAATAAGCCCCCATTTTATAAGATTAATTAACCCATTATAAAATCTAGGATATTCATTTTTCTTTGTATAAATTAAATGGAAAATTATTAAAATAATTGTAAAGAAAAAAATTCCTCCTGTTTCTAAGCTCGAGAATAGACTTTCATGGTTAAACCTAATATATAATGAGAATATTAATAAACCAGTACCTTGAGCTCCAGCATATGCTATTAAAATATTTTCATTATATTTCTTTATCAAAATTAGAATAACGCAAATTAGTGGGATAATTAAGTATGCAAATTGATATCCGCCCCAACTTAAGGATAAATAACCTAAAAATACTCCACTTAATATTGAATAAGATATTTTTCCCGTTCGTACCGCTTTTAGAAAAAATAAAAAGATCATTAAAACACTAAAAACACCTATAGTTTCATTATCAAAAAAGCCAGCAATGGTGCGTTGAAGATAGCCAATATTAAAAGCTAAAAAGAAAGCAGCCATAAGACCCGTCCCTTTACTATGTACTTCCTTTCCCAAAAAATACATAACAAGGACCGTAATGCCACCCATAATTGCGGGGAAGAAATAACAAACATAATATAATGAGACAGGTATTCCGAGAAATTTAAGAGTTTTATAAATTGTTACAACTGTAAAAGTCAATCCAGGACGTAAGGTACTTCGAAAATAACCTTCAGGGTACCAACTCTTAAGATCTCGCCAATGAAAATATTCATAAAATGAATGGGTTGACAGATATTCTGAGTTATAATATTGTATCCATGGATCGAAAGCTTTAATAAGAAGTGGCCCTCTTAGGATTGGAGTTAGCCTTACCACTATTGCTAGGGTAACAAGTAGAAATAATGCTATGAATAATAATATATTTCGAGTTTTGATTGATACAGAAGCTCGAGCGCGATCACGGAAATTTCTAATTGAAGCAATAACTCTAGGCATTATTTTTTAAATAAGTTTTTTATAATATTATGCTAAAAAGCATAATGAAATTTTGAATATAAAAAAAATCCCTCTCTTTAAAATGTTATCCTTTAATAGAAACATATTACAATATTCTAAAACTTTGAAAAGAATTTATGAGTTTTAGATTTTTAATAATTTTTATAATGATAACAAAATTAATTTCTTGAAATATTACTACTAAATGTCATGGAAAGATGTAGATATCTCTTTAAAATATATTATCTTTGTACTAAGAAGTTTTATGGATCGCAAAGACAAAATGATTTTTTAACAATCGAAAATAGCCTTCTAAATTCTTTATTAATAAAGGGATATTTTGAAGATGTTAAAAGATCAGGATTAGAATTTGCGAGTAGAACAGATAGATTTGTATCTGCTCGCGCTTCTTGCTTCTCTTTCATTACAGAAAAAAAACCTTATTTAATGGAAATTAATTCTGCATTACCTAAAGAAATAGGAGTTTGGGCTTACTCAGATGTGCCGATGAATTTTTCGTCGAGATATAATGCTATTCTACGTCACTATAAATATATTGTCCCTGAATCAATCACATATCTTCAAAAACAACAATCTTTAAATCTGGAGATAATGGAAAAAGCTTGTAAAGAATTAGAAGGGACCCATGATTTTATTAATTTCTCTAAAAGAGAAAATGTAAAAAAAAAATCAGTTAGAGAACTAAAAGTTGTAAAGATGACTATTGATAATAATTTTATAATATTTGATTTTTTAGGTAAAGCTTTTCTGAGACAACAAATTCGCAGAATGGTAAAAAAGATATTAGAACTTGGAATGAGCAAAATTGACTATGATGATTTTTTATTATTATTTGACAACTCAAGAGATATTTCTTACCAAGGGGCAGATCCAAGAGGATTGATACTGTGGGATATAATTTATGACGAAAAGATTAAGTTTTTAGAAGATAAAAAATCAAAAGAAAGAATGAAAAATTATTTCTCAAATAAAGAGTTAAAATGTCATTTTAAACAACAATTATTCCAAATCTTGCAACGAAACAATTCTAGCTAATAATGCTTGTAATTGAATATCTTCTGTACTACCTTGACTCAATCGAAATTCAAATTCAGCCAAAATTTTAGATAATTCAATTTTTAAATCTTCTATTATATTCAAATTGTAAACTTCTCTATGAATATTTTTTATAATATTTTGACCTGAAAGACCATAATCATTGATTAAATCATATAATTGCTTTATTGAAAGTTGTAATTGACCTTTTAAGGCAGTTTGTAAAATTTCTTTTATTTTTTCTGGAGGTACTTCACCTGCTACTCGAAAAACAATTTCTTGATCTACTTTTTTAGAAATAGTTCCACAGGATTGCAAATAATTTATCGCTCTTCTACAATCTCCTCTAGAAACATCAGTTAAAGCGTTTAAACCATCAGGCGTGAGTGCGATATTCTCTTGCTGAGCGATATATTTTACCCTTTTTTTAATATCGTCATTATTCAAAGAAGAAAATCTAAATACAACACATCTAGATTGGATGGGGGGAATTATTTTATTAGAATAATTGCATATCAAAATCATCCGGCAATTATTTGTATACTTTTCCATTGTTCTTCTCAATGCTTGTTGAGCCGGAGAAGTCATATTATCTGCTTCATCTAAAATTAAGATTTTAAAAGATATATCGAGAGGGGGTCTCGCTTTTGCGAAATCTTTAATATAAGTTCTTATAACATCAATACCCCGAGCATCACTCGCATTTAACTCTAAATATGTTCTATTAACTAACATTTTTCTATCATATAGTTCTCGAACTATTGCTAATGCTGAAGTAGTTTTACCTGTTCCAGCAGGTCCAGCAAAAATCAAATGTGGCATTGATTTATTTTTGACAAATTGTTTTAAACGCTTAATAATACCCTTTTGATTTACAATATCATCCAATATCCTTGGTCGATATTTTTCGACCCATGGTCTATTTTCAAAAGACATTATCTATTAAATTTAAATTGAAAATTTTTATTAATATTTAAGAAGAAATTATTAAGAATTTATTTTTCTTACTTCTTTTTAATGATTTAAATTAAAAAAAATTAATGAGATTTTTTTATGAATGATTTTAAAATAACAAAAATTAAAGCTAGATGGATTTTAGATTCTAGAGGGAATCCTACCGTGGAATCAGACGTTTATGTAGGAAATGTTTTCTCTAGAGCAGCAGTACCTTCAGGCGCCTCAACTGGTGCTTTAGAGGCACTCGAACTACGAGATGGTGGGAAAGCTTTCATGGGAAAACATGTTACTAAAGCAGTGACAAATGTCAATGAAATACTCGCAAAAAAATTAACAGGTTTTGATGTAAGAGAACAAACAAAATTAGACGAAGAAATGATAAGACTCGATGGAACAGAAAACAAGAGCAAATTAGGCGCTAATGCAATATTATCTATTTCATTAGCAGTAGCAAAATTGGCAGCTAAATTGCTGAATAAACCATTATTTATACACTTAAATGAGTTAACTTACAATAAGACTCGAGAACAATACTTGTTACCTTTACCATGTTGTAATATCATTAATGGAGGGGAACACGCTGGAAATAATTTAGCAATACAAGAATTTATGGTATTACCAATAGGTGCCCCAACCTTCTCTAAAGCAATTCAAAATGCAGCAGAAGTATATCATACTTTGAAAAAATTATTAGGAAAAAAATATGGACCCTCTGCTGTTAATGTTGGTGATGAAGGAGGATTTGCACCAAATTTGTCAGAAACTCGAGATGCAATAAATAACATTATAGAAGCTATTGAGGAGGCAGGATTTATGATGGGAACTGATTTTGTAATAGGAATGGATGCCGCTGCAAGTGAATTTTTTAAAGATGAATTATATAATATTGATGGTAGGAAACTAACAGAAGAAGAATTGTTACAATATTACCTTGATTTAATTCATGATTATCCTTTGAAATCTATTGAAGACCCATTCAATGAAAAAGCATTTAGAAGTTTTACAAATTTAACAATCAAAGTTGATAAGTCAATTCAGATTGTAGATGATGATCTTACTGTTACAAATATCAAATTACTTGAGAAAGCAATTAAAGAAAAAGCTGGAAATGCATTATTACTTAAAGTTAATCAAATTGGATCCTTAACAGAAGCAATTAATGCATGTAAAATGTCATTTAGAAATGGATTTAATGTAATGGTTTCACATAGATCTGGTGAAACTGAAGATTCATTTATTGCAGATTTGGCAGTTGGGCTTTGTAGTGGCCAAATAAAAACAGGGGCTCCAGCAAGATCTGATCGAAATGCAAAATATAATCAACTTCTCAGAATTGAAGAATTATTAGAACATAACGCAAAATATCCTAAAAGTTTTGATTCCTGGAAAGATTTTCAAAAATAATAATACAATTTTTGTTAAATTTCTTTTACTTTTTGATAAATCTATAAATATTTACATTAATTTTTTTCTTTTTTTGAGTGTGAAATTGAAACGTTTTTTCAAGAACCATTTTTAATGGAAACACATAATCAATAATCCAATTAAATTTTTTAATGAATCTTGAAATAAATCTATGACTTTTATCACTAGCCAAATGAATTGAGTAAACAACATCAGAAAAGGCAAATGCTCTTTCCAAAAAGATTCTATCAGCAGTTTTTCTTTGTACTCCAAATGGTGGGTTCATTATAGTTGTTATTTTCATATCAGAAGGCAAAAGAAGTCTTTTAATTTCAAAGTTATTCATATCAGAACATATAGGAAAAATTATTTGTTCAAGATCGAGAGATTGAATATTTCTCTTTAAAATTATCAACGCATCCCAGTCGATGTCAATACTTATTACGATATGGGCTTTTATAAAGGCACAAGCTATAGATAATCTACCTGTACCAGTGCCAAGGTCAAATATTAAATTATGCTTAATATCATTGAATTCAAAACCCGCAAAAAAAATGATATCAACCGCACTTTTTGCGTCGATACAATATTGTTCTAATTCTATTTTAGGTTTAATGAAGGTTTCAGTGTTTTGAATTATAGAAACTAAATCCTTTTTGTTGATTTTCATCCGATAAATTGTTTACTCTTTTATGATTAAATTTATAATAAAATTTATTTATTTTATTTAATAATATTTACTTAAAATGAAAGAGATTGAGAAATTAAAAAATTATATCAATAATTATGAGTAAAAAACTTTTGAAAAATAAAGATATTGTTCTAACTGGACAATACCTTGGAGTAGTAGAAGAATTTTTACCTGATAAACAAACTACTTTTATTAAAGAAGGGCAAATTTATGCTAGTAAATCAGGCTTAATTAATATAGATGAAAAAAAAAGAGAAATAGAGATAAAAACTCATCAAGAAAAAGATAGGAAAGTTGTAAAAAAAGGAGATATTGTAATCGGCACAATACTTTTTCTAAGACAATACTCTGTTGGTGTTAATTTTTATACAGTAAATAGTAAAATTCATTTTAATAGTTATTATTTTGGAAATGTTCATGTTTCTCAGATTTCAGATAGATACATCGATAAAATTCATGACGCCTTCCAAATAACTGATATTTTAAGAGCAATTGTTATTGAACAAAATTACAATGAGTATAACTTGAGTACTGTCGGTAAAAATTTAGGAGTTATTTATGCTGATTGTGTGATCTGTGGAACCCCTCTTAAAAAAATCGGTTATAATAAGTTACGATGCCAGAGATGCGGTAATGTCGAAACAAGAAAAATTGCTGATGATTATGGAAATGTAAATGAAAGTTTAAGATTTTAATTTATAATTTAAATGTGAATTTATTTATTAGATATATATACTACTCGAATTGAATTAAATAAGGGTAAATTTTTGAGAAAAGCACGAAGAAAAGTTATTCATTTTTATAATAATAGCGGTTCTTTAGATAATGTAATTAAATTTCTTGAGGACGTTCAAAAAAAGATAGATTATCTTAATTTAAATATTACTGTTGAAGGGAAAGATATTAAAATAACATTATTTGGAACGAGAGATCTTCAATATTTAGCGTCTGAAAGATTAAAAGATTTAGCAAATCGATATTTATAAAATTTTGTTTTGGTATTCAGTAAACCATAAAAAATTTATTATATAACCTATTATTATTAACAAATCCGAATATTTTGGAGTTGAAATAATGGCAAAGAAAAAGTCGGTTAAACCCTTAGAAGAGAAAGACGAAGAATTCGATGAATTAGAAGATGAATTGTTGGAAGATGAGGATTTTGAGAGCGTTTATCCTAAATTAGAAAAGGAAACAAAGGAAGGTGATGATAAATCACGAATACCCTCAACTGTAGATAATGAAGTTAGCGAATATCCAGAAGAAGAATTAGAATATGAGATGGAAGAAGAAGTTAAATTTCCTAGTTATAGATATCTGAATCTAAAAATAAAGAAGGATATTGGTAAGAATGATTATGAGTTAATTGTTGAAGGGCAATCTCATGGATTTTGTAATATTCTTGTTAAACATCTTTTAGAGATCGAAGGAGTAAATATTGCTGCTTATAAAGATACTAAAATTGAACCCTCAACAATTTTCATCAGACTTGAAAATTTAAAAAAATATAAAATTAAAGAGATTCTTCATAGAGGGATTGAATCTTTAAGAGATGAAGTAAAGGAAGTTCAAAAGCTATTTAAAAAGATTACTTAAATTAATATTCATCTTTTTTATGAAAGATTTATAAGAAGCAATAATTCAACTTATCTTAATGGATTATGAGTTTTTAATTAAGGACTTAAATAGAATTAAATCTCAAAAGAGCATAGGAACTGACAAAGGTTTAGCAAAAATAGGAGACGGAATAGTTAATCTTGCATATTCGGTTGCCAAATCCACCTTTTTGACTAAAAATAATTTACAACATAAAATATACAGAACTGGCTCTAAAGTCAGTAAACGAATTCTAGCAAGTGCTTTAAAAAATGCTAATATGAAAGATTTTGCCAAAAACAGGGCTGATGCTCATGATCTTGCTGACACTGGAGAAGCTTTAGTAGCTTATATATGGTTAAGTAAAAATATGACTTTAAAAGAAATTATAACCTTTCTTTCTAATCATTTATCAGGGGATTTAACGAATAGATCTGAAGAAATTAAAAGTGCCATTGTAGCCTTTACTAATTTGTTTAATAATATTAAAAAATTCTTACCTGAGAAATGATAGAATGAAAGATAATCCCATAACCATAGGATTTGATGATGCTACATTCGAGCTTAAAACTGGTTTAGAAACAACTCAACTAATAGGAGTTTTATGTCAGGGAATAAGAATGATTAAAGTCGTTAAAAGTGAAATAGTTATTGATGGAAATGATGCAACTGAGAATTTGATAAAACTTGTAAAACAAAATGAAAATATCCAATATGTTTTCACTCACACAATCACCTTTGCGGGTTTCAATATTGTTGATTTAGAAGAAATCTATCTTGACACAGGTAAGCCAATAATTGCTGTTACTGAAAAGAAAGTAGATCTTGATTCTGTCATTAAAGCTTTGAAAAAGAAATTCCCATCCAATTATCATAATAAAATTAAAAATATTTTTAATGCTGGAGAATTGTATGAAACAGACGTAAATACTGCTGGTGGATTTTCAAAAGTGTTTTTTCATTCTAAGGGACTCAAAGTTGCAGAAGTTGAAGTATTACTGAATAAAATCAATATAGATTCAAAATTACCTGAGTGTGTTAGATTAGCACACTTAATTGGAAGAATCTTTTAAGAATGATCCTAAACTAAAAAAAGTATTGTTTTTAAAACGACAATAAGTATGATATTTAATTTGTACTAATCTCGTATTCTAAAATATTCCTCATTCTTTCACGCAATTCCAATCTTATTGCTGACATTCCATATGTTTTTATACCTAGCTTTTTTTGAACTTTTTTAGCACTTAAAGCACCAGGAAGATCCTGCTTGTTCGCGATAGCAATTATTTTCGTATCTAGATATTTAGAAAATTTTTCGAAAATCTCTTTAGTTTTTTTAACATTCTCTTCTGTAGAATCACATACCAAAATGGTTAAACCAGCACCTTTTAGAAAGTCTTGCCACATGAATTGATATCTTTCCTGACCTCCCAAATCCCATATATTTACCTTATTACCATTAAGTAATGAATTCTCTATTTCTAAACCGACAGTTGGATTTCTTTCGTTTGGAATATTTCTGCCTTGCAGCAAGTAAAGTAAAGAGGTTTTTCCTACACCACTATTCCCTAAAAAGCATATTTTAGTCTTTGTTGTAAGAACTTTAATTCAACCTTTTCTAATTAAAAATACCTTAATTAGAAAAGATTACTAACACTTCAAAAATTAAAATAATATTCGCATATCATGAGAGTATTCTAAAAAGAATACAGAATAATGTTAAAAATTCTAAAAATAGAATTTCAAAAAAACAAATAAATAAGTAGTATATAATAAAAAAATTCAAAAAAAAACTTTTTATGCTCCTGTGGTTAGGTCCTTCACAATCCCAACCGCCACAGTTCTACCCATATCCCTTACAGCAAATCGACCCATTTCTGGTATTTCTGCATACTTCTCAAGGCACATTTTCTTGATAGGACTTAATTCAACAATTGCAGTTTCATTTTTCTTTAAAAATTTCGGTGAATCTTCAATGACAGCTCCCGTTTTCTGATCAAGTTTTTTAGATAAACTGGTAAATTTTGCTGCAATTTGTGCAGTGTGAGCGTGAATCACAGGCGTATATCCTTGAGCTATTGCAGTTGGATGCCAAATGACGATTATCTGTCCTGTCCATTTTCCCTTGGGTGTTATCACTGTTGGAGGATTTGAGGGGTGACCTAAGCAATCACCTCTCCCAACATCTTGCATTGTTATTCCTCTAATACTAAATCCAACATTATCTCCAGGTTCTGCTTGAGGAATTTCCTCATGGTGCATCTCAATGCTTCTAATTTCACCTTCGAAGCCAGATGGCATGATAACGATTTTATCACCTTTCTTTAATACTCCCGTTTCTACTCTTCCAACAGGAACAACTCCAGTTCCTTTAATTCTATATGCATCTTGAATTGGAAGTCTTAAGGGTTTATCTAAAGGTTTTTCTGGAATTATAAATTGATCAATTGCATCGATTAACGTTGGACCATCATACCAAGGCATTTTATCACTTTTTTTTGATAAATTCTCCATTGCCATTCCGCTTGTTGGTACAAAAGGTACTTCTTTAAGCTTGAATCCAATATTTCTTAAAAGATCTCCTACCGCTTCCTTGCATTCATTAAACCTTGCCTCAGAATAATCGTAAACATCAGCTTTATTTATAGCTACGACAATTTGTTTTACACCTAAAGTCTGTGCTAAATAAGCGTGTTCACGAGTTTGTCCATTAGCCGCTATTCCGACTTCCATTTCACCTTTCTTACCAGATACAACAAGAATGGCAGCATCAGCTTGGGACGCACCTGTAATCATGTTTTTAACGAAATCGGCATGACCGGGAGCATCAATAATCGTGAAATAGCGATGTGGAGTTTCAAATTTTCGAAAAGCTAGATCAATAGTAATACCACGTTGTCGCTCTTCTTTTAATTTATCAAAGACGAAAGCGTAGGACCAAGAATCTCTGTCATATTCCTTTGCTATTTTATCTAGTTCTCTTGCTTCTCTTTCGGTAACTGCGCCTGTTTCTATTAACAGGGCACCCATCATGGTGGATTTACCGTGGTCTATGTGTCCTATAATAACGAGATTCAAATGTTGTTTTTCAACCATTTTAATCAATTTCCTTAATTTTAATTTATAAATATAATTTCAAATAATTTCTTATTTTAAATTAAATGATAACTTCTTTAATGATATCCTATATATATTTTTTACTATAATTATATCATAAATTTAGGGTTATGGAAAATTAAGTAAGTTTAAAGCCAGTATTATGATTTCTAAAATTCCTTTATTTTGAATATAATTTTTAAAAACTAGCTCCAAAGATGAAACATTTCTCTTTAAAAAGAAGTTCGGTATTTTTCATTCACTGTATAGAAATTTAAGAAATTTAAAAAAAATAAAAAAATTAATTATCTTTTCTTAAATATTGCCTTCCTTCCTCCAATAATAATTAAGGGTACTGTCTCAAGAATTATGAGGAATACATAAGAATTTCCAAAAGGTTTTATAGCTCCATCAACATCATTCTCATAGAACACCTGAAGGCATCTATATAGATGTATCTGCTTCTGATGAAACTATTAAAATAATGGGTTGGATCTTTTCTATATTGGAGAAGTATTAAATATTACCGCTGGAAGTTTTTTACTAGCTTATTCCGTTGAATTAGGTGAACGGTATCTAGGGATGGCTGCACTTTTTTTCATAATAAGAGGTTTCTTATACGCCATTAGAATTATATACTTTTTGCCAGTATTATAATCCTTATGTAATATTATAATTACTCTTTTTTTTCATATTAATAAGTATTTATAAGATAATAAAATAAAAAAATAATAGAACGTTAAATAAAAGTAAAAATTTATAATAATTGATATTAAACATAAATCTACTCGAGATTATGGTTAAAAGTAGAACTAATTTCCCAAGGGAAGGAGAATTTGTAATTGGCAAGGTAAAGCAGATTGAAAACCAATACGTCTATTTAGATTTAGTCGATTATACAGGATTAGCTTCTGAAGAATTCGCAAAAGGGTTCATTCATGTATCTGAAATATCTTCAAGGTGGATAAAGAACATCCGTAATTATGTTAGGATTGGTCAAAGAGTTGTACTTCGAGTATTAAGAGTTGATCAACAAAAAGGACATGTTGATTTGTCATTAAGAAGAGTGAATTCGGCTCAGAAAGAAAACAGGTTAAAAGAATGGAAATATGCTGTTAAATTTGAAAATTTATTACAATTTCTTACTGAAACAGAAGGTATTAATCTTACCCTAGATCAAGCTTATGATTTGATTGGTTGGCCAGTTCTAAATCAGTTTGACTCTTATCAAGAAGCTCTTGAAGTTCTTAAAGAAAATGGTGTTGAAATATTAAATGATTTAGAAGGTGTGTCAGAGGATGTTAAGAAAATATTATTAAAAATCATTGAAGAAAATGTAAAGATTTCAACGGTAGTTATATCAGGAAAAATAAGGCTATCGTTTAACTCCGAAAATGGAATTGACCAAATCAAAGAATCTTTGATTGAAGCTAAGGGAATAATTGAGTCAAAAGAAACTCGAAGTATAAATATAAGTTATATTGCGGCACCGCTTTATCGATTAGAAATTATTTCAAAAGATTATTTAGACGCAGAAAATATTTTATCAGACGCTCTTGAAATTATCGAGCAAAAGACAGAACAATATAATGGTAATTTTGAATTTATTCGAGACTAATGAATATGACAAAATATCTTCAAAAATGTAAAGAATGCAATAAATACGGATTACAGAATCCAGAATCAAAATGCCGTTATTGCGGTGGTCAATTAATAAATCCCAAACCACCTAAATTCTCCTTAATGGATAAGTATGGAAAATATCGATTAAAATATTTCAAAGAAGATTTCGATAAGAAATTTAAATAAATTAAGAGAGTTCTATTTTTTCTGCAAATTTTTCATAAATAAGGATTTTAGCATTCTCAAAAGGCAAATTTGCAATATCTTCTTTTTCAAACGGACCATAATTTATAAGATCAATTCCTACTAATGGAGGGGTTTTTTTCAAAAATCTTATTAGAGTATAATTAAAATCTTCCTTTGTTTCTTTAATTACTGATTCAAAAATCTTAGCAGTTTTATCCTCACTCAACATTTTAGGTTTATCACCCCGGATTTCTTTACCTACTTCTATTACGCCTATTTTTTCAGGAATTATGTCCTCAATTTCTTCATAAAGAGAATGTCTCTTTAATTTCTTATATCCTTTAATAGAACTTACTAAATTTTGATAAAATAATTTTTCAGCTTCAATAACGTCATCTAAATCAATTTCTTTCAATGTTAAAGCAAAATTTATTATTTTAATTTCTCGAATCTTTAAGAGATCCTTAAATAAATAATTGAAATTATCCTTATAAGATTCTAATAGTTGACTCTTTATATCATCTTTTTTCTCTTCTTCATAATCGTTTACATTGGTGATAAGTTTTTTATATTCATCAAAAATATCTTGAGATAGAGCTGTTAATTCTGTTTGTTGAAATTCATTGAGCCAATGCTGATATAACTTCTCGTAATCCTTTCTTAATATCATAAAAATTGAAATAGACACTTAATAGTAAATAATAAATTAAATTCACATAAAACTTTATTATTTATTTAAATTGATTTTGCAACTTCTCTACATAATAAAAAAACAGCTACATGATGGGGGACCTCAATTAAATCTCCTTTTTTGTAAGGTCCATATCTTTTACCTTTGATTTTTGTTATAGGAACGTCATTTTCTATGATTTTTAGTTTATGGGTATTCTTTTTACCTAGAAATACAATTGGATCAAGCTTTTCCTTACTTTCATCTAAAGGGTTAAAATCATCAAATTCATCTAGAGCAATTTCTTGGACTTTAAACCCTGTCTTCCCATGTAAAGAACCGGGATATCTAATAAGTCTATGAATATCAATTGTAACAGGTATATCAATTTCCACTCCAATTTCTTTCACAATACCTCTTAAAAATTTTTTCCATGTGTCTGGAGTAAAACCTTCTATAGACCATATATTTCTTTCGTTAATCGATAACATTTCCAGAAATTCATCTTTATAATTCAATAATGATTTTATAGTTGGTGAATTTAACCCAAATTTTCTTTTATTAATCAATAAGTCATTTATCTCGGAATTAGGCTTCTTTAAAATTTTCTCTATGTAATCCATTATTTTTCCTGCCCATCCAATATTATCTTTGAAAAATCCATAGACAATATTTCTATGTTCCCTTAATCCTAAAATTTCAAATGAGATGTTTTGACCTGTTATGTAATCAGCGAGTTCCCTTCTTTCTTCACTTAATAAAGATCTTACTCTTTCATTTTCAATTTTTAAGTGATAACCTCTATGACCTGAAAATGCTATTTTTATTTCTTCGGTATTGATTCCAAAATCTGGAATCAAAAAATCGTAAATCAATTTTATCATTTCATTTTTAGCAACATTTAAGCAATCTTCACAAATCCAACTCAATCTTTCTAACTTTAAATTTCCACATTTTGAACATTTTTCTGGCATTCCTTTTCCTCTTTTATTACATTCTTTACAATGCCAGATATCATGCTCTTCTTTACATGGAGTATAAAAATGATCCACATCAATATCTATAATCAAATCGCAGCCTTGATAACCTTTTCCTTCCATATCTGGAATTTCTGGTTGAGAATAAAGTGAACCACTTGAATAAGCATGTCTTGGAGCTTTTATTTTAAAAAAATCTATTAAACTTTTTGAATTTTCAAAGCTAAGATGTCTTTCCATTACTTGTTCTTCCCAAGGGATGAAACCATATTCTCGTTTATTGAAAAAACTAACCATTGGAATTTTAGAGTAATTCTCTTCATAGTACCGTTGAAAAATCCGTTTTAAATAAAACCTTTCAGTCATTTTTTTCTTAAATTTTATCCTTATTTTTGATCTTAGAGGATTGATATTGTTTATATTGAATGTAAAATAATGGATGAGAGATTTTTTTTTGATTATTATTCTTTTTTGAAAAATAGCCATCTAAGCATAATTCATCATTATGCTTTTGAGCCATACATAAATTTAATGATTTAATTGTGGAACATGCATGAGGAACATAACCTTTTTTTCTTGCGAATTCTACTTGGTATGTGGTTTTTTTTTCGTCATAGTCTGGTTGTTTTGAAAAGATATTGATAATAAATTCTTTTGGATAATTAAGAGCTAATAAAAAGAAAACAATGATTAATCTTTCTGTGTGTTGAAGGTTTTGACCTATTTCTGCTTTCATTAGAATCTCATTCATGCATGGAGGAAAATTTTTTGATATGTCTTCTCCCTTTTTAAATGCTGTTTCAAAAGAATACTCAAACCTTTCTTTTTTCAACTCCCAATCCGATATTATCCTATCATACAAATCTTTGAATTCCTGAATTTTTAGGAGATCTTCTTTGAGATTATTTATATTCTCTTTATCTCCCTCAAACTTTAAGATTTTCATACGTACATACTCTTGTATTAATCTACTCAGGTTCTTAGGACGGAGATATACATATCCATCTTTAAGAGGATTATTAATCAATTTTCGAAAATCATCCTTTAATCTAGAGGATAATTTTAAATAATCTGAAAAATGTATTTTAAATTTGGTTTGTAGGGTTTCTAGTTGATCTTTTATAGCAATTTTCCTAAATATGATTGGCTCTTGCTCATATTTAATGTCAAGTTTTAAATCTTTACAGATCGAATATAAATTAGAATCATTTTCAGTTGCTAGTTCATTATACGTTATTTTAGAGTATAAGTTTGCTACTCTATAAGAGATTGATTTGTTATTGAGTATAATTAATAACATCCTTAAAGATAAATAGAAATAGATGTTTAAATCATCTATTTTGTAATAAGAGAAATATTCTAAATTATCAAAAGCAGATTTGAAGAATTCATAGATTCTATCCCGTAGAACCTCTTTAGAAGAATCTGTAATAATATCTTTAATGAATTCTATAGGATTTATAGAAGCAAGATCTGAACAATATATTTTTAAAGAAGGAAGCCAAGGATAGTGTTTTATTAAATCAAAATCATTACTCATATTTTATATAATCTCCGATTAAAAATATCTTTCTCTTAATTAAAAAGAATGATTTGATTAGGCTTTAATAATTTAAGAGTAAAGGGATTTAATATAACTTTATTAGAATTAAAGCTTTGGGTTAGAACTCATCCATATCTTCATCTTCTTCAAATTCTACCTCTTCGACTCTAGGGGCAAGGAAATAACTTAGTTCTCCACC
>JBHLMP010000005.1:0-108550 GCA_048938025.1 Promethearchaeota archaeon
AAAGATTTTTCAGATGCTAAATTAACAAAAGTTATTCATATTGCAAGGAGAATTTTACAAAATCCTACTAAAAAAGCAATTCAAAAATTAGGTCAAGATTTAATCGCGGAAACTGGTTTTGATGAACATCTTTACTTTACTGATTAATATCTTTAACCTACTCTTCTTATATCCCTGTAAAGATTAAAAAAGTTAAAAAAAAGACATAATGTAAATTTTTACGTGTCAAAACATTATTGATTATATTGGGATTAAATCTAAAAGTGAAATTTTAAATAAAATTGAATCATTTTTATTAGCTTATCAAAGGTAAGAGTTGAATTTTAAAATGAGCAAGGAACTAGAAATTTATCAGGAATATGGAAAAAAAATTGAGGAATATTTAAGACCTTCTACTTATCCAATAGCAATAAAATTGATCAAAAACGAAGCAGAAATCCCAATTAGGAGTAGAAGACCTAAATCAAACTTAAAATTGCGAACTTACTTATGCCAAAACTTTCTTATGGCTCGCTCTTATGGTTGGACAGTGGCAGTCACAGCTGAGGATTGCGCCTGCCCAATGGTTAGAGGAATTTTTGGCTGGGACCCTATGACGGAGAGCGGATTAAATATGATGCATCAATTCTTCGTTGGTCGTTATGCAAAGAATCTCGAAATTTCAAAAACATTTGAAAAACATATGAATTTTTTAAACGATGATTTTATTGGTCTTGTGATTTCTCCATTAACTCGAACTAAAATAGAACCAGATGTAGTTCAAATATATGGTTTACCAGCTCAAATAATGCGTTTAATCCATGGTTATCTTTTTTTTCAAGGAGAAGTTCTTGAATTCAAGTCTTCAGGAAGGCAAGCTTCTTGTAATGAAGGTTTAGCTAAAACTTTCTTAACCGATCAACCTCAGTTAGTAATTTTAGGAAATGGGGATAGAGTATGGGGCGGTGCTGAAGATTCAGAACTTATGTTTTCTATTCCAAAAAGTAAGTTGGAACTTGTTATAAAAGGTTTAGAAGCAAGTCATAAAGGAGGAATAAGATACCCAATACCGAAATATATGAATTACACACCAGACCTTTTAGCAGGTTTTACAAGAAGGCCTAAAAAAAGAGATAAAAAGCAATAAATTAGCCGAGGAAAATTAAATATTTATTTAAACTCTTTTTTATATACTGTTTTACCTCGAATAATCGTCTCAAGAACCTGAATTTCTCTAATTTTACCCATTGGGACTTCAAGGGGATTTTTATCTAATATGACTAAATCAACTAATTTTCCGATTTCTATACTTCCCTTTATATCATCTTCAAATGATGCATAAGCACCATTGATTGTATACGTTTTTAATGCTTCATACATTGTTAAACATTCTTCAGGAATAAAACCATTCCGAGTTACTAAACAGTGAAGACCTAGAATAGGATCAGGATTTTCAACGGGGCAATCAGAACCAGCAGCAAGAATTACTCCAGCATCTACTATAGATTTGAAAGGATATGTATTATTACATCTTTCTTTTCCTAATCTTTTTTCAAGCCAGTTAGTTTCTGAATGAATAAACGGTGGTTGACATGATGCTATTATTCCATACTCTTTCATATCTTTTATTATATCTTCTGTCAATATGGAGGCATGTTCGATTCGGTGTCTATGATTTTCCCTAGGGAATTTCTTTAAAAGTTTTTTATATAAATTCACTACAATTCTGTTAGCTTCATCACCAATTGCATGAATTGCTATTTGAAACCCTAGATTATGAGCAATTTTCATTCGTTCATATAGCTCATCTTGATTTATTACACCATATCCACGATTTTCGGGTTGATCTGAATAAGCATCATGCATAAGAGCTGTAGATGCTCCCAATGCACCATCCATCCAAGCTTTAATACACCCCACTTTAAATTTACCATCTCTTTTACCTTCATCCAATGGTGGCTTTTTGAGTTTTTTTAGTCTTTTTGGATTTGCTGTAAAGACTATGCTATAATAATTCTGTAAAATATTTTCTCGTATTGTTCTTAAAATAGGAATGGCAATTCCACCTAAATTTGATACTCCTCCTTTTCTATCCAGTTCAATTACTCCATGAATTGAGGTTATTCCTTTTGCTGCCAGACCTCTAAAAAATTCTGAAGCTATTTTTTTAATTGCATCTGAATCTGGGAGTGTAATAATTGATAATATCAAATTTGTAGCATTTTCTGTTAAAATACCTGTTGGCTCACCTTTCTCATTTCGTTGGATTTCCCCTCCTTCGGGTGATACTGTACTATTATTGATTCCTACCAATTCTAACGCTTTACTATTAGCAACTCCTAAATGAACATCATGGCGAAAAATAAATACAGGATTGTTAGGACTTACTCGATCTAAATCCCATCGTGTAGGTAATACAGGATTGTCAAATCTTAGTTCATCTAATTTAAATCCTAAAATTAATTCATTAGGGCTTTTAGCCTTAATAAGTTCCTTCAAAAATAGTATTAGTTCCTTTAAACTTCTTATTTTAGAAAAATCAGGGTAAAGTAAAAGAAATAATGCTCCAATTGCATGCATATGACAGTCTATAAATCCAGGAAGGAGAGTTTTTCCTTTTAAATCTACTAATTCAAAATTATCTTTTAAATTTGCTTGAATATCGTCAAATGATCCAACAGCAATAATCTTTTCTCCTTCAATGCAGACAGCATCAACAAAAGGCTGTGTTTCGTTCATTGTAATGATCGAACCACCATAATAAATTTTTTTTTTTAATTTATCTTCACTCAATTAATTTCTACCTCTTACTACTTAATAATTTCTTAAATACAGTCTTTCCTCTAATTATTGTTTCAAGAACTTTGATTGTTTGGATTTCATGATTAGAAACTTCTAACGGATTTTTATCTAAAATCACTAAATCTGCAAATTTTCCAACTTCAATGCTGCCTTTTATATCCTCTTCAAAGGCAGCATAAGCAGCATTAATAGTATATGTTTTTAATGCTTCTTCAATTGTTAAACACTCTTCAGGTATAAAATTATTTCGTGAAATTAATGCATGTAAACCCAAAATAACACTTGTATCTTCAACAGGACAATCAGAACCGGATATTAAGACTACACCGTTATTAACTAAAGATTTGAATGGATAAGTATATTTACAACGTTCTTTTCCAATCCTTTTTTCTAACCAAGTATATTCAGAATTGAGAAATGGTGGTTGGCAAGATGCTATTATCCCATATTCTTTCATATCTTCTATCACATCTTTTGTTAACATTGAAGCATGTTCAATTCGGTGTCTATGATTACTTTTAGGAAATTCATTTAAAAGTTTTTTATATAAATCTACTGCTATTCGATTTGCTTTATCGCCAATTGCATGAATAACAATTTGAAATCCATTATTATGGGCTAATTTCATTTTTTCATATATTTCATCTTCCTCAACAATGCAAAAGCCACACATCTCAGGAGCATCAGTAAACGCTTCAAACATGCAAGCTGTTTTTGCTCCAAAACTTCCATCAAGAAATAATTTTAAACTACCAACTTTAAATTTACTATCTTTCTTTCCCTCATCCAAGGGAGGTTTTTTCAAATCTATGAGCTTTAGTGGATCTTCTGCATTTACCATGATATACCAATTTTGAAGGATTTTTTCTTGAATGGATTTTAATATTGAAACTTCTGATGAGCCAAAAAGTCCATAGTAACTTTTCTTACCAAAGTAAACAATACCTTGTAGAGATGTAATTCCATTACTAGCAAATATCTTAAATGCTGTTGAGGCTGCTTTATCCAAATCTTCTTTCTTTGGAATGGTAATTTTAGAGAGAATAAGTGATAAGGCTTTTTCTGATAATACTCCAGTTAGTTCACCCTTCTCATTTTTCCTTATTTCACCGCCTTCTGGAATCTCCGAATTTCTATCTATTCCTGCTAATTCTAGTGCTTTACTGTTTGCTACACCTATATGTCCATCATATCTTAATATAAAAACTGGTTTATTAGGGCAAGCTTCATCTAAATCCATTCTGGTTGGCAACAGAGGATCGTCGAATTTTTCTTCAGAAAAGTTGAATCCGATTGTTAACTCATCTTTACTTTTTTTTTCTACTGCTTTTTTCAAAATTGATTGGAGATCTTTTAACCCTTTAACATTTGAAAGATCTGGGTTCAACAAGTGGAGAAGGAATTGAATAGGATGAAGGTGACAATCAATAAAACCGGGTATGAGAGTTTTTCCTTTCAAATCTATCATTTTATATTCAGCAATTAGATCTTTTTTAACTTCTCTTAACTCTCCAATAGATACAATTTTTTCACCAACAATCCCTACTGCATTTGCAAGAGGTTGTTTAGGATTCATTGTAATAATTGAACCACCATAAAACACTTTTTTCTCTAATTCTACTGAAATCATGTATAATTCTTTCTCTTTTTACTTAATTAATTTAAGCTTTATAAAAAATTTTTAATAAAAAAAAAATAGTTAATTAGATTGATGTATCTATTGGATAAGCATTATTATCCGAAAACAATAATTAATGCAAGACCGATAATTGCCACGCTTGAGGCTAAAACGCATCCTGCTCTAACTACCGGTGAAAGCGACTCGTCAATCACGGCTCCCATGAAAGTAGAGAGGGCAAAGAATAGCATCCCTAATTGAATGAAAAACACTGAGAGTGTTGTGAGTGTATAGTAAGAGTCCCAAAAATCTGAATCATGAGTTTCTTCATTTATATAATAGAGATTATATGACATAACTAGTACAATTCCTACGATAAAAAGAATCACACCCACTGCAAAAATCTTCATATAATTTTTTTCAACCATAGATCGAAATGATTGTGTTGAAATTGATCTCACCTTTAAAATTGGTATTCTTATATTGTTGCGAAAATATATAAATCTTTACATATGTAAAGATATAATTCTAATCCTTCTTTCTTTGCATTGATTATCTGTTTAAGAATTTTATTTTTAGCCCTTTAAATTATTAAAATATACATTTTAAAAAATAATAAGGTTATAAGAAAAATATTAAAATTATAAAATAATTCTTAGGATTAATAATTGGAGATTATGTAAAATGAAAGCATCTATTTTGAAAAAATTAAATTTGATGATTGAAGAAGCTAATTCATTTAAAGATAAAAATAAATATCAAAAAGCAATCGACAAATTGCATGAAGCTATAGATTTTGTTAATGAAAAAGTTAAAGAACCTGAAGATAAAGAAACAGAAATAAATAATATTAAAAATGTAATCAATCAGACTTATTCTGTTGAAGTTAATGATTATATTCAACAAGCTATTCGTTTAGTCTCTCAACAAGAATTTGATAAAGCCTATGAAAATTTTCAAGAAGCATTAAAGGTAGCTGATAACATTGATGACCTAGATTTTAAGGAAACTGAAGTACAAGAAATTAATAAAATAAATAACGAGGCAAAACTGAAAGAATTAATAATAGATGCTGTAAATTTAAGAGAAAGTAAAAATTTTGATGATGCAGTTGAAACTTTCAATAAAGGATTAATTATTGCTGAGGAAATTTATGAAGGCATCCCTAAAATTGAAGAACAAGATAAAATTAAGGCTGAAATTGATCAAACTTGTTCAACTCAAATAAAATTAATTCTTGAAAAGGGAAACCAGTTGAAACTAACTGGTAGAAGTGAAGATGCCATAAAAGAATTTGAGAAAGCTTTAAAACTCACTGATAATTTTTACAATTCTGAGCAAAAGAATAAGGAAATTACTAATATAAAAAATTTAATTAATCTAATTTATTCTAATAAGATTAAACCCATTGTTGATAAAACCAGGGAATTAGTGACTCAAAATAATATTAGTAGTGCAATTTCAGAATCAAAAAATGCTTTAGACATCGCAAATAGAATGTATGATTCTGATTTAAAAAACCTTGAAATAAGTATAATCGCTGAAATCATAAATCCTTTCTATATTGAGAAAGTCAACCCAATAATAGAAAAAGGAAAGAAAATAACTCAACAAGATAAATTTGAGGAATCTACAACAAAAATAAATGAAGCTGTGAAAATTTTTAAAGAAGCTTTAGATGGGGCTAATTCAATGATTCCAGATATAAAAAAAGACCAAGAAATAAAAAATATTAGTGATCTAATCAACAATACCTGTTTAGCAGGAATTAATTTAATTAAAGAAAATTCAGTAAATAACATAATGCAAAAAAAATATGAAGATGCTGTGAGTCAATTATATTCTGCAATAAGTATTGCTAAAATTATGACCTATCCAGAGGAAGAAAATGAAGAAATTGAAAATTTAAAGAATTTAGTCAATAAAGTGTATTCTGCCCAAGTAAAAGAAGTTCTAACCAGGGGAAATAAACTGGAGAATGAAGATGAATATGAGGAAGCTATAACAGTTTACAATAAAGCCTTGGATATAACGAATAAAATGTATCTCACAGACGAGATGGAAAAGGAGGTAGGAGAGATTAAAGGTCTAATTTATCAAACAGAGATAAAACAACTAGTAGGTAAGGGTGGTTTAGCAGAAACGCAGCAACTTAAAGAAAAAGAGATCGAAAAACTTAAAAAAAGATTAGATTACGCTAACTCAATTGAAGATGAGAAACGTAGAATCGAAGAAATGAGTAAAATAAAAAAATTGATAGACGAGGTTCACTCTGATGAAATTAGACTTTTAATTGAACAAGGAAATCAGTTAGCTAAACAATTTAAATGGGAAGATGCTTTCAAATTTTATGAAAGAGCTCTTAAAGTAAATGAGTTAATGGAAGAACCTGATATGCAAAATAAAAATTTAATTAGAGAACGATATAAAACGGAATTAGTTAATAAAACTAAGCAAAATTTAAGAAAAAATCCCGATATAGCAATTGAATCCTGCAATAGAGCAACTGAATTAGATGAAAACTATGTAGAGGCATATTATCATCTTGGTCTTGCCTATAATAATAAAAGGCGCTATGATGCTGCGATTCAGAATTTTAACAAAGCTGTGAGATTAAATCCTAAACATTCTGAATCCTGGAATAACATGGGACTTGCTTATGAAGCTAAAAATGAATTGGATAGTTCCATTGATTCATATAAAAAAGCCGTTGAAATTGACCCTAATTATTCATTAGCATATTTTAATATGGCTAATGTATATAAACTTAAAAAAGAATTTGATTTAGCCATCAGTAATTATAGAAAAGCGACTGAAATAGATCAAGAGTTTGCCAAAGCATGGTTTTTCTTGGGTTATGCTTACTTTGATATAAAAGATTACAATATGGGTATTCAACACATTGAAAAAGCTATTAATTTAAGCCCAGATTTGGGTGTTGAGGTAAGTTCTGATATTAAAGAATTAAAAAACTTAATAGATAAATTAGAATCAAACTTATCTGAAAAATTTATTAATAGATAAACCCTTGATGATTAAATTTTTTCAAAGAACTAATTTTTATAGAGATTATTATTTTTAAATTTATTCAATTATTTCAATTTTTGTAGTATAATTTTGTCGTATTAACTTTATGAACATTGAAAAAAATTCAGTTTTTTTAAAAGATATATAAAGGATAATTTTTCATTTTGAACATTATTTAAATAAATCTAATCTTAATGAAATTATTTCATGCTAAAGTAAGGTTTTTATATTCATTTTCATTATATATATAAATAACTGAAAAAGATTTAAAAAAAAGCGACTAAAAATGCAATATTGTACGAAATGTGGTGTTAAACACAAATTCTCTACGGGTATAATTTTTGAGGATGATCGAAAGAGATATGGATGGAATTGCATGAATTATAATTCTGATTCTGAAATTGTACAAATTCAAGAAGAAATCCTGGCTAATTATATTAAGAGTTTAAAAACGGATGAAAATAAGAATCTTTTATTGATTTACGAATAGAGGAAAATAATTTTCACCTAATTCTCTTTTTAATTGAGTTATTTATTGTTAATGATTTTTATTAGTAGTTTACTTTAGTTTTTATTTAAACCAAGGAAATAATCCTCGATAATTGTAATTCTAAAAAGCATTAAAAGTATAGGAATGCTAGAAAAAAAGTAATTCTTATAAAATATTTAGAATATGTTGCTTGACTAGGTATTCAGTATTTTCGGTTATAAGTTGGTTCTTTTCAAGTTCAGGACATATCTGTCCTTAATTTTTAATACTAATTTTTAATGAAAAAAAATTTCAAAAAAAAATATAAAGGTACTAATATATTTCTGTTTATATCTTTTTTTTCAGTTTAATTGAATTATTGATGGATACTAAATCGAAGGATTTTTAATGAAGCGGATAAAAAGCATAGATACTTTTCGCGGGTGGTGCATGTTTATGATGGTTCTTGGACATATGCTTTCTTGGTGGGTAAGACATGAAGATCATTGGTTAACTTTCGCACTTCATTCAATTTTTGGTGATATCGTAGGTACTGGTTTCTTATTTTTTTCAGGAGTAAGTACGGTAATATATCTCCGGAGTAGACTTACTAAAGCTGAAACGTCAGATGATAAAAATATAAAACAAGTAAATAACGAATACTTATTTCGAGCTATAATAATATTAATTTTAGCTCTACTATATTCTAGCGCTACAGCAGTAGGAACATTAGATCCTCTGGATATTTGGAAATGGTATATACCACTTACAATAGCTATTTCACTATTATTATCATTTTTCCTATTAAAAACTTCAAAATCATTTAGAATCATTATTGCCGTAATTTTTTGGATTAGCCATTATTATATTCTTTCAATTCTTTTACCATATGAAGGACAAGTTAACATTTTTGGAGCCATATATCATGTTTTGTATCATGGTTTACATCCTATTCTATACTATTTCAGCTTTTTTCTAGTAGGGACGGTTGTAGGAGATGTTATGCTTGAGATATTTCTCAGAGAAGATCAAAAAGAAAGGAGATTAGCATTAAAAAATAAATTCTTGCTTCCTTCATTAATAATGGGCACAATTCTCATATTATTTGCAGTTTTATTTCTTTTTCCTGACTTTTTAATACATGAAACTTTTGCATCAACAATATATTCACTCGGAGTAATATTAACTTCCTTTTCTGTTTTATTAATCCTTGAAGAATTCGAAGTCATAAAAGTAAAAAAAAGCTATAGATTTTTCTATTTCTACTCTTTTTATTCTTTCACCATCTATTTTTCGCATAATATCATTTATTTTATTTTTTTAAATCAATTAAATGCATTAAACTTCTGGATTGCTGCAATAGGGACATTTATTTTGTTATCTCTATTAATTAGATTCATGTATAAGAATTATGGTGCAAAAGTTTCTTTAAAGGCCCAAATTGGCAGAGTAGCGTCAATTTTAGCGAGAAAAGTTGAAGAAAAGAAAAAAGAACAGATAGAATTATTAAATATTAAGAAATAAGGAGAAAATAATTTTTATGTGTTATTCTGTTTCTAAATTTTATTTATCTTATATCAAGAACTTAATATTTATAAGAACATCGCTTTGAAGTATTTAGAGTAGCATAGCTCTAAAAAATTTTGGACTTAATGTTATTTTTGAAAGCACGGGAAGCTTCCCGAACCATCTTTCCCCAACATATCTGTCATTACTTGTATTATGGTTTGCTAGATCATGGTTAATATATGCTTCATAAATGTACTTTCTTGCCAACCCATCTTCATTAAGCAGTTCTGTATATAAGCGCCATAAAGACTTCATATAGGAACTTTCATTATAAATCAAGTATTCAAGGGCATTTCCATTCTTAAAATAAGTCATTAAGATGCGTTTAACTTCTTGATCATACTTTTGTAGCTCTGATCGGCTAAAATTACTACCTTTTTCAAATAATGGTTTTACAGTATTGGAAGCTATATCAGCACAAGCTACTCCAGGCAACAATCCTTCGTAAAAGAAGGCAGTTACTATCCCGGCAGCTTCTCCTAAAACAAGAACTCGATTTTGTGAGAAGTGCTTGATTGGATGTTTAGAAATGTCTCCTACAACTGCAGTTGATAAATTATATTTTAACCCTTCGATAAATGGTTGGATATGTTTATAGTTTCTTAAAATTCTTTCAAGTTTAGAGATAATTTCCTCCCGCGATTGATTTTTTTCACCTAAAAATCCTGCAGAAATTCTCTCTTTGCCTTTATTAAAGAAAAAAGGGCCATTACTACTTATTTTAGGATTGATGTGAAAAGTATAGTTCCATTCAATATTCTCATTTATTTTATTTTCATCTCCAAATAGATGGAGATAGGTCCCTGTGTAATGATCTGGAATTTCAAATCCCAAAGATCGCTGTAGATCAAAACCACGTGAGCCAGTTGCCAATGCCAATAGTCTTGTTGAATATGAAGCGCCCTTAGCATTGATTAGTTCTAAATGATCACTATGTCTGTTTATTTGAGAGATTTTTTCATTAGAATTAAAGTCTCCTCCTTGTTGTTCAAATTGATTTATTAATTCTCCAATGAGGTTTTCAGTATAACATATATTTCCTAAAGGTATTCCAAATTCGGTAGAATCGATAACACCATTAAACTTATCACTCATGTAATTTGATTTCGTGTGTTTACAAGGAAAGATTGATCTATTATCCCAATCAATCTCATTTTTTATAAAGGGTCTATTATGTTCTGGAAAAATATTTGTTCTTATTGGAATCTCTGTTTTATAATCTTGGGCTTCTATAAGAAGTGTCTTTGCATATTTCGAAATTTTGTTTGCAAAAGAAGCACCTGATACTCCAGAGCCAATGACAATAACATCATACATAATTAAGTTTCAAAATAAATAACAATAAAAAAGGTTTTTCTTAAGACCTCCTTCTTCTTTTCTTAATGAAAAGATTAAGAATATGAAATTTTAAATAATGTTTTGTATTGTTTTTGAGATTTTATCTAAATTAACTTCAGCCATTCCAAGTGGAACTGTAGAATCAAATAAAATCACGATAATTAATGGTTCTAATTTCCAAGGTATTTCAATGATTTTTGAAAATATTTTTTGATTGTTTTCTAAACTGTAAAAGGTCATGTTAAATTCATGAGCTACCTTATATCGAATTTCTAATTCTTTTAATGATGATAATAAGATATCTTGAGGAAGAGATGAATAAATTACTTTTCCGTTAATTGAAAAAAGTGCTGCTCCAATAATTTCATTTTCAAAAACTAGGGTTTTAATGTGCTCTATTATTTTTCGATATAACGCTCTGCTTGATGTTAATTCAGCTTCTCCTGTAATTATAGAATTAATCTTGAGATCAAATGCTCGATTTTCAATTATTTGATAAGCATCAAGATCAGCTGTTTTTAAGAATTCTCCAAATGCATCTATTATACTAGCTAATCGAGAAGTAATAAATAGTAAACTTGCACTTGAATCTGATAAGATAGTATATATGAAATCTTTCTGTATTCTGAAAACAAACCGAAAATCACCCATTTCGATAATTTCAGGGGTTTGTTGCATTATTACATTTTCAGAGAAGGAAAAAATAGCTGAAAAGAAAGGTGTAATCAAATTTGGCTCAATATTTTCAAAATCTTCTGTGAAATTCCTACTATAAATGCAAACTCCTGCCTTTGTTAGAATAAATAAAGAATGTATTTTCATTAAGATAAAAACTGTATACTTATTTTAAATTTAATTAAAGAAATTTAGTCTTATAAGTATTATTAAAAGCATATTTATGATATTTTTGCATATTTCATCAATTAACCTTGAAAAACCTAGTTAATTTTTACATATTTTGAGCATTCTTAATTTCTAACTCTATTTCTTCCCATGTAGCCATTCTCTTGATGATTGGTTTTCCATTTATACGCACTCCTCTGGAAATTCCAAATTTTTCAATTGTTTTCCTTTCATCAGTATTAATGAATTTAAACGTAATTTCATGGTATTTCTTTTTTTTAACTTTAATCTCATCAACCATATATTTTGACCAAGGACATTGGCTATTAAAAAAGATTTCTACAATCATTTTTTCATTTTTATTAAGAGATTCTGGCTTAGAACTGATAAATTTTGGTTGAATTTCAACACCTAAATTACGGTATAGTAGAATACGGCTTCCATCCCTATCAACCTCTTTAAATCCATATTTTTTAAAAAAACTTGAGGGCATATAATTTATAGAAGTTCCAAACCATCTATCACCTTCATATGAAATAACACTAGCTCCACCAAATTTTGTTGCACTAGTGATAAATTTTTCTAAAAGTGATTTTCCTACTCCAGTTAGCCAAAAAGGTGGTAATATCCACATACAATTAATAAAAAGACCTTTACCTTCTACTGGTTCAAGAGCGAATTTAATTGGAATACCTTCAAGCAATCCCATTGGTACCTTCCCATGTAAAGCTAAATCTGAATGTTTCATTTTACCTGCCCATTTATAATGGATTAATTGAGGTTTTGGCTTTTCCAAAGCTACAAATATTGTAAGTCCTTTCACCATCATTTTTTTAATCCATGCAATTCGATTTTTCATGGCAGGCTGCATTTTTTTTCTTTCTTGTCTACCGATACTAGGATCAAGGCAAATTGCTCCCACGTAATCAAGCTTATCTTCCGATATTTTCTCAACATTCACAAATTTTTCCCTCTTTATCAAAAAATTAATGAAAAAAATAACTAGTTCCAAAAATTTTTAATTTATTTAGTAATTTAAAAAATGAATTTTTATGTAAATTTGTACTTTAGTTATGAATTTTTTTTCATAATAAAGACGTTTAAATATCAATTTTTATTTAATTTAAATATAAAAGTTATGAGTTGTATGTTCACAACTTTCGATAAATAAAAGAAGAATGTTGAAAAATGTCTGATGATGAATTAGAAAAAATAAGACAGAGAAAGGTAGAAATGTTATTAAAACAGCAATCAATACCAAATGAAATTATAAAACTTCATGATATTAACGATTTGAATAAATTGACAAAGGATTTTCCAGATAAGATCGTAATAATAGATCTCTGGGCGGTATGGTGCGGACCCTGTAAGATCTTTGCCCCAATTTTTGAGAAATTACAAAAAGAATATTCTAATGATTTCATATTTGCTAAAGATAATGTTGATGAAAATCCGTCTATTGCACAATATTTTGGCGTTACAGCAATTCCAACCACTCTCTTTATTAAGAACGGGAAACTTGTAAGGAAATTTGTTGGAGTAATGAATTATGATACCTTAAAACAAATTCTCGAAAAACTTAAATCTTAAACCAGCTCAATTGTGCAATTTATCCTTTTTATTTTAATTTTTCAAAAAAAAGTACAAATAGTGAAATCTCTTGGAAAGTATTTCTAACCAATTAAAAAACATGTTAGAAGATAAAAACATTTATAGAAGTGATAATTTGTTTAAATGCATTCTTGGTCTTAACGAATTAGAATCAGCCATTTTTTCCTATTTATTAAAAAATAAAAAAGTTAGTACATCAGAATTAAAAGAAGTATTTAATAGAGATAGAAGTTCAATTCAGAGGGCACTACTAAATTTAATTGAACTCAAAATTATTAGGAGAGAATCGATGTCTAGAAAAGAATTCTTTGAATTGAAAGGAAAAAAAGATATAAATAAACGGGGATATCTATACATTTATAGTGCAAAGGACTTAGAAGTTGTAAAAAAGCAATTTCGCGAATTATTAGATAAATGGTATCATTCCATGATAAATTATATTGGAAATTTAGATAGTACTTTTGATTGCTATAAAAATGAAGGACGACTATGTTAATTCTTAACTATTCATTAGCTTCATTCTAAACATATGAATATATTATTTAAATTCATTTAATATTTGCCTTGTTTTTACTTTTTAAAAGATTTTAATATTTTAGTATATATTTTAAGTTAATTATGAAAGAAATTGATAATGTTACATATTTTAATATTAATGATATTAGCGATATGTTCCATAAAAAGATAAGTGCAAATGAAATAAGAGGATATTTTGAAGAGGGTAAAATTAAAGGAAAAAAAATAGAAAATAAGTGGCATGCGACTCAAGATGCTATTGATAATTTTATGAAAGTATTATCTGAAGAAAGGGCTGTGATGGTAGGACCCCAGGAAATTGATTTGTCAAATCTTGGATTAAAGGGGAGAATTTTAGATATTGGAGGGGGTGGGGAAGGAATCATAGGACAAGTTAAAGGTGAACAAGTTATTGCGATCGATCACTCTAAAAGAGAATTAGAAGAAGCTCCTGATACTGGAGAATTAAAAATAATAATGGATGCTAAAGATTTACAATTTTTAGATAATACATTTAATACAGTCTCAGTATTTTTTACCATGATGTATATCCCTATTGCTGATCACAAAAAAATATTTGAAGAAATTTATAGAGTTTTAAAAGAAAATGGAGAATTTATGCTCTGGGATTTGATTATACCAAGGAAAGGTAAAGAGAAAAGAGATATTTATGGTATATATCTTAAAGTAAAAATCTATGATAAAATAATAGATTCCGGTTATGGAGTATTATGGGATAAAGAACAAGATATGAAGCACTACTTAGACTTGGCTAAAGAAGTTGGGTTTGAAATAATCAAGAAAAAGGAAGAAAAAGATCATTTCTTTGCAAGATTCAGAAAAGTTGAATCAGTAAAAAGTTGAGAATTTGACTTAAAAAACATAGCTTACGTTAAACTAATAAAAAAGCTAAAGAAAATTGAAATGTTTTATCTCTATGCTGAATGGTTTAAAATTGCTTGGAATTATTTTATTTAGTTTTACAACAGATCTATTATTTGCATCAATAATATTGTTCTTTTGGAGTTTCTATTTCCCCCTAATTAATGTTGCTTATTGGACTGTCCTGCAAGAAAGAGTACCTCATGAGGAACTTGGTAAAATTACTGGAGTTATATTTACTTTAACTTCAGCTTTAGGTCCAGTTTCTACAATGATGACCGGATATTTGATGGAATTTGTATCAATTACACTCCCCTTTTTACTTTTTGGCATAGCTTTTATAGTCTGTTTTATTTTAGTTTATTTAAGTAAAGAAACAAGAGTCCTAAGATAATCTTTGGATAATAGTAGTTCTTATATTTATAATAGTTCATCACCCATTATTTTATTAAGTAAATATCTTTTAATTTTATTGATAAGATTTTAAAGGGATTAATAGTGAGTAAAAGTTCTTTTTCTGAGCATTTATTCCAATATCGGTCTGTAGAAAGGAAGAAACTCTATATCTCTCTGATTATTACTACGACTGTTATGGTTTTAGAAATTATAGGTGGTTTAATTACAAATAGTATTGCGTTACTCAGTGATGCGGGTCATATGTTCACTCATAGTTTCGCTATTGGAATAAGTTTATTAGCTATTAATATTGCATGTAAACCTCCTTGTCATCATAAAACTTTTGGTTTATATCGAGCTGAGGTGTTGGCAGCTTTCATTAATGGTTTATTTCTTATTCCTATTGTAGGGATAATGATATATGAAGCTATTCTTAGGTTTTTAAATCCTAAAGAAGTATTTGGTTTTTATATGTTATTAATTGCTCTTATAGGTCTTTTTGTAAATCTAACAAGTATTGGAATCCTACAAGGAAGCCGGAATAACAATTTGAATGTTAAAAGTGTGTTTTATCATATGATTGGAGATGCCGCATCGTCTATAGGAATTGTAGTGGCTTCGATTATTATACTTTATACTAATCTCAATATACTTGATCCTATTGTAAGTATCGGGATATCAATGGTAATTCTTTATTGGGCTTGGAGTGTATTAAAAGAATCTACAAGAATATTACTTGAAATGGCACCAAAGGGATTGAATATCGATACTATTAATGATGATTTGAAAAGTACCTTTAAAGAGATTAAGGAAATTTATAATGTGCATCTTTGGACAATCACACCTGATATGCTCATGTTTTCTGCTTATATAAAAATTGATGATGAGATAAAAGCTAATCAAGACTTAATTCCTGAAATTAATATCTTTTTATTCAAAAAATATAATATAATTGAATCAACGATACAAGTAATGCCTAAAAATGCCATAGAGGCCTGTAATATTTAAGAACTCCTTTTTGATTATAAAATAAATATTTAAATAATATTATATCGATTCTATTTATTATTAGCAATTTATAAAAAAAATAATGAGGTATTAAAGAGGTGTTTTAAACGTCATCTGAGAGAAAAGTAGATCCTTTTTCTGCTTTGATATTGGTAATTAGCGTAATTGGAATTATTATGGTAGCAGCTCTTTTATTTGCTGGTTTTTATTTACCAGGTTATGGAAATAGATTTGCATGTTTTGGCTGTGAATATAGTACTACCGGTGATGCAGCAGCACGAATTATTATGATAATCCTATTAATTGCTCAAATAGTTCTGGCTATAAATGAATTGCTCCCTGAAAAATTTATTAACATTGAATTTATAAATATCAATGTAATTGGCATGATTTTATCTGGTTTAACGATCCTCTTTGCTCTTATAGGGCTTGGTGCATTTGGAATAAATTATGGAGCAATAGATGGATATGAATGGTGGCCTGAGGCAGGATTTTATGGTGGAATCATAGCAGGAATTGTCAACGTCATTTTGTTTACCTTAAAATTTTTAAACAAAATTTAAAATCTCTTTTTCTTTTTATTGAGTTTAATAGAATAAATAACTTTATTTTCTCTTTTTTTAAGTAATTATTATTGTTATTAAAGTCAATAATCCAATAATTATAAAAACAGATGAGGAAATTAGTTTAAGATGAAATTTCGATATTTTTTTAGCTATTATTGCTCCAAAAAAAATACCTATCCATGCTACGCAAACAAGAGCGAAAAAGGCACCCATCCATACCTCAATTGGACGATTAAATCGAGAAGCCATAGTAATTGTTAAAATTTGAGTTTTATCACCTAACTCCATTAAAAATATGAAAATAAATCCAGCTAAATAGGGATTTCTTCTTAATTTTACGAGTCTATTTTTTAATTTATTTGTATCTTCATTATCATCAATTTCAATATATCCTTCCAAACGTTCTCCAGATTTTGAAATTTTTCTCGCTAAATAGAGTTTTTTGAGAGAACGAGCCTCTAAGATTCCAATTAAAATGAATATTATTGCAGACACTAAAGATATTATTATGAGTGGAATAAAACGAGTTATTATTATTCCAAAAATTACCCCAATTGTTACAATTAATGCAAAACCAATTGTAACGCCTATTCCAACTTTATAAAATTTTTCATATTCTAAGGCAAGATTAAAAACAATTAATTGGGTTTTATCACCTAATTCTCCAAGGAATAAAATCCCAAAGGTTATAAAAAGTACAATTAAATCCATTGATATAAAAAAATCAGGTTCTGATTAAAATTTACTGATTTTACTATTTCATTTCCCTATTTTTTAGAAGGTTAACCAATATAGATATTGAAAATCAATATTGTTTTTTATTTATATTTTAAGTTATTAATTTTATTAAAGATAATAAATTGATTTAAATTTCGAACTGAAAAATCACTTATATTAGATAAGCCTAAAATTTAATATTCACAAATTTTTTAATAGATCATAGGATTAAATTAAGGTTATGATTATAAAAGAGAGGAGTTAATTGGTATCGATAATTGATTTAATAGTACCCTCACTTTTAGCATTTCGAGAAGGTTTAGAAGCAATATTAGTGATAGTTATAATACTCTTATATTTAAAGAGTACCAATCAGCGAATTTATTACAAATATGTGTTCATTGGGAGTATTTTAGCAATTATTTCAAGTATTGTATTCGCTATTATATTTACAGCAATATTAGGCGGATTTAGTGGTACTCTTGAAGAAACTTTTGAGGGCTACACTTTCATAATTTCTGGAGTTTTTATTATAACATTAATCTTATGGATTAGTAAAGAAGGTCCGAAAATGAAAAAAACATTAGAAGAAAAAGTAGAATTTTCAATTGAAACGGGGAAGATTATATCCATCTCTATTCTTACTTTTATAATAATTCTAAGAGAAGGAATAGAATTGGTACTTTTGCTAATTGGAGCCACATCAGTCGGATCTCTTAATCAAGCAGAAGTGATATTAGGATCTTCTATTGGTTTAAGCATTTCAGTCGGAATCGGTTTGTTATTTTTTTATGGCATTAAAACCATTAATCTATCAAAATTCTTTAAAATTTCTAATGTAGTTTTAATTTTATTTGCAGCTGGTTTGATTACCTATGGAATTCATGAACTTATAGAAGCGGGCGTTACAAATCCAATTGTCGAAAATGTGTGGAATATGAAAAATATATTACCAGAAAGCTACCCTGACGGTAACCCAGCAACTCCAGTATGGCTTGAAATTATAGGTTCACTATTAAAAGCATTATTTGGTTATAACGCGAATCCCTCTTTGTTAGAAATAATAATTTATCCGACATTGTTAATTTCAATAGGTTTGATTTCAATGAAATTATGGAAACGAAATAATATCATAATTTTAAACCAATATCCCCAGAATGAAATTCAGGAACAGAAAAATCAATAAAAATATTGTTAAGATAATTCCCTCTTTCCAATAGATCTGCTTCTTTTTTGCAGTATAATTGAAATAGATTAATAATATAAAGAGAATAAACCAATTCCATAAGATGATTAAAGAAAAATTGAAATTTACGATAATAATTCCACTTATGCCAAATGTTATTGCTAAATTCCAAAAAACCTTACCAATCATCCCTCCTAAACCTATTTCTATACTTTTCTTTCTTATTGATTTGAAAACTAGAGTTAATTCCTCTACATTCGTGACAAAAGCAATTATAACAAGTCCAAAAAAAGCTTCTGGAATATTAGTAAGTTTAATTATTTGTTCTGCAGAATAGATGAGCAATTCTCCTCCTAGAAGTATGAAAACAAACCCAATAATAGTTAATATAACTTTCTTTCTTTTCAAATTTTGCGAAAATTTTTGAATAACAACATTTTGAAGCTCATTTGTATCTAAATTAATTCCTATATCGCTATCTTGTTTTAATTGTTTTAAATTCAAGTTAAGATAAATAAAATAGATGATTATTACGATAAAACCAACCACAATAAATCCATAATTGACTAAGAACCCAATTGCAATGAAAATCATACAAATATATAGTAAAAGGAAATAATATTGAGGAACTGATTTAAAACTAATTTTATAGAAAAAGGCGGGAATAGCAAAACTAATTGTTAAAGCGATTATGGAATTGCCGATTACATTTCCTACAGCTATATAAGGGAATCCATTTACTGCTGCAATAATCGAAGCTATTGATTCTTCTGGGTCAATTCCAAGAATCAATGAACCAATTATAAAGGGAGATAATCCATAAATGAAACATATTTCCTTTAAGTTGTCCAGGAAGAGATCAGCAGCAAAAAATATTACTAAATAACCAATGATAAATAACAAAATAAATATTAATAGAACCAGCATTTTAATTTGAAATTAATAGATAATTTCATTATTCTTCTTTTTTTAATGCTTTTTCTCTTAACTTTCTACGGAAGATTTTACCTACAGTAGTGCGTGGTAATATATTAATAAATTCTATTTTTCTGGGGTATTTATATCCTGCGAGTTTTTCCTTTGACCATTCAATAATGTCCCGTTCTGTAATTTTATCTTTATATTCTGGTTTAAGCACAACATAAGCTTTAATAGTTTCCCCAACATTTGGATCAGGAGCAGATACTACACCTACTTCTAATATTGCTGGATGTTCAATTAATTTTTCTTCAACTTCACGAGGCATTACTTTATAACCCTTATATTTAATGATATCCTTCGTCCGTCCCTCAATATAGAAATAACCTTGCTCATCCATTTTTGCTAAATCACCTGTTCTTAACCAGTCACCTTGTACAAATGTTTTTTTAGTATCTTCAAGCCTTTTCCAATATCCCTTCATTACTTGGGGTCCATGGATTAATAATTCTCCTACTTCTCCTATGGGAAGCTCTGCTAAAGAATCAGGATTTACGATTTTTGCGTCTGTATCAATACAAGGAATTCCAATACTCTCCGTTTTTATTTCAGGCAACCACTGTGGTTGGTGATGAGTAACTGGTGATGTTTCAGTTAATCCATAACCTTGACCTACTTTAAATCCAACAATTTCTTCCCACCTTTTATTTATTTCTGGAGCCAATGCAGCTGAACCAGAAGTCGCTGACTCAAGACTTGAAAGATCTCGTTCTGTAAAGTCAGGCGAATTGACTAACATTTGAAACATTACTGGTACACCTATAAACATATCACATTTATAATATTCAATTGCTTCTAAGACTTCAGAAGGATTAAATGATTCAAACATTACTAACATTGAGACTAAAATTGAAGTTATAATTAAGACTTGAAAACCAAAAGAATGACAAATAGGGAGAACTGTTAGACTTACTCTCTCTCCATAGGCTACATCTGCATCATCTCTCGACTCACGCATATTATACATAGTACAAAGAGCATCAGCTACTAAATTGTTATGAGTTAACATCACTCCTTTAGGTAGACCTGTAGTACCACCAGTATATAGCAATGCTGCAAGGTTATTAATAGGATCTATATCCACTTCAGGAGGTTTAGGCATTTTACCATCAATAAATTCTTCTAAAGTAATTGTTTCAGGTTTTGCTTCTTCAGTTTGAAGTAATATCACGTTCTCTAATTCTATTTCTTTTCTAACTTTTTTAATAGTTCTAAAATTGTTTTTATGGACAAAAATAGTGGTTATATTTCCAGCATCCCTAATTATGTGAGATACATCAGCTTCTTTAAGAAGAGGATTTATTGGGACCACTGCTGCGCCAGTTTCCATTATTCCTAAACAACAAAATAAAAATTCAGGACAGTTACCTGTCATAATCCCTACAGCATCTCCTCTCTTCACACCCAACTCATATAATGCATTTGCGATCTTATCTGATGTATAGATCATTTCACGATATGTATACTTCTTATCAGTAGGTTTGTAATATACACAAACATTATTAAGATAATCCTTCACTCTTCGCTTTATAAGCTCATGAACGGGTATAGGTTCAAACTTTAGTGATTTTGCTATATAATCCGGTCTTAATTTTAACCATGGACGATTATGATTTTCTAAATAAGGAGATTCGTTATCATAATCTGGGATCAGTTCCCAATCTGAATAATCTTTCATTTAAATTTCCTCTGATATCTTTTAATAATGATTTAACTATTTTTTTTATTGTTATAAGTTAGAAATAAACTCAGTAATAGATAAGTTGATTTTAAAGATATAAAAGTCTTTTCGTACAATATGATTTGGCTTGATGATTCTGTATTTAAAAAAAGTTAAATACTAATCATACTAAATTAGATAAAAGCTAAAATTTACTAATCAAAAGTGAAAATATTGAAAGAATTGAAAGGAAAGAATTGTTTTATTACTGGAGCTGCTAGTGGAATAGGACGATCGTTTGCTATAGCTTTAGCTAATGAAGGAATGAACTTATTTATTACTGATATTAATATGGGGGATTTAAAAAGAGTAAAAGAGGAAATTGATAAAGTTGGAGTAAAAGTATATACTGGAAAATGTGATGTTGCTAATTTCAGTGATTGGGAAAACATTTCCAAGGATTTTTTCTCAAAATTTAAAGAACTTGACTTATTAATCAATAATGCCGGGACTGCAATCGGAGGAGATATATTAGAACTTGAATTAGAAGATTGGAAAAGAGTACTTGACATCAATTTATGGAGTATAATTTATTCCCTTAAAGTATTTTTACCTCATATGTATAATAAGCGCTCGGGGCATATTGTGAATGTTGCTTCTGGAGCGGGTGTCTTTGGTTCAGCAGAACCTGCCTCATATATTGCTTCGAAATTTGCTGTTGTGGGACTCTCAGAAGCACTTTTTGGGCAATTGTATAGTCAAAATATAAAAGTTTCAGTAGTAATTCCTTCATATGTAAAAACAAATATCTTTTCTAATGCCAAAATAAAATACTCTAAAGAATTAATAGAGAAATATGGTGAAGAAAAGCTAGAAGAAATTTATCGTTCATTCTTAGATGCAAGTATCAGAAATGCAATACCGCCAGATAAAGCTGTAAAGAGATACATAAGGGGGATAAAGAAGGATCAATTATATGTATATGATGTGAGAAGTGTTTTAGGACCTTTGTCGTTAAAAGCAAATCCTCAATTATATGAAAAATTCTTGATAAATTATCATGTGAATGCTTTAAAGACAATGAAAGAACATTTTTTGAAATTTGGGATAAATGTTGATGATCATAAATAAGATCTCAAAAATATTAAAGTATAAAAATTAAGGTAGAAAATAATGAAAGATTTTAAAGGAAAAGTGGCTGTAATTACTGGAGCTGGTAGCGGAATAGGTCTTGCATTAGTAAATAAATGCATTAAAGAAGGACTGAAGGTAGTTCTTGCAGATATAGATGAAAGAGCTTCAAGAAGAGTCGAAAGAAAGTTAAATAAAGCAGGAGCAGAAGTATTAACAGTTGTAACAGACGTATCAAAACCTAAGGATGTTGATATGTTAGCTGCTAAAACAATTGATACTTTTGGAGAAGTCCATTTGTTATTCAATAATGCTGGTGTTGGTAATACCAAATATACATGGAATTATACATTGAAAGATTGGGAATGGCAACTTGGAGTAAATCTTTTTGGTGTAATTTATGGAATACGAACATTTGTTCCCATAATGTTAAAACAGAATAATGAATGCTTGATAGTAAATATCGCATCTTTAGAAGGTTTAATATCCGGTTCAGGCCCCGGTGGTGCAATTTATGGAGTATCTAAACATGGTATTATTTCTTTAAGCGAAACATTAAGAATGGAATTAAACCAAATAAATGCTAAAGTTAAAGTTGCTGTAGTCTGTCCTGGTTGGGTTCACACAAAAATTTTCAGAATAAATAGAAATCGTCCAACAGAACTTAAAAATAAGCCAAATGATGAAATTGAAGATTCTAAATTAAATGATTCAGCAGAATTATTTCAAGAACTATTTGATAAATCTCCACCTATACTGCCTGAAACCGCAGCAGATAAAATATTTCAAGGTATTAAAGAAAATGAATTCTATATCTTAACTCATAAAGATCTGGTTTTAAAAGAAAGAATAAACACGCGTTTTGATGAGATATTAAAAGCATTCGATTAATTACAAGCTCATTTTAAAAAAAAGTGAGATATTTTATATCTCAATATCCCATTTTAAAAAGGAATAGGGTTCAAATTTCTTTGGTTCCATCTCAGCTACAAAAGAACCTCTTAACATGGAATTATTACCCTTTAGATAAAGTGCACCTAAAATTCGTACGATTTCAACCTCACCCCACGGATCACTGTCAGAAGATCGTAATGTTATTTCAGTGCTTCCTAGCTTGAACTCAGTAGGACGTAATACTGTTTCCTGTTGCACTAAACGAGGGGTATAATCGTAATACTGACCATCAGGTGAGGGAAAATGTTTGTAATTAAAGGATATACTTGGGATCTCTGTCACAGCACCACCACCAGTTCGTTCTGTAAATAATTGAATAAAATCAGGTGAATTAGGTCTCCCATTTAGTTTAGCTGTAACTTCAAAGAAACGTGTTCCGAGACGCTCTACCCAACCTTCAGCATCTCTTTTTTCACGTTTAAAATGGATATTAGCTATTTTTTTCGGGAACCCAAATACTTCTCGACCACCAGCCATTGCCATATCATTGGTAACTGGCATTGCTAAGCAATAACCTCCTTCTACACCTTCAAATTCACAAGTTAGAAATAATGCAGCTTCATTATAAGTAACACCAAAATTTGTTTTTGGATAATGTGCAACAAATGCATAAACAAATGGGGTATCGAGTGGTTTTAAAGGGGAGGGAAGTAATTTTTTAATAATTTCCGGTTTCGTTTCCCACCATACAGTTAACATCTCAGCATCATAGAAATCAGCAGTTTCTCTGCTACTCATAAATCCTCCTGAATCTCTTAAAAAACTCATAAATTTTCATCTTGGAATAATTTTTTAAAATTAATAATATTAAAACATTTCATAATAAAAGAATATCTATATATTTATGATAACGCTTGATTTAACAACTCCATTAAATCAATCATTTTAATATCAGAATTTAGCTCTTTTATTGCATCATATAGATTCCTATAACAAAAAGGGCAAATACTAACAAGATATTGTGCCCCTGTGTCTTCAGCTTCTTTCACTCTAGATTTCGCAATTTCTAATGATAGTCTGGGGAAACCTTTTTTAACTCCTCCCCCAGCACCACAGCATTTGGTATTTTCTTTAATGGTTTTCATTTCGACTAAGTTTACGATTTTCCTTAGAATTTCTCTCGGTTCTTCATAAAGAGGATTAAATCCTTCCTTAATTCCAATATTTCGTCCTGTATGGCAAGGATCATGATAAGTTGCTGTTATGCCTAAATGATTTAACTTAATATCTTGTTTGATTGTAATTTTATGGATAAATTCAATAGAATGAAGAACTTCAATTCCTAAATCTTTCAAATAATCAATGTAATCAATTTTTAAAGTTCGATAACACCCTGCACAACTAGTTATTATTGTTTTTACACCACTTTTTTTAAATAATTCATAATTTTTTGTAGCAACGGAGTTAAAAGCATTAAGATCCCCTGTTCTTTTCGCTACACTTCCACAACAAACTTCAAATTCTCCATATACATTAAAATCAATATCCAATTTTTTGAGAACTTTTGCGGTATTAATAGCTACAGCCTGAATTTCTGGAGTTAACGCGGCAGTACACCCCACAAAATAAAGAATATCTGCCTTCTCTTTAGCAGCATCTTTAATTTTGAAATCTAACTTTTCTAACCAATCCCTCTTCTGTTTGTTATCTCTTTCATATGGATTTAAAAGTTCAACCATCGCTTTATTCATTGGTATATGTGCCTCCAAACCACATCCAGCATCTATTAATTCCGCTCTTAACGCCTCATAAATAGTTGCATTATCCATATCATATGCACATGTTTCAGCACAAGCATTACACGTTGGACATTGGTACATTACTTCACCTAAATCTTTACTTAATATGAGCCTCCCTTGCCATATTGATCGTATGATCTGCATTTTTCCTCTTCCAAAAAAAGCTTCAAAACCAGACGTGTGATCTCTTGCCACACAGACACCCCACTTTTCTGGTTCTGAAGTATAGTCAGTTGCTTCTCTACAATCTCCACAACTAATACATTGTAAAATTATATCTCCTAATTTATTTAAGTGCTTGTATTTTTCTTTTGGTTTGAATTCAGTCATTTTTCACAGCTACTCTTTTTCTTTTACAATATGTGTTGAAATATCATGATCATAACTATACATATGAAATTTCTTAGGACTTAATAGAAAATTTGGATCTACTGCTTTTTTCATATCTTTAAAGAATTTAATAAATTCTGGTGTGTAAGCATCCGCTTCTACAATTGATTGTGATATTGCTTCTCCCAGCCAATAGTGAACGCCGCCATATTTGACTTGATGTCGCAATTTCTTGTGCCATAGTTCCATAGATTTTTCACGTTGTTCATCTACATTATCAGCATTAAAACCCCCTACAATAATACAATTTCCATTAGGTAGCAGAAAAATAACAGTAGCAAATAATGAGATACTTCCAAGTGGAAGTTCACTTCTATATTTATTGTCAAATTCTGCACTCTGTTGAGCTATTTTAGGTAGATCTGAAATTGGAATTTTATGACAGGTAGTACATGAAATTTTTGGTGGAGCAATTGAGATATATTTATTAAAGTAGTTATATGCATATTTCAATTCAAACTTCCAATCCTTTGAGAGCTTTACTTCAGTATCTACTTCTTGCCATTCAAATGGTCGAGTATCCTCCTTCATGATTTCGTCTATTTTTTCAAGATATATATCGAGAATTCGCACATCCATAGCTTCAACCATGATTGAAAATACATGACCTTTCAATCTTGGTCTTTTAATAGGTTTGGTCTCAACCATACCTGCCAAAAGTTGTACAACAATGAGAGGGACAACAAGTACATCATGCAATCCATCTCTTACTTCTTTTCGTAATTTGTTCATAAGTTCATATACTTTATTGTAATCATTTTTATGAAGCATATAATATCGTTGAGCTTTAAATGGAGTTTCTGGATATATTTTTAAGAATGCTTTAGTTTTAATACCCATATTTCCAACATCTCCCATAAATAGCCCCGTAAAATCTGGTGCAACTCCATATCTACAAAATGGTTTAGCATATTTATTTGCAGCAGCTCCAGTTCTTATTATTGTACCCTGTGGATTTGGTAATACAACCTCAACACCTAAACAGATATCTGGGACTAATCCATATTTAGTAGAACCAAAGCCAGCTGTACTATTTGAAAGACCTCCTCCTATAGTGGCTGAAAATCCACTTCCAGGACCTAATACCCCCGTTGTTAATCCTTTTGAATGCAATTGAGAAATTAAATTTCCCCATGTTATTCCACACTCAACTACGCAGTAGAAATCTGTTTCATTGATTTCTATTATCTTATTCATTCTTGTCAAATCTACGAGAATACCCCCTTCTGTTACTGAACCTCCTACTAAATCTGCTCCTCCACCCCTCGGAACCATATGAATTTTGTATTTATTAGCTATTTTAACAATTTCAGAAACTTCTTCAGTGCTTTCTGGTCTTACTATCATATCTGCCCATCGATCTGGGAAGGCAGGATCAACATTACGAGAATATGCGGCCTTCATAAAATCTTTCTCTGTAATATAATCTGATCCTACAACCTCCTCTATTTCTTTGTAAGCATTTTTTACATTCGACATTTCTCTTTACATTTTTCAAATTTAATAATAATACAAATGAATTTGTGAATTAATAAAATTTTACTTAATGTTTTCATTTTTTAAATTAATAAGAAGGAGGAATATCAAAATGAAAACCTTAAGAGATTCAATAGAGATAAATACTAAACCCGAAAAAATTTTTCAATGGTTAAAAAATTTGGATAATAATTACAAAAAATGGCATAAAGATCATGTTAATTCTATTAAATTAACTGCCACAAGGGAATTAGAAATAGGAGATGTTTTTTGTTATGAAGAATATCTGCATGGGGAATTGCATAAGCTAAAGTTAAAGCTCACTAATGTTGAAGAAAATAGAGTTATTGAATTTAAGACTTTATTTCCTGCCTCTTTGATTTGTCCAAAGGGATCATTCTTAATAGAGCCTAAAAATGATAATTCCATTTTTACAGCAACTCTAACCTTTAGAATGGGTAATATCTTCTCAAAATTTGCTAAATCTCGTGTAGAAGCTATTAAAAAACACATGAAAGAAGAAGGAGAAAACTTGAAAAGATTATTAGAAACTGAATAATAATTTTTTATTTATATGAATAAATCAGAAATTATTCAATTATATTTTTATTTAAAAAGAAAATTATGGAAAATAAGCAGTAGGTTTCTTTTCTTCTGGAAACTTATTTACGTAACATTGAAGGGGAAAATTGCTTGGTATAGCAGCAAGACATCGATTACAAGAAATACATGCTACCTTATCTTGCTTCTCTTCCTTAAAATTTTTTACAAGTAAAGGTTCCCTGATAAAAGGACGTGCCATGGATATTAAATCAATATACTTTTTTTCTATTATTTCTTCCATGAAAGATTTATGTCTTAAACCTCCCACCAAAATTAGGGGGATATCTCCAATTATAGGTTTAATCATCTTTGCAGCTTCAAGATTATATCCTTCATCAATATTATATTTTCCTACCATATCTTGATATATCCCTTCTACCATTGCTTTCATATAACCTGGAACAGTTTGTACAATTTCTTGTACTGGAATGTCTCCCCTACACATATTGAATATTGAGTAAGTTGCTGAACCACAACTTATTTCTATAGCATCAATTCCTAGTTTTACTAACCACTCAGAATATTTTGCTGCCATTGATGGAGTTATACCTTCTTTTGGAGTATAATCATTGGTATTTAATTTTATCAAAAGTGGTGTGTCTGCTGGTAAAATTTTTTTGGTTTTAGTTATTATTTCCTTCAAGTATCGAAACCTTTTTTCATCAGAACCACCCCAATCATCTTGCCTGCGATTATAAAAAGGAGATAAAAATTGATTGATTAAATATCCATGAGCAGCATGTAATTGAACCGCATCTGCACCAGCTTCAACTGCACGTCTTGTAGCGATGATAAAAGCTTCTATAGATTCTTGAATATCTTCTTCAGTCATTTCTCTTGAATAATCCATTGAAATAGGATTTATTATATCTCCAGAGGGTCCCATAGGAGTTGTTTCTATTAATCTACTAAATGTTTGCAACCCAGCGTGTACTATCTGAAATGCAACCTTCCCTTCTTTTTCATGTATGGCATCAACAATCTTTTTCAGGCCAGGAATTAAGTCATCCTTATATATTCCTGTTTGATGTTTATATGCTTGGCCTAAAGGATGAATATACATATATCCAGGAATAATTAATCCAATTTCTCCCTTAGCAAGGGTTCTGAAGAATTTTATAAGCTCACCAGTTACTTCGCCATCTTCTTTTGCTAGATTTTCTATTGTGGCTGACCGCACAAATCTATTATTAACTTCCATTTGTCCAATTTTCATTGGTTCGAATAAAATAGATATAATACATCACCAAATTCAATTATTTTTTAAATAATTAATAATTGATAATCATTCTTACATTTTGAATGATTATGATTTCATTAATGATGCTCAAGAAAAACTCAGAAAAAAGATAAAAAATTAAAATTTGTTATAGATACTACATCCAGGATACTATTTTCGGCGTATCTATTAGAATGTCTACTAGTTCTTTATAATCTATTCCCTCAATTTTATTCCGTAAATTCATTGGATCTAAACCTCGAGCTATAATATCAGGAATCATTGCATATATGGTTATAGGCAAGTTTAATAATTCTACTAAGGATGGTGGAATTTTACTTTTTTTTGAGGTGCCTAGAACCCCGTCATGAATGAAAACAAGAATTATATTTATATATGTTTTGGATTGTACTTTTAAAATTTTAAGGAGATTGCCCAATTTATAAACAAACCTTATACTAAAACCATACAAATAAACAATAGAATCATTTTCCACCATAATTAATCTACCTTCTAAACTTAATATCTAAAACACATATCTGCTTCCATGATAAGGTTAGAAATCTCACTAACGTTAACTATTTTCAAATTATCGTATTGAATTAAATCTGAGTGAACCATTCCTGCAACTTTGAGAGCTTCATCTAGAACATATATCTCTATGTCAGAAAAATCTATTAATCTCATAATGTCTGCATAACTATCAATATTTAAAACCTCGGGATTTAAATTTCTGTTCAAAAAGTAAATAGCATCACCCATTAAAATTACCTTAGATTTTTCAATATCTCCTACAGCTAAGATACCAGTAGCCATACGAATAGATTCGATTACGGAATTTTTTCCAATTGGAGAATCTTCACAAATAATTACAATTGACTTTACCATCGCTTTAACCCCCAGAACCAAAAAAAATTATTTTATCAGATCTTGCAATCAAATCAGAAAGTCCTCCTAGGCCTTCTTGGCATGCTTCTTGAATAAATTCAGATTTCTTAATTCCTGTAAAGCTTATCCAAGTACTGCATGCCGTAAGTTTAGCGTTATACTTTTTACAAAAATTATTAAGACGTTCTGATAAATTTCGAGTAGAAGTACCTTTAATTGATCGCTCTTTAATAGCATGCACTCCACTTCCATATAGAAAGATACCTAAAATCTGATGACCTTTTTGTATAATAGCCTCACCTAAATTGATTAATGTATCTATAGCTTCATATTTATAAGGCTCTGCACATATAATGAATGAAAATGTAACCATCTTAGCGTTTTCTCTATTTCGACTAATTTATTTAAAATATTATAAATATTTGATATAATACAATAATTAATGATAAATATTCTTAAATTTTAAATAATTAAAATTTAATATGCCAAAAACATTTCCATTGAATATTAAAGGATTTAATCCATTTGGGGATTTAATTGGTTTGAATTTTACACAATTCGAGAAAGGATATTCTCAATGTGTTTTGGAAGCTAATGAAAAGTTATTTAATCCACATAAAGTATTACATGGTGGTGTAATTTACTCAATGGCAGACACTGGTATGGGAGCCGCACTTTTTTTACATTTAGAAAAAAACGAATTATGCGCTACTATAGAAATCAAAATTATCTATTTTAAATCAATTAAATCTGGAAGTGTTACATGTAATACAAAAGTGATTCACGTGGGTAGAAAAATTGCCACATTAGAATCTGAAATTTTAAACAATAACCAACTTGTGGCTAAGGCAATTGGAACATATTCCATCTTTAAAATCAAAAATAAACCTTAAATTATGAAAAAAAATTAAATTAAAACCATTGAGTTGCATCTGCTTCTAAAACTAAATCATTTAGAGTCGCAGCACCCACGATTTTTACACCTGGAATCAAATCTACTTTTTCCCAACCCAGCATTCTCTTTGATGCCTCACATACTAAGATTTCAATACCAGATTCCAGTGTTTGATCAATCATCTCTTTCACAGTTGGAAAATTACCTAATTTTATTCTATCTGCCTCTCCTGGTTTTAATATTCTTAATCCTGTTCCTAAATAATATACCGTAGCTTTAAGATTCATAGCCTTAGCTGTCTGTGCTAACACTAATGGAGAATATTGACGTTCGGGATCGTCACTTGTTTGTACATACAAAATATATTTTTCTTCGATTTTACTCAACCTCCTCTTTTTATTATTTGTTTTAACTTCCTATATAATATGCTAAATTAAAACTTCAAATATACTAACTCTTTTGTCTTTGTCATCTTTAAATTTCTTTATAAACCTAATTTGTTGAAGATTTTTTAAAGAGTATGCTACTGTGCGTTTTGGTAGGAGTGTTTTACTCAAAATTTGTTTTTGATTCAATGGTCCCCTTTGTTTTAATATATATAATATGAATTTACATGAGGGGGATAATGAGAATAAATCCATTTTTTCTTCATAAGTATTAACAAAATATTTATCTTCAACAATCATAAAAATGTGCTTAATACGATTTGAAAGATCTAAATTATTACTTAATTCATAAAATGGAATAATCTTATTAAATATTTTGGTTAACTGGTAAATTTAAACGAACAATTCAGTTTTAGTTTCAAAATAAAGCTAGATTTTATATTAAGTTTCAATTTGAAACGAATAAAATCTTATAAAAAATAAATCTCTTAAAAATTCCCACATCCGTCACATTTACCATCCAAGAAAGCCTCACAATCTCTACAGATATTTCCACAATTAGATTCTCGACTTTCTTTACTAAAGAGGTTAAGTGGAAGAAATTTTGGTGTTTCTATATTAGAAATAAATATAATTTCAGAGTGTAATATCCCCTTTTTATTGGTAGGACCACAATAATTTATATACCTGTGTAAAACATCTATATTTTGTCCTACAATTCCCATAACTAAATTGTATTGACCCGTAATCTGTGCTAACAAAAAGACTCTTGGACATTCAGAATAAGCTTTAATGATGTTCTTTACTTCATCATAATTTTTCATTTCTAGAAGAATCAAGCAAGCCCGATAATTTAAAGCATTTATATTAATATTACCTTGTACTTTTAGTATCTCTGATTCCTCTAATTTTACAATCCTTTTTCTAACTCCAGCGTGGCTCATTATCTCTTGATCAGGTTTAACTACTTTTTCACCTATACTGATTAAACTTTCACGACCTTTTGTAAATAAAGCATTAATGATTTGTTTATCGATATTATCTAATAGCATAATAATAAAAAAAGAAATCCTTTTATAAAAAAGTACTAAAATTGCTTTCATCATCAATTTTTTTAGGTGCAAATTTTGCCTTTAACTATATAAATAATACTTGGAAGAATTTTCTTAAAGAATTTAGATTCAATTAAAATATTGAATTCGCCCTTAATAAAACTGTGGTTTTATTATTCCCTCTAATTTTGATTAAAAGATTGAATAAATCTCCTTTTCTCTTTCTTTTAAAACCTATTTCAATTAATCTTTTAAGACTTTATTAACTTCTTTTAAGAGAAAATGAACTCAATAAAGCAAAATATAATAGCTTTTCTATATATTTTTAATTAGGTGCAATAATTGCATATACTATTAAATAGATTTTTGTTAGAGTGACTCTATACACTTCAAAAACTAAATATTTAACAAGAAGGTAAGTTGACTAGTCAAATGGAAGAGAGATCTAATGAAACTTCTTTTGAAACTAAAGATTCAAAACCCAAAGCTAAATTGTATAAAAAATATTCATTTTTGAGAGTATCTATTTATGAAATTTCAACAATTCTCCATTATTTAATAGGAGGATTGGGATTAATTATAGGGTATGCATTTTTATGGTTGGGCTACCTATTTGGTTTAATTTATATTATTTTTGCATTTCTACAAATGTACATTCTTATGCCATTAACTGTGTGCCCAAATTGTGTGTATTACAGAATGGAAGGTTCACGCTGTGTATCAGGCTTAAATAAGATCTCACGAAAAATAGCAAAGGAAGGAAAACCTGAAGTTTTTCCAAAACGAGCAGAGGGAGTATTTTGCTACAATAATATATATATGGCTGCTTTATTTTTCCCAATCGTGGCATTAATCCCTGCTTTAATCTTAAATTTTTCTCTATTGTTGTTATTAATATTTTTGATAGTTTTGGGCTTGCTGGTCTTTCGTTTTTTTGTAATTTTTCCTAAGATAGCATGTTTGCACTGTAACGCAAAATTTACATGCCCTATCGGTGAAAAAATTGGCGTTCGAGATAAATGATGCGAACAATATTTAATAATCACCAATAGAGATTTCACTCTTAATAAAAATCAGAATATAATTATTTCCTTCCTCTCTTATTCTTTCTAATCCATGGAATAATGTTCTGGTTCTGGATGTAGTTTATTAATAAACCTATAATTAAAAATATCTTGTATTTTTAGATTTTTTTTTATATATCCCAAATTATAAAGAGTCTTTACGAATTTCATTGTTGCTCTTATGTAGCCCTCTGAGAGAGCAATACAATATTTTGGGGATATTTTCAGAACAGCCTCAGCATAATTTTTATCAATTATTTTAAATGATTTTACAATTTTCTCTGCTGCGACTGCTGGTGATTCTCGAAGCAGATTTGATGCATTTTTATGATGGGTGAGAAATTTTAAAATTAATTCAGGATTGTTTTGAATGAGTTTTTTATGGACAAATATTCCATAGCTAGGATTATTTGGCCATAGCTCTTTAGCTTCGATAATTAAATGAGATTCTAAAATTGTTGATGTAAATACAGCTAACGCAGGAGTTCCAACACCTGCTTCTAAAAGACCTTCTCTCATATCCAAAGCTATGAATTCTGCTTGCTCATAGTTCTTGATCTGAATTTCCTCTAACAAGTTGTATTTTTCTAAATAAAAATTTAATATAACATCATGAATAGAACCTTTACTCGGAACTCCTATTGTTTTTCCTTTAAACTGGGAAAAGACCCTATTTAAATCATTATCTAATTGTTGTTGTGTGTTGTATACTCTTTTAGCAACTACAATTGTTCCCTCAACATGTCCTCCAGCGACACATATGATTGGAACACTTTCAGCAATTCCTATTATAGCAGGAGGTAAACCCATATAACCGATATCTAGTTTATTTTCCTTGAATGCTTTAACCATAGCAGGTCCGGTTCCAAAAAGAACCCAATTTATATCTGCCTTTAAATCTTTGTTTAAATCTTCAGATTCCATCAAAATATAATTAGTATGATATGCAGTTGAAAGGTGTCCTATATTTAATCTATTTTTTTTAATATAAATCACCTTTTTGAGTACCTGATATTCTGCAAAAATTGCACTAATATTTAACTATTATAAACTAAATAAATAAATGCTATTTTTATTGACATAATATAGACACTTGTTATAAATTAAAATTAAAACACTAATGATTTCCGCATTGATAAATATAAAAATCTTATTCTTTTCTTTATTGGCAGATAAATTTGGTAAAGATGAATTCACTTTAAATGTTGAACATGTTATAACTTTAAGAGATTTGCTAAATCAACTGAGTTCTTTACTTGGAAGAGAATTTGAGGAGATGAATATTGTATCTGAGGATAAATTAAATAAATACGTAATTATAGGTTTAAATGGGAGAGATATTCGACAATTTAATGGTTTAGATACTATTATTAAAGATAATGATGTGCTATCTTTTCTACCAGCTATTGCAGGTGGATAATGAACTTTTTTTTTTATATTTAGATGAAAAAATTGCACTTAATTATTTATTTCACTAAATTATTTTCTCCAAGATAGAATATTAAAAATGGATAACTGACAATGGAAGATTTTTTAAACTGTCTAAATTGTGGCAAGACTTTAGGGGATAAAGAGAGAAATCATTATAATTTTTGTGCTGAATGTATTTTAAAATTAGACTTTCGATTAGAAGAGCTAAATCGTGAAGAGATAGATCAAAATTTACAAAAAATTTTAAATTTCTTTGTCTCTGATGTTAGTGCTGCCTTTAATAAGGATCCAGCTGCTCAATCTCTATTGGAAGTTTTAACAAGTTATCCGGGAATTAAAGCAATTTTGTTACATCGTATTGCTCATTTTTTCTGGAAAATTAAAATGCCATTTGTGCCAAGGTATCTTTCAGAAATTACCCGGGAACTTACTGGAATAGAAATTCATCCTGGCGCTGAAATTGGAAAGGATTTTTTTATTGATCATGGAGGCGGTGTTGTTATTGGAGAGACTGCAAAGATTGGTGATAATGTAACTATTTATCAAGGCGTGGTCTTAGGAGGAACAATGACAGATCCAATCAAGAGACACCCAACCTTAGGAAACAATATTGTTGTCGGCACAGGAGCAAAGTTATTAGGACCAATAACAATTGGAGACAATGTGAGAATTGGAGCAAATTCTGTAGTTGTTCAAGATATACCTCCTAATTCGGTAGTAGTCGGTGTTCCTGGAAAAATTATATCTCGTGATGGAAAAAAAATTAAAAAAATCGATCTTTCACATGGAGATTTACCCGATCCAATGTCAATAACTCTTTCTTCAATAAATCGAAGAATAGAATTCCTTGAAAAGCATTTAAAAATTAAATCGGATATAAAAAGAAATGATATTGAAATATATTTTGGTATCAATGGAGGAGGTATTTAATTAATACAATATAGAGAGGAGGTGAAAAGACTTGGGAAGAATATTTAATAATATTATTGAAACCATTGGGAATACACCGTTAGTAAGACTTAATAGGATTACTGAAAGAATTGAACCAAATATTTTTGTAAAAATTGAGGGTTTCAACCCTGGCGCAAGTGTTAAGGACCGAATTTGTATGTCGATGATTGATGCTGCTGAAAAAGCGAAAATCATTAAAAAGAATACAATAATTGTCGAACCCACCTCAGGTAATACAGGTATTGGTTTAGCATTAGTCTGTGCTGCTAAAGGGTACAAATTAATTCTTACAATGCCAGATAGTATGACAATTGAAAGAAGAAAAATATTAAAAGCATATGGTGCGGAATTAGTATTAACTCCTGCTGATAAAGGAATGAAGGGAGCCATTGAAAAGGCTGAAGATTTAGCGAAAGACAACGATAAAGTTTTTATTCCTCAACAGTTTAAAAATGAAGCAAATCCTGAAATTCATCGTAAAACAACCGCAGAAGAGATATATAATGATTTAGATGGAAAAATTGACGGATTTGTGTCAGGAATAGGCACAGGTGGAACTATAACAGGAGTAGGGGAAATACTTAAACAGAGAATTGGCAATCATGTGAAAATATATGCTGTAGAACCAAAAGATTCTCCTGTATTGTCAGGAGGTGAACCAGGATCACATAAAATCCAAGGAATTGGTGCCGGATTTGTACCTGATGTATTGAATACTGAAATTTATGATGATGTAATTCAAGTTAATTATGAGGATGCTGTACAAACATCAAGAAAATTAGCTAAATTAGAAGGGATTTTTGTAGGGATTTCTGCGGGAGCAGCAGCGTGGGCAGGAATTTACATAGTTTCAAAAGAATTTAAAAAAGGAGATAATTTAGTTATAATTTTACCAGATACAGGAGAAAGATATTTATCTACAGATCTATTTGAAACATGATTTAAATTTTGATTGTTAAAGTTTCTTTAGTTTCATAAGCCAAACATCTTTTTCTGAATCTAATTCCTTTATTTCTAATAATTCCGCTAAAGATTGTCGTTTACAATTTTCAGGAATATTTTTAAGAGCAGCAGGAAAGTCTAAAAGAACCTCTAAAATATCCCCTCTATCAAGTTCTTCAAGTTTTAATTTTGTGTAAACAAATGTCATTGGACATACTTTCCCCCTTATGTCTAAATACTTCATAATTTCTTTTTCAGATCCTCTTAAAATGTTTATTGACAAACGTCATCAATCCCATATTGTATAATTTCAACTATATCTTTTGCATCATCCCCACATGCGATGCATCTTTCATTCCTATGAAGATCTATAAAATTAAAGGTATTTCTTAAAAGATCTATATATAAGATTTTATTTTTTATTAAATCCCCGATACCTAGAATATATTTTAATGCTTCATTTGCTTCTATGCAGCCTAAAATTCCTGGTACAAATCCGATTACTCCAGCTTCGGAACATGACATTCCAGTTGGTCCTTCAATTATATCACCAAAAATGCATCGATAGCACGCAGTTTTTTCTTCAGGAATTACTGTCATAATTTGTCCATGAAATCTTAAAACACCTGCTATTGTAAATGGTATTTTTAAATAAATGCATGTATCATTAACTAGCATCTTAGTTGGAAAATTATCAGACCCTTCTATAACAAAATCGGAGTCCTTAAGAATTTCTTTAGCATTCTTAGCTGTAATTTTTTCATTTATGATTTCAATAATGGAATCAGGATTTAGCATATTTAACTTTTCAATTGCACTTTCTGTTTTCTTCCTATCGATATCTTTTGTGAAATGTAGAATCTGTCTATGCAAATTAGATGGCTCTACTTTATCATAGTCAATTAGTTTTAAATGCCCAATTCCGGCTGCTGTTAGATAATATGCAACAGGGGATCCAAGAGCTCCTAGACCAACTAAAGAGATTTTTGACTTTAATAATTTCTTTTGACCTATACCCCCAACTTCTTTTAGGACGATTTGACGAGAATATCTCTTAATTTGCTCTTCAGTTAAATTCATTTTTTACCATTTAAATTACAATAACTAACATAGAAATATCTTTAGTTTATATAAAATAAGATGCAAAAATTGCATTGAAATCTACTATAAGGTCTAAGAGGATCTTATTTACGAATTAATATTCCAATTTTTCCACCTATTTTTTGAATAGAATTACCCTCAGCACCAATCAATACTTCTTCTTTAATTAAATTGATGATAGCTCGAGTTATCATGCTTAACGGATATTGTTGTATTTCTTTAATGCCAATTAGCTCATCAATAGTTAAAGCTTCTCCAGGCACTATCATTGAAATTATTGCTCTTTTTACGTGATCTAAATTACTCACATTTTCTATTAATTCACGTGTTCCTCCCTTTTTGCTACTTTGTTTAAGTTCAGTTAAGGTAGATGTTAATAATTTAACTTGTTCTTCAAGTTTAGTAATACGTATTTCTAATTCTCTTTTGGAACTTCTATTTATTTTACTTGGTTCTTCCTTTTCAGCTAAGAATTTAATTACAAGTTTTTCAAGGTGTTCTTTTGGAATATTAGCTTTTTTTATTTGTTGTATTTTTTCTGTTTTAGTGCTACTTTTCTTTAAGTTAATATTACATTCTTTTGCTAATTTTTCCAGGTAGTGCACTGTGAGATCATTTAGATCTGCCATATCTAACCTCAATTGAAGAAATTTTTATGTAGTTTTAAAATCTTTTAAGAGGAATATTAATTAATTAAAAATTGATACAGCAATTATTAAAAATATCATTATTAACCTCAAAATCAGAGTTGATTTAAATTAATATAATTGAATTAGATGAATCAAATATCCCTGAAATTCTAGAACTATGGAAGGAACTTATTGATTTTCAAGCAAATTTGGATCTATTCTTTATTAGAAGAGAGGATGCGCATCTAAATTATGAATCATATATAAAAGAGTTAATGAAATCAGGAGATACAAAAATCTTTGGAGCATTAGAAGATAAGAATTTACTAGGTTTTATTGTAGCAAAATTAAGTTATTATCCTCCTATATATTTACAAGAAAAGTATGGTTCAATTGATGATATTATAATCACTTCATCTTATAGGAGAATGGGAGTAGGTAGTATGTTATTGGAGAGAGCTTTTGGCTGGTTTAATTCTCGAGGATTAATACGCGTTGAGTTAAATGTAGTAAAACAGAATCAAGGGGCATACTCCTTTTATTTAAAACACGGTTTTAAGGATTATATGCATAAATTATTTCTTGAAATTAAATAATTTCTTTTCTTTCAAAAGTAACTTTAAATATTTGTTAATATTGCCATAATAAATATTATTAAGGGGATAGATATGGAATTTGGTTATACAGGGAATATCCTTAGAGTCAATTTATCTAAAGGAGATATATTTATTGAACATCCTGATGAAATTTTTTACCGCCGATATATCGGAGGTGAAGGTTTCGTAGCATACTATCTTTTAAAAGAAGTCCTGACAGGAATTGATCCATTAAGTTCTGAAAATAAATTGATTTTTGCTACAGGTCCATTAACTGGATTTGCAATTCCGGGAACAGGTAGAAATAGTGTAGGTGCAAAGTCTCCTTTAACAGGAGGATTTGGTGAAGCGGAAGTTGGTGGTCATTGGGGAGCCGAGTTAAAGCACGCAGGATTTGATGCAATAATAGTAGAGGGAAAAGCAAAAAAGCCTGTCTATTTATGGATTAAAGATGGAGAAATAGAAATAAAGGATGCAACTCATCTCTGGGGTAAAATTACTGGTGAAGCCGAGGTAATTATTAAAGAAGAATTAGGTGATAAATTTATCCGCGTCGCTCAAATTGGCCCTGGAGGAGAACGTTTAGTTCGTTATGCATGTGTTATTAATGATTTAAGAAATGCTGCAGGGCGTGGTGGAATGGGTGCTGTAATGGGATCTAAAAATCTAAAAGCTGTGGCTGTTAGAGGTCATAAAAGACTTGAAGTCAATAATAAAGAGAAATTGAGAGGACTAATAAAAGAGTACCATGATGTAGCGTACAAACCATATGCAAGTTATTTTGAGCATGGTACAGGAGGGGGAATAATGGAGATGTTTGCGGAATCCGGAAACCTTCCAACAAGAAATTTTAGGGATGGTGATTTTTTGGGGGCAAAAGCTTTAGATCCCAGTGTTATGAAGGAAGTAATTAACCTTAAAATGGATGCTTGCTATGCGTGTTCACTTCGGTGTAAAAAAGTTGTACAAATTGGAGAACCTTGGAATGTTGATCCAATATATGGAGGTCCTGAATATGAATCTATAGCTGCTTTTGGATCGAATTGTGGAGTAGATGATATAAAAGCTGTTTGTAAAGCAAATGAGCTCTGTAACAAATATTCATTAGATACAATATCTACTGGCGTTTCGATCGGATTTGGGATGGAATGTTATGAGAATGGAATATTGACCGATAAAGACACTAATGGACTATCATTAAATTTTGGAAATAAAGAAGCAATGCTAGAGATGGTAAAAATGATTGCTAACCGAGAAGGTTTAGGAGATATTTTAGCTGATGGTGTCAAAAGAGCAGCTGAAAAAATACAAAATGGAGCAAAAGACTATGCTATGCATGTTAAAGGACAGGAGATTCCTATGCATGAACCACGTTTGAAGCAAGGAATGGGTGTTGGTTATTCTGTTTCACCAACTGGTGCTGAACATATGGCAAATATTCATGATACTTCTTTTACTAGTGAAAGGGCAATGAGTCCTCATAATGCTATAGGTTTATTAGAACCTCTTGAAACGAACGATTTGAGTGCGAAAAAAATTCGTATTTTAACTTATTATAGTAATTGGCAAAATGCATCTAATGCTATATTAGTATGTTATTTTTTACCATGGGACTATAATGATATACCAGAAATTCTTAAAGCTGTAACTGGTTGGAATATAAATACATGGGAGATTATGAAATTAGGAGAACGGATTACAACTATGGCTAGAGCATTTAATATTAGGGAGGGTTTTTCTAAAGATGATGACTGGCTTCCTAAACGATTTTTCCAACCTACTACTTCAGGTGCTTTATCTAAAACTGCAATAAATCCCGATGAATTCAAGAATGCTCGATCTACCTATTACAGAATGATGGGCTGGGATGATAATGGAATTCCAACTAAAGCAAAACTAGAGGAATTAGATATCGAGTGGGTTTCTAAAATGCATCCATAAGATGATAAAAATAATAAAAAACTTTATAATTCAAATTCTTCGCCAATTGCCAAGAATTTCGAATTGATCTTATTTTCTTTTAAAAATTCTGCTAATTTTTTAGCGCTTTCATCTTTTTCTGTTGCGAAATGATAAGGAATTGCTGTATTTGGTTTAAGATTCTTTAAAAATCCTAAATAATCATAAAAATTATCTTCAAAACATGCTACAAAACAATAATTAATCTCATGCTTAATTCTGTTCAATTCTCCGGAATAATCTGCTGAATCTGCTGTGTGCAGTATTTTTTTACCTTCAATTTCTACTAAATAAGCTACACACCCTTCAGCTTTCCAACAATTATTTTCAAAAACTTCTACAGAGCCATTATTAAGATCAATTTTTGAACCTGGTAAAATTAGGGTGAAATCAAGGTTAAACTCATCATGAATACATTCTGGACCGTAAATCTCTAATTCCTTACCTTCTTTTAAAAAATTTATCCTGATTTCATTAATTTTTTCAAGGTTAACGTGATCTGAATGATGATGTGTCAAAAAGATTGATTCAATTCCTTTATTTGGTTGAGAGATAAATACTGGATCAATAATAATATGATCTTTTTCACTGATAAGCTCCAAACACGCATTTCCTAAAAATCGACACAATACCATAGATTTTATCATTTTAACTTTTTCTTTAAAATATAAATCATTTAATATTATAAAATAATTATGGAAAAACATTATTGCCGAATCATTGAAGGGTATAAAGCAGCTTACCCGGATCCACTAAGATTTACTAAAGGAGAGATTTTAAAAATTGAAATGAAAGAGAGTAAATGGAGTGGTTGGGTATGGTGCATAAATGAATTGGGAAAAGGCCGTTGGATACCAGAAAATTATCTCGAAATTTATGAGGATACTTGTAAAGTTTTGAGAGATTATGAAGCTACCGAACTTACGGTAAAAGAAGGTGATAAATTAGAAATTAAAGAAATAGAAAGTGATTGGATTTGGGCTGTTAATAAGGAAGGGAAACAGGGCTGGGTTCCCTTAAAATGTGTCCAATTACTTTAAAAATAAAGATATAGTAATTTTAAAAAGAAAATAAAAAGAAATTTATAATGTTTAACATACTATAGGTGGTTCTGGAGGATTACCTAACAGTTCCATCATCATCTGTTGGAAATTATCAAAATGCCCTGGTAGTGTTTTTTGGACAAAAAATGCCTCGGCTGCCTTTAGATTAACTTTCCTCCCTAGAGTAGTTGATATTGATTTTAAGAGTCGTTCAGCATAGTTAGTAAGTTTCTTTAATTCTTCTGGAGACACATTAGAAGGATCAATGTCAGATATAAATAATCGAGCTAAAAGTTCAAATGTAGCTTCAAATTTAAGTGCTGCTTTAACTTTTATTTCAATGGTCGAAGAAATGTCAACAAAACAGTTTGGTACATGCCCAAGTAATCCCATAAACCAGACTTCAGAACAAGCATAAGGAATGATATCATTTTTAATTTGCTCGGAATATAATAATGGAAATGCCGCAAAAGCACCAGCTTCTGCTGCCATACGTCCTACTATTACATGATCTGGATGAACTTCATAAGAAACCCATGGATCAAAAGTAACAATTCTATCTGCTTTTAGTTTCCTAACATAATAAACCAGTCTTTCACGTAATTTGGCACCATCTATAAATCCGGCATCTGGATAACCAAGCATTATAGTATCTTTCACTCCGAGTATCTCATTTGCAGCTCTTAGTTCCTTTTCTCTCATTTCAGCAACATCTTTCTTAGTTAAATCTGTTCTTAATGTACCCACATCGCCAGTGGTGACACAAAGGGTGTATATATTATGCCCCTCTTCTGCCCATTTGGCTATTGTTCCTGCACAGAATAAGGTTAAATCATCAGGATGAGCAAAAATGGCAAGAATATTCAATGGTTTTGGTTCTATTTAAATCACCTTTTTTTAAATTAAATTAAAGATCTATGAATGAAATAAAAATACTTTATAGATTTATAAATAATTATACTTGGGTACTTACAAATTATAGCAAAATATACTATAATAAAAGTATGAATAATAGCAATATTAAAGCTCTAATTAGTACATCAGGTTGGATGTATAATCATTGGAAAGGTCCTTTTTATCCAGAAAAATTTCCTAATAATAAAATGCTCAAATATTATGTAAATCATTTTGAAACTGTTGAAGTTAATAGTACATTCTATAGACTCCCGTCTATAAATACTGTCCAAAAATGGATGAATGAAACTCCAGAACATTTTATTTTTGCTATAAAAGCTAATCAATTTATTACACATAGAAAGTATCTTAAGGATGGCCAAGAAACTACTAAAAAATTTTTTGATGTTATTAAAATATTGAACCATAAGCTAGGGCCTATTTTATTCCAGCTCCCACCAAATTGGAGAATTAATATTGAAAGGTTAAAAGAGTTTATTGAAATTCTTCCAAAACAGTATTTATATACCTTCGAAATTAGGCATACAAGTTGGTATTTTCAAGAGGTCTTTGATTTATTTAAAAAACATAACATTGCATTATGTATTCATGATTTTACAGGGGATTTATTACTAGAAAAAATTACTGCTGATTTTGTTTATATAAGATTTCATGGACCAATCAGTTACTATTACGGGAAATATTCTCCTGATCATCTTAATCAATGGGCTGAGAAAATTTATGAATGGTTAAAACAAAAGATCAAAGTATTTGCTTACTTTAATAATGATGCTCATGGATGGGCTGTAGAAAATGCCTTAGAGATAAATAAAATACTAAATAAATATAGCTGAAGTTATAAAAGCATGTTATGAAGAATAAGAGTAAATATATTTACATAATTGTTAAAAGCGTAAAAAACCATAACCTTTTATAAAAGAAAAAACGAGAAAAAGTTATGTTAGAAAAATTGAAAGAAACCTCTTTAACTAAATTATTATTGATAATAATACTTACCTGGATTATTTTAGCAATTATCTTCGGATTTACAGATTTAGAAATTTCTAAAGCAGTTGTAGATAGAGATTTCTTATTAGCGAAATTCTTATATTTTTTTGAAGCCCCAGGTTGGGGTTTAGCCTTTGCAACTGGAGCACTATTGATAGGAAGCTATATTGAAGATATAAAAAAGCAAAAAATTCCAGCAATTGTATTTATTGGGATTGGATTGATCATAATCACAATTTCTATATTTCTTTGGAATTCGTGGTTGCTTAATTTGAGTGCAGGAATGGCAATCGCCAATCTAATCCTTCTAATTATATTTCTAAATAAAGATTATAGAGAATATAGAAAAATTGCTACAATATTCGTAGCACTTTCTATTATCAACTCATTATTATTTGTACAGGTTACTAAACTATTATGTGGAAGGATTCGTTTTAATAATTTAGCATCTGGTTATAACGATTATACTCCTTGGTTTCTTCCTCCCGGACCAGGTTTTGGTAATTTTAGTTTTCCAAGCGGTCATACTGCTCAAGCTTGGTTATTCTTACCTTTCTTAATCTTAGTAAAAGATCGAAAGTGGAAAGATCCTCTTAGAATTATTGTTACAATACTTACAATGACATGGGGCTCGTTAGTGGGGGTTAGTACCATTATAATTGGTGCTCATTTTGCATCAGATGTCCTATTTTCAACGGGAGTAGCAGCAGTTTTGACGATTTTACTCTATAGTAAATTTTATATTGCAAAAGGAAAAATATCTCAAATTATAAATGAAAAATCCAAATAGATATATAATTAAAGTTTTACCATCGTCCCACATTGGGGACAAGTATTTACTTTCTCTGTTAATTTCATCCCACAAAATCTACAGGTATAAGAAAATTCTTTAGGTACTTCTTCTTCCTCTTTTATATGAGAAACCTCAATTATTGGCTTTTTTTCCTCTTTTTTTGAAATTGGTGGAGTAGGTTGCATTTCTACAGTTTTTTTTTGAGGAACTTCTGTTATCACATTCTCTACTTTTGAGATTGGCGAAGTTGGTTGTACATCGTCAGTTTTTATCTGTGGGACTTCCATTATTGGCTTCTTTTCCTCTTTTTCTAAAAGTGGTGGAGTGGGTTGTATTTCTTCAAATTTTACACCACAATTATTACAAAATTTTGACTCTAAGGGTATTTTCTGTCCACAGTGAGGACAAGTTTTCATTGGTTTCTCTTCTATTTTCTCTGGGATTGATGGAATCGGTTCTAGCTCTTCTGCTTTTTTTTGATAAACATCAGCTACAAAATAATGAAGTTCTTCATTACGTAAAGTTGAATCTATTTTTCCATTGGTTATCAAATTATTTAAAATCATTCGAAGATTTTCTCTGATATATTTTCTTTCATTATGTGTTATTACAGAATTTTCTAATCTTACACCCAAAGCAGAAACTGTGAGCGCAGATCCTTTATTTTCTTTTAAATAATTATATACAATATTTTCGATGTTTTTCATAGAGATTTCAGATTTTTGTTCTTGGCTTATAGGTGGTTTTGCACTTACAGCAGCAATAAATGTTACTATAGCACTCAAGACCCAAATTATTGTTTCCATACTATAATATAATCCCCCATAAGAATTAAAAAAAAAGAGAAATGATACAATAAGAATCACACCATTTATAAAATATAACATACGTGCGTTCCAAGGTAAATCTCTTCCTGTATCAAAAATGTTTTTACTAGTATATGCATAATCTGTAGAATCCCAATAAATCGCAATAAATTGTATGATAATACAGACTATATATAATGTAATTACTGTGTTGATAATTGGGATATAATACAACAAATATTGTAAAAAAATTAAAATAAATAGTAGAAGAATGCCATAAAAAGCAAATTTAATTGATTCCTTAATTATAAGTCAACTTTTATTATTTTGATTGTAGTCTATTTATATAATTACATTTTATATATCGAACGTTTTAGTATATAAATTTTTATTAGGAGTAGTAAGTCATTGAGAAAAATATGTAAAAAAAAAATGACTTTTATTTAAATCAATAGATCGTGATTGATTACTTTATTTGTCTGTAATTATATCGAATTCTATTAGATTTTCTAGTATTTTTTCTAAATAATTCTCGAAATCATCTATTTCTTCGTCGCTAAATTTGTTGTAGAATAATTTTCCCATTTCACGAGAAACATCTACATATTTATCTTGTAATAATCTATTCTTTTCTGTTAAAGCAATTAGAATTTCTCGCCTATCTTTTTTTGATGGAACTCGTTTAATAAATCCTGCCATTTCAAGATTATCCAGCATCGATGTTAAGGTAGATTTACTATATTGCGTTTTCTCTACAAGTTCATGAATAGGTATATTATCCTTCTGCCAAAGAACAAACATAATTCTACCTTGAGCAGGATTAAATTCATCAAGTTTATGATCCTTTAGAATCCTAGCAAATATTCTCTGAGATAATTGATGAATTTTAGATATCAGAAAGCCGCCTTGTCGTTGTTGTTTCATTGTTTCCTTCATAATTCAAAATTAACTAGATTTAATTTGTAATAAAATCTGGCATGTTTTGGATTTAATATGAGTAATGTGTAATCTGGATCATCCACTCCCTCTTTATAATATCTTGTCCACCAATCAAGCCATATGGTTCTTTTAAGTTCTTTATCATTAACGATTTCCACTAATCCTCTGAACATAACCCCTTTAAAATCTTCTGGATCACAATAATAAACGTTAATTTTGGGGTTATTTTTTATATGAGCAACCTTGGACGACGATGTATTAGTTCCAATATAGATTGCAAATTTGTTTTCTTGCTCTTGAAAAAAAGTAGAAAATTCTGGAAATTGTTCCTTATTTCTAAGATTAAACATTGCCCTTGTTATAGGAAAACCATCAGAATCGATTGTTGTAAGATATGCCGCTTTAGATGTTTCCATCAACTCTAAACTCTGTTTTTTTACTTCTTCAATATCCATTTAAATTGCCTCCCAATTAAATAATTTTCATAGATTTTTTCGAATTTCTTCTAGATTTTGCTTGGCTGAAGGGCTTTTTTCAAAACACTTTTTTAAATTATCGCAGACGTACTCCTCGCAATAAGCACAATTTTCATAACCTTTCTCCCTACAGCAATTTCTTATATCGCATTCATTACACCAACTAAAAATTCTTCCTTCACTATTACAACCGTCACAATAGATATCCTCTGGTTTAAAAGACATCGTCTCACCAGACCATTCTTTAGCAATTCTTTTTATTTCTTCTTTATCTCCTTTTTGAGTAGCTATGTATGCGGGACATTCAGCACAATTAAGTCCGCAATATACTATTATTTTATCCATAATTCTATTCCTCTTTTTTTTTCTATTTTTTATTATTTTGTTTTATAACTATTTCCTATATCATAGGCATTTGCGAGATATTCTCCAACTCTCAAATACGGACCATCAGGCATTAAGAATATAAATAAATCCATTTTTTTAAAATCTGGTTTATTTTCAGTTAGATATTTCTCTTCTGTGTAAACTTCAACAATTTCCCCTATAAATAATTCTGTTCTTTCAAGTTCTATTGTTCTAACCAATTTACACTCTATATTCAAAGGACAATCTTTTATCATCGGTGCCCTTTTAAGATCTCCATAAAATACTTCAAATACTTCGGATTTATCAACTTCAGAACCTGAATGTAAACCAACATAGTCGGTTACCATAACCATATCAGCAGAAGGTATATTAATGCTAAAAGCTTCATTTTCCTTAATACCCTTATTAGTATAATGTCTTTTTGACATTGCAACGCCAATCTGAGAAGGTGGAGAATTCAAAAGGTTAAACCAAACTATCGTGTTAAAATTTGGTTTACCATCAACATGAGCCCCTATTATACATACTGGCAGTGGTAAAAGGGGCAATTCCATTCCTGTTTTTATCTTATTGATTTTTCACACCTTAATCTATTATTAACATTGACTCTTGTCTTTTCAAACAGTTCAGAAACCCTTTTTCTCCTTATTTCAGTATCATTATCTTTCTGAGTTCTTCCATTATTGAGAAACTCAAAATAAATATTTTCACAAGAATATCTAGTCTTATCCATTTTTTTGATCTATTTTAATAATGTTCTATATCGAACTGTTCTATATAGAACTATATTATACTTTCATATTTAAATATATCGATCTAAAAGGGAAAAACTCTTATATTCTACTTTGCTTTTTAGCATTCATTTGAGAAAGTTTTCCCCATCCTTTAAAAGTAAAGTTTTATCAAAATTTTCCGCAAACCACTCTGGATTATCCGTGTGTACTGGAATAATAACATCAGGATCAATTGTCTCAATTGCCCATCTAATGTCATTTTGTGATGCATGTCCAGAAGCGTGAAATCCTCTACTGAATTCAGGTTTTAATCGACCTTCTTCTTTAATAATCTCAAACCCGAATATTTTAAATCCAAAGTGCTCAAGCCATTTACCTAATCTTATAAAATCAAATTCAGATTCTTCCTCAAATGCTTCACTTGAAGAATAGATATAAGTACCATTTGTTGGTTTTATGTCCAATAAGTTTTTTAAATCATAAAGAGAGAAACATAATATATATCTATTAGGCTCTTTCGCAACATTTATTGGGTTTATGTAATTAATATCTTCCTTATTTTTAAGATATTTTTCCTCCCAATTCTGAGATTTTACTTTTAATGTATTAAAAATTAAGACATCTTTTAACCTTTTTATCCCATCAACCATCTCAAGAGCTTTTAGTAAGAAAGCATTCTTTGCGGTTATTACTAATTTTTTTTCTACTTTATTTGCTATCTCTCGAAAAGTTTCTAATCGTTCGAAATTCCTAGCAGAAAAATCTGCAACGATGAGATCTTTTGAATTTTCAACAACATCTAGGCAATTATTAAAAACTATATTTTCAGATTCATTAATATCTTCTCTCGTTGCTCTTGTTCCTTCAATAATTAAAATTGAAGCATCCTTTGCGCTTTTAATGAAATTCTTGCTTTTATCACCCATTTTACCATGTAAGCGAAAATCACCAGTATAAGCAATAGAATTATCCCCACTGACTATGAACCCTGTTGCCCCATAAATAGAATGATCCACCTCAAAAGCTTTAATTTCGAATGTAGTAGAGAGTTCATCTAAATAATATAGCTCTCCTCTTTCAAAATCTTTTCCTTTTTTAATACAAGTAGATAAGAACTTTTCCATAGAATCCAAATAATTATAAGTACTGTAAAATGTTCTACATTTTCCTGGTTTACTACCTGATTTTAAAATTCTATCATCATCTGCTGGAACTCTTTCAAAAAAATAAGTAACTTCATTATTCAGACTAGCTTTTGAGCTATCTAATATACCCTTAAGTAATACTATAGTTGTAGGTGACGCAACAATGGGAATATTAGGATCAAGCAAAGAAATATTGCCAAAATGATCCATATGTGCATGGCTGAGTAAAACCGCATCAATTTTTAGTGAAGGATATAATGATACATTAAGATCAGAAGGAATGAGATCTTTTCGATAAATATTTAGCTTAGGAATAAGATCCAAATGGACAAGATCATGAATCCCGCGTGTAGGACGTTCTTTGAGAAATTCTTGAAAATATTCGCCATATTTCTTAAAATTCATACCGAAATCAAGAAATAAACCATTATCTCTTTCCTGCACATAAATCTTTGTCCCTCCAATTGTTTCTGACCCATCAAATACAGTTATTGATGTCATTTTTATAAAATCTTATAATCTTTAATTAAAAAATAAAATTAAAGAAATAAAAATTAAACCCTAAATTATTATTAATTTACAAATCTTATGGATGGGTAATTTTACTCTAAACCTTTAATTTCTTTCGGAGTTCGTGGTGGAGAGCGAACAAACTTAACGGCAGGATATCCTATTATGAAAGCCCCGATTCTTTTTCCATCAATATTAGCTAACTTTTTAATTTCAGAATTAGAATTCATTGCAATTTGAGACCAACCATTCCAGCACGTACCTAGGCCAAGTGCTTGAGCAGCTAATCTTCCATATGTAATAATAATTCCTATATTATTTGCCTCTACTTCATGATCATTGGGAGAATCTATGAAAATTACATGGGGAGCATCAAAAAATATAGGACTGCGAAATGCTTTTCCAAGAATTCGAAGAATTCGTGCGTCTCTTTCCTTTGTTAAAGGATGATTAGATAATTCTTCTTGAATAGCATCAGAAAGCTTTTTTATTAGTTCACTATCTGATATAATCGAAAAGTTCTCTGTTCTTCTATTATCTCCAGTAGGAGCATTTTCCATTGCTTGAAAAACTTTCTTCAGTATTTCAAGTGGAACCTTTTTCTTTTTATAAAGCCGAACTGATCTATTCGCTCTAAGAAATTTATAAATAGTATCGTATGAAGCTATTGTTTCAGGTTTAGCAACACCTTCATATTCAAATGCTTCTCCCATACCTTCGTGCTGAACAGCATCCTCAGGACATCTAGCAATGCAATGAGCGCATAAATTACATAAGTTATAAGGATCACTAAAGATAACTTTTTCTTGCTCCTTATCCCATCTAAACATATAGCATGTAGTTAAGCAGATTCTACAATTACTACATTTCTCATAATCTATTCCTAATATTGACATAATTATTGAATTTTAATTTTAAAATATAAAAATGAAAATCATACTTTAAATTAGTATTTTTACATCAAATAAATATTTTAATGAACCTGCTTATGACATGTGTTGTTGGTAATTATATTAGTCTAAAATTCTGAAAATTTCCTTTTTGATATATTCCTATTTGATATATTCTTATTTGATATACTAAAATAAGCCTTATTGAATATTTATTAATTTTTTTAGCTAATTTTAATAAGATTAATAAATTAGCAAGAATAGTTAAATACTTAATAGAGGAAAAGGTGTTTCCATGGAAAAAGAACAAGTTTTTTTGAAACTATTTGGAAGGAACCTCATAAGCTTCAAAATGCTCGACGATGGCGAGATTATTGGTACGGGCATTTTAAATCCTCTCATTAAAAAATTGCGTTTGCTTGTAATGCTTATTTTACAAGCAGGATTTTACAAGAACTATAATCTTGGAAGATGGAAAGGAAAAATAGTTCCAAATACCTTTGCACCTCCTGTTGGAAGTCGTCCGCAATTTCGTGCACTTAGAGGGCTTATAAAATCTCATTTATTACCATGGCGCGTTCCGATTGCAATGACATTCGCAGTAACTTATAGATGCCAGTGTAAGTGCGTTCATTGTAGTGCAGGAAAGAATTTAAGAAAAGATATACCAGAACTCACGACAGAAGAAGCAAAAAAACTCATTGATGATAGTCAAAAACTTGGTATAGCAATTTTGGCCTTCACGGGAGGAGAGCCTTTGTTAAGGGAGGACATTTTCGAACTTATTTCATATGTAGACAAGCGAAAGACTATGCCTATCATGTTTACAAATGGACAATTTCTCACAGATGAAAATGTGGAAAAATTGGTAGATGCAGGGCTTTATTCAATATTTGTAAGTATTGATAGCCCCCTTCCTGAAGAACATGATAGTGTGAGAGGTGTGCCAGGAATTTTTGAAGCTGCTATAAAGGGACTAAAGAAATTGAAAGAAAGAGGAGTGTTTGTAGGTCTCTCTTCTTATGCTATTCGTTCTAATACAGAACAAGGAATGTACAAAAAACTGCATGAACTTGGTCAGAAACTTGGTGTTCATAATATAATCCTTTTTGATGGTGTCCCCACAGGAAATATGTTGCATAATACAGACGAGTTGCTGACTTGGAAGCTGCGTGATGAAATTTTTGAATTTTCCGCTAATATATTCAGAAATAAGATAGTACCTCCCTTGTCATCTCAATCATGGCAAAACTCTATAGAGGCAAATCTCGCAGGTATTGGGTGTTTAGCAGCAAATATCCAGTACTATGCCTCCGCTTATGGAGATATAGCACCATGTGATTTTACCCCAATATCATTTGGAAACATCCGTAAAGAGTCCCTAAAAAAGATCTGGATCAGAATGACGAAACATCCTGCCTATAATCATCGAAGCACATTTTGCAGGATGCAGCATCATAAATTCCGTCATTTTTATATCGATCCGATTCCTGATGATGCAACACTTCCATACTCGATAGCAAAACTTCCAAATGTAGACTATCGAAAAGTTGAAATTTCTAAGTAGAACTTTCAAAACCTATAACACTTTTCAACTTTCCTGGTGTTCTTCTAATACCCATTTAACAGCTCTTTTTATTACTATTTGCAATATTTCTTCTTCTAATGATTTTGATTTATGTCCTAATGCACAGAAGAAAATTCTTCCTTTTCCATAAGTTTTAGTCCACATTATAGGGTTAGATTTAGGATCAACCTCATCATGATAATCAGCTTCAGCTAAAATATGAATATTTTCACCCATTGATAAATCATGCTGATATTGCTCTTCTTTAATTATAAAATCTTCTAAACCTTGAGTTATTGGATGACTTTTATCAACGATTTTAACATGATAATCTTTAACTTTTTTATGACCAATAAATCGCCCCCCAAGCATTTCATAATATTTCGGATGAGCTTTAAAAGAAGCAGATGCTCCATGGATTCCTACGAATCCTTTTCCACTCGCAACAAAATCTAATACATTTTTCTCTTGTACGTCAGTAATTTCATCAAACTGAGTAAAAAAAATAGTTGTATCATATTCAAAAAAGTCTCTATCACTAAATATTTTGGTATCTTCATATTTATCAACAATATAATCGCTTAAGATATTTCTAAAAGAAGCATTAATCTTATCTCTAAATAAATATCTACCTCTTTGTAACAGCAAAATTCTCTTTATGATTTTCATAAATCATCATAAGAAAAAATGAAAAGTTCTTTATTAAGGGTTCTCTCTTATTACTGGGAAATTAGCAACTTTAATTTTGATTAATATGTCTGTTAAAAAAGGTGATGATTCTCTTTATCATATCGATTTAGAACAACCAAGAGCAGGTTTTAGGAATTTCATAAGTACATGGGTTTATAAAGATAAAAATTTATGTTTCATAGTGGATCCAGGCCCAACATCAACAATAAATTTTTTAAAGGAGAAGTTAGAATCTATTGGGATTAATAATAAGAATCTGAATTACATTCTTTTAACTCATGTTCACATTGACCATGCAGGAGGAACGGGAAAACTCCTCTCATTTTTCCCAAGAACTCAGATTATATGCCATCCACGAGGTATGAGACATCTTATTAACCCCAAGAATTTATGGAATGCTAGTAAGAAAGTGCTAGGTGAAGTAGCAGATATGTATGGTGAAATTATACCAGTACCAGAAAATAAAATAAAATTTCAGGAAGAAATCGGGAGACAAGAAATTAAAGCAATAGAAACAATAGGACATGCATCACATCATCTTTCTTATATGTTCAAAAAATATCTCTTTATAGGAGATGCGGCGGGCGTTCATTTTCCAATAAAAAATAATTTCTACATTAGACCAGCAACTCCACCCATCTTTAATTATGATAGTGCTATAACCTCAATTGACAAACTTCTTTCATTAAATTTAAAAGATTTTAAGATTTGTTATGCTCATTACGGAATTAGAAATAATGCGGAGAAAATGCTTAAAATAGCGAAAGAACAATTAACAATATGGAAGCAAGTTATAGAGAGTACATTAAGTGAATGCAGACAATTGGATTTTGAAGATCATGTAATTAAAGAATTAATGAAAAAAGATGTTTATTTTAGTAATGTAATCCTATTTGATGAAGAAATTAAGAATAGAGAAAAAAAATTTATATCAAATAGTATAAAAGGATTCAAGGAATATATTCAAAAATCTCTTAAAGAGGAATAATTTTATTTTTTATGGTTTTTCACAAAAATATAAGATTTAAATATTAAAAAATTAAAAAGAAATAACTATTTTATACATATTGAACTTCTGTTCTTAAGTTTACTAATTTATCAGGAAAGTTTGTGAAGATTCCATCAACTGTATATCCCTTATAACTCAAATTAATGTATTTCTTCATGAAATATTTAAAAAGCACAGCCCAAAGATAAAATTTAAAACCTGCTTTTTTAACTTGTTTAAAAACCTCAAGATTAAATCGATGGTGACTTAAATTTACAATCTGAACATTTAATCCTTTCAGCTGTTTTAATACAGCATAATTGTTTTCCATTATTTGTTTTTCAGAATAGAAAGAGTTTACTAGAGTTACATCTTTGCTTTTCTCCCGTAAGGGTCTAAAAAAGGCATCAATTGAGCCTCTATCAGTTGCGGGCTTAGTAATCTCAATTCTTTCAAGTAGACCATATTCTTCTGCTAATTCTATTATTTTTATCCCTGTTTCAACCTCTTTTATGTCAAAGGAATAAATTATTCTATTTTTAAATTCTTCAAACATTTCACGAAGGGTAGGAATCTCATCACCATTCTCCAGCTTAACTTGTTTAATCTCTTTAAGGGTTAAATCTTTAATCGAAATTTTATTGTTATTGATTATTAGAAATGGTAAGAATTGAAGGATTATTTCTCCATCTTTTGATAAATGAGCTTCTGTTTTAATACCATCAACTCCCATTTCAACAGCTTTTCTGAACGATGTTAATGTATTTTCAACTTCTCTTAATCCTGCACCCCTATGACCCCAAATTATTATATTTCTCATTTGTATCACTTAGATTATTAGCTAATTAAATTGATATTAAGGAGGTATTTAAATAAATCGTTAAGATCTCAAAAAAGAACATTTCAAATGGGTTATACTTAATTTGGTTTTAAAGATAAAAATTTATAATCAATAAAAAATGTGATTTGGGATCATGTAGAATTTATGATTTTTAGGAATTCCTCACGAAGATTTCCGTCTTCATCAAAAAACTTATATTTTCGTTTTCCAGCAGTCATAAATTTATACATAGCCTTACTAAATTTAAGAAATCTAATATGTTTATTGGTTCCTTTAATATTTCTCATTCGAGGAACAAGGAACTTAACAACAGTTTCAGGGAGCTCCGCCAAAATATTAAATATTTTTATTGCTTCAGGTGGAATATCTTGAACTAAAAGATCTGTAATAACCATACTGGGATTAATTGTATGAATACCAATCATAGTTCCCTCTACTTCCTTGCTTAAGGTTTTCGTTAATTGAGGAATTGCTGCCTTTGTAGATCCATAAGCCAAAGCCATAAGAGTTACTCTCCCTTGTGAACCATATCCTTCTACATTGAATATTTTACCATGATTTTGAGGAAGCATTAGCTTAAGCGCTGCTTTACATCCATAAATAGTTCCTAATAAGTTAGTATCGACTATTTCTCTTAAAGCTTCGGGATCAAAATCTACCAAATATGCATTGATATAAGCATTAGTTCCCGCATTATTGACCCAAATATCAATTGTTTTAAAAAATTCTTGAGAAAATTCTGCTAATTTTTTAACCTCTTGGTAATTTGTTACATCACATGAAATACCGTTGATCCTATTATTAGGAAATAACTCCTTTAATTTTTGTATTGCATTTCTGACTCTTTCCTCATTGCGGGAAGAAATGATTACATTATCACCCAGTTTTAAAAACTCTTTTGCTAAAGCAAATCCTATACCTTTCGTGCTTCCTGTTATAACAATATTCAACTTAATTCTCCTGCTTTTATAATATAATATAATTTTATTGAAACATCATAATTAACAATTAGCCTTATAAATTCTAATATAATCTTTATAACTATGTATTTTTAATTAAAAAAAGTGATATGATTAAATGACTGCTAATAGAACACCAGGAAAAGTTAATAAGGATACAACATTAATCGACGCTGAGATGATGGGAATTCCAGGAATAATGTCTATATATTTTATAGAAGCAGGAAAAACATGTTTAATTGATTCAGGAACTCATATTGAAGCACGTAAAACTCTCAGAAAGTTAAAGGAATTGAATATTTTCCCCCCTGATATAATTATTATTACCCATTCCCATTGGGATCATGTTCAAGCGATACCTTTTCTAAGCCAGAGAGCTAAGAAGTTAGGAAAAAAAATTGAAATATATGCATCTGAAGCAGCAATTCCCAACTTAAGGGATCAATCCTTTAACAACGTTTTTGAAACTGGTCCTTTCAATAATATCGAAGAAGATATTATAACTCTTAAAGAAGGTGATACTGTCGATTTAGATGGTTTAATATTGAAAATTTTTGAGACACCAGGTCATATGAATGATGATATTTCCATTCTTGATGAAAAAAATAAAAATTTGTTCGTAGGAGACATACTTGGGATGAAAGTTGCAGATAATGTATTCATCCCTCCATTTATGCCCCCTAAATGCAATCCTGAGGTTTATTTTAAAGCAATCGATAAACTCAAAAAAATTGATTATGAGACCATAAGTTTACATCATTTTGGATACATTTATGAAGAGGAGGCTAGAAGTATTCTTGACGAATCTCTAGCAAATAATGAGCTTTATTGGAAAGCATATGAGGAGAATACAGATCATATGGATGATATTCCTTATTTAATTGAAAATGTTATTGAAAAATTAATTCCTAAATCTGCAATTGAAGGATATCCTGAAATGTTAGTTACAGGAGTTACATATTGGCTTAGCCAAGGCTTTAAAATCTATAAAGGTTTATAAAAAAATTTATTTTCTAATTTTTCTGATTTTCTCATCAATTTTAGATATAGTCACCAACAGCTAGGATCAAAATATTCCTTGTATTTTCTTGCCCAGCTACAAAGGGTATATTTTGAGTAATCCTCGGTAATTTCCTCTCCTGGTTGAATGTCTCTTTGAGCTATGGCACAAAATCCATTCTTATCTTCAGAAGCACCAGAATTCGCATTTGTGGAATGATTTACAAATTTTGAATTATCCAAGCAAAAAATTAGCGCATCAAGCTCTCTCTCATAATAGGAATAAGTGAGCAAAATTTTCATAAAATTATCTATTAAAGGTGATTTTAGGGAATTATCAAGATTGAGAAATTGATCTTTTGTTATAATTAACACATCTTGTGGACGGGCATGCCACCATTTCGTACCCTTTGGAATAAATCTCTTGGCATACAATCCCGTTCCATGAATCTTGCTTGGTCGTACTTCAGTATATTCTTCAATTGGATTAATTGTAGTGAAATTGTTAATCAAATCGGTATTTATCATTAATTACATTCAAATTTAAATAATTATTTATATTTTGAGTTAATACCTAATTTTTTCTAATTTAAATTTGTGTTTTTTTTTTTTTGAAAAGGGAGGAAAAATCTAATTGAATAAAAGATGAAATTTAACATTCCATTATATTACTAATTCTAAATCATCTGAAGCAGCAATTGTATTTTGAAATACTATTTTTGCCTTTTCCTCGGCACTTTTTCTGTCTTGGATTTTAATGTAAGAACTCGCATCAAAATGAGTTAAAATTAATTTCTTTACATTTGATTTTATAGCAACCTCAGCAGCTTCTTCAGGTTTAAGGTGTGGCCATCCCCACTCTTCCTGTCCTAACTTATATGAACATTCTGTTATAAATATATCTGCATATTTAGCAAGTTCATATAAATTGGGACATATCCCTGTATCAGTACAGTATGTAATAATTTTATTTTCAACCTTTATTCTATATCCCAAACATAGATCTGCATGAACTAAAAGTTTACATGTTATTGGGAACCCGATATTATGCTCGCCTTCCATTAAATCATGAATTTGTATAGCTAATGGTAAATCTGCCAATAGGGAGGTATATGGATGTTTAATTATATTTTTTATTCCATTTTTCGTGCCTTTATATCCATATATGATTATCTCTTGATTAAAATGGAATTTTGCGAATGAGTGAAACCCTATTATATGATCAAGATGAAGATGACTTAGTAATATGATTATTGGTTTTTCTTTATCAATATATTGATCAATTTTATAAATTCCATCACCCGCATCTAAAATAATATAATAATTTTCAGTTTCAATGAGAGTAGAAATCGTATTCCCTGAATCCGTCGCATACCACCCATTTGTACCTAAAAATACAATACGCATATTTTTTCTCAACCTCTTATCATAGAATTAACTTTAATATGAAAAATTTGTTTATAATAAAATATTAATTTCTAATGAAATTATGTTATAGTCTAAAATGAATTAAAACCAAATTAATTTTTTAAGAAAATCTGTAAAAAGATTTGATTATTAAGAGTTAGTTATCTTTAAAAAACACACTTAAATTTCGCGGGAATACTTCGAGATATTCTACTAAGTCATAATCTTTCAATTTTTTGACTGTATCTTCTGGAAGTTGTCCAATATTTTTTCTATCTAATAATAGTTTCGTTTCTCTTTCCGAAAATTCAGGACCTTGTTCAATCCAATTAAAAACTTTTTTATTTGCAGGGCAAACTCTTTGACAGTGAAGACATCCAACAAGACAGTTATGCCAAGAAGAATCCAACCATTCTGGGAAGGGTATATCTCCTCCATGCTCATTATGATAAGTGATACACCGTTCACCATGTAATAAAAAACGATCAGATGCTATTGCTCCAGTAGGGCAATTTTGTCTACAAGCTGAGCAATTTTCACAAAGATCCATCATTTGTAAATCATGCCACTTATCTTTCTTTATAGGAAAATCAGAGAAGAATCCTGCCAGACGATAAAAACTACCCATCTTTGGTATGTAACTAATGTTATTTTTCCCAAATTTCGCTAATCCACTACGTACTGCTAAAGTTTTGAAAGGTATCCGTGCGTATACTACCTTATATCCTTCTGGTTTTAAAATATTTGTTAGGGTCTCCTCAACCTCATCAATTACTTTTTGACCATACAAATACGTAGGGGGTATAAGTAAAGAGAGACTGTCATTCTGCCAATGGAAAATTGCTTTAAAACTAGGCTGTGGAACCGCAACAATAAAGATTGATTTCATTTCAGTTAAATCTAATTCCGATTCGTAATCAAAATAGGAAAAACACTCTTCGTAAAAATCGGGGTCAAAAAGTCCTTGTTCATGATGCTTTTCAATATCATTCCATAAATCGAATAAATGGCTAGCAGAAATAATTTTTGCTTTATATCTTTTTAACTCAAATTCTGAATATATTTTTTTTTCAAGTTTATCTCTATCAATCATTTCTTAACATCTTAGTGAATGTATCTTAATTAAGGTAATTAACTATTAAAAAATCTTTTCTTTTGTTTTATTTAATAAATTAATAAAATCCATAATCATCTTTATATATCCTATGTTAAATGAAGAATTTAGAAAGAAATACATAGATACAATTCCTTCTAATACTATATTACCATTTAAAATGTAATTTTAAAATTGAAATTCCTAATTATCTAAATTTATTAAAGAAAGAATTTTTTTGATTAATTTCAAAATTAATCATCGTGTTTTAGCGCAATTGCAGAATCTGGTGCGACTTCTTTTTGGAGCATTTTAAATGCGTTGTTCGAAGTTGAGAAGGTTTTTGCATTATAATTTTTAACCAAATCAATGAGTTCTTCATCAAAGATTCGCACATATACCTCAATGTGGGGATAGCGTAAGTTAAGCTTAGATGTTAGATAAAGTAATTCATCGAATTCGGACTCACGTTTCCAACAAATAAATACTTGAGTAACTTCTTCTAAATTCACATGAGCACGTAAATCACTTAAAAAACACGCAAACTCGTTTATGATATGTAATTGTTCATTAATTACAAACCCGATCCCATCATGCACATCATCAAAAAGAAAAACTTCACGTCCTGGCTGTTGAGAAACATGATAAGCAATTCGATGAGTTAAGCTGTCACGTCCAATTACAATGACATTTCCCGTTTTAGCTTCAGTCCATCTTAGAATGCCCTCCATCGCCCATTTTGATGTGGAAAATGGGAATGCATTTAATGGGGGTTGTCTAAGATATTCCTGTACATGATCTTCAAATGCACGAACATAGATTTGACATTTTGGATTCACCTTACGGATCTTTTCTGTACAGATTATTGCAACTCTAACGTCATCACTAATAATAAAAACTTCTTTAGCCCATTTTATATTTGCAAAATTAAGGTTAGTTGTCTCGGTTGCATCACCAACAACTATTGGATAACCTGCGTTGATTAAATCTTCTACTAATTCTTCATTATCCTCAATAAGACAGAATTGTTCGTTATTTTCAACACAATATTCTATAATCCTTTCAGAAAGATGATGATGCCCGATAATTACTGTATGATTCCTTTTATGGCTAGCGAGAATTCTACTCGTAATAATAGGATTAAATTTTTCTAATAATTCTCCTATGATAAACCCAAAGACAATTACTTCTAATAAAATAGGCCACAATAAAGAATAAAGATTAGTAAAATCTCTAGCAGGCTCTGGACGTCGTACAGTCCATGAAAACAAAAATATTTCCCATAAATTGTAATCGGGTTCTATAATAAGAAAAGTAAGAAAACCACCAAACCAAAATAAAAAGAGAAATAGAAATGCTAATTTGTATTGCTTAAGTTTAAGATGAATTTCAATAAAAAAATTCAGGATATTCATACCATACAATAAAACACTCCAATATAAAAAAAATTTGATCTAATGAGGATAATTCTAACGTTTCTTTTAAAAAAATTTTTAATGTATAGTTGTCAATTTTTAAATTAATCAAAAAATTCAATTTAATTTTATAGAATTCTATAGGTAAAATTTTAATTATTAGGGTAAGTCAATGGCAATTGTAATGATTTGGGATCCCTTAGAGCGTCTCCTTTGGGGAATTGGTATCGCATTTGCACTAATGTGTGGAGTATATTTTATATATAAAGGGAGAAAGAGAGAAATTTTTAATGAAAGAATTATTATGTTTGGACTAGCAAGTCTACCCTTCAGTTTCGCATTTGGTTTACTTTTTACTTTTCTTCAGGTTTTTCAAGTTCAAGGGACTTTTGTTAATAATATTTTTTACGGCGATTATGATAATTATATATCACTTTATGAGCATCTTGGTAGAGCAAGTTATATTTCAATCGGAATTGGGGGTATATTCTTCATATTAGCCTTTGATATAGTAGTAAAACGTACGAAATATCTTCTTACAATAGCATTCATAATATTAACAGGAATAGAAATTTCTTCTCCGACCATATCAATGGCGAAAATTGTGTTTAATTTACCTATATTACTTGGATTATTAATATTAGTCCCACTTGTATTATATCTTTATACAAGATGGTCTCATCTAGAGTTTAAGGCCGTTTCTTCATTTCTATTGTTCGGTTTCTTATTATTCATAATGTCATTAAATCTCGCAAAAAGTGTCCATAAGGAGTTAAATGCATACCCATTAATTTTGGGTCCACTTTTTTTAATTTTAGGTTGTTGTATCACCATACTTCCAACAATTATTAACCCTAAAGTAGTTTCTCGAGCTTTAATTTATTGGGTAGGATATGCAATTATAACTTTTCCCTTATTCATAGTTATAATATATGTTGATATTGTCAAAGGCTTAAATCCTATCTTTGTCGTTGAATTTTTTATAGCATTTGTATATATATACACATTGTTTTTTCTCGTTATAAGGGATATACGATCTGAAATAATAATTTCAGTAAAGCATGAAGAAGATAAAGAAATACAATCCGATATTTTAGGAATATTCACCAGACCACTAGAAGTTACTGAAGAAGATGTAATATTTCATAGGGAACAAAAAATTTGCTTGGTATGTAAGGGAAAAACATTAAGAACGATATATCTTTGTCCAGAGTGTGATGCGCTCTATTGTAATAAATGTTCAACTGCACTAAGTAATTTAGAAAATGCGTGCTGGGCATGTAATACCCCATTTGACCCATTAAAACCCGTGAAACCATACAAGGGAGTAGAAGAAGCACTAATGAAAAAAGGATCGAAAAAATCCCCGAAAAAGCATAAGATTCGTGATATTCCTCCTATGACATAAATCGGATTTTTCGAAATTTTTATCCAATAATATTTATATTTTAGTACAAACTAAGTACAATAGGAACATGCGACAATATTGTCGAATGCGAAGAAAGAATATATATTATGTATAGTAATATAGATGATCCTGAATCCGATTATGAGACTATAATCGATAAATTATCAAAGCAAATCACAAAATTATACAATCAAATTCAATATTATCAAGTACTTGTTACTCAACAAGAGAATCAAATAACAAAATTACTAAATGAGAACAATCAATTAAAAGCCCAAATTCAAAATATATCACTCCAACCAACAGCACCATCTTACCCAAGCCAGCAATCTTACACCCCTTCAGTGCCTAAACAACAAACAACCTCTACTTCTCCTTCCGGTATAGTTACTAGCACGCTGAAAAGGGTATGTCCTAACTGTGGTGCGTCGGGGTTTGCTATTAGAGAAGAGGATGATAAATCTAAGATTATTAGCTATATCCCAAGACGCATCTATGCAAAAAAGAGAGTATGTACTAAGTGTAGGTTTGAATTTTAATTCAGATTCATAATTGACTCATTTTAATTATCTTTAAGAAATTTAATTATTTCATCGATAAACTTTCTAGGTTCTTCCATAAATATCATATGTGCAACATTCTCAAAATAAATGAGTTTTGCACCAATTATTTTTTCTGCAAGTAATTCAGCATTTCCAGGGGGGAGAAGAATATCTTCCTTACCATGTAATATTAATGTGGGCACTTTAATGTTTTTCAATCGCCTATAGGAATTAAATCCAGTACTTATTTGCCGCATAAAAACTTCTGGTTCTGTTGGAATTGTGAGGATATCCTCTATTTTCTTCTTTATATATTCAGAATTATTCTTTATGAAATCTTCTGAGAACATATGTGACATCCCTTCTTCAATCACTTTTCTTGTATGCTCTCGTCGAGACAATTTCATTAAAAAACGCATCGTTTTAGGATTTATTAGAGGTGCTTTTGATCCACCAAAACCTGAAGAACAAAGAATAAGCTTTTCAACTCGTTCAGGATAATTAAGAACTAACTCTTGAGCGATAAATCCGCCCATAGAATGACCAAAAATATGTGCTTTATTGATATCTAAAGCATCCATTAATCCATCTGTATCATCAGCCATCATTTTACAGGTAAATTCACCCTCCGTTCTGTCACTCCGCCCAACGTCTCTATTATCAAATATAATTATTTTAAAACTCTTTGAAAGTTCTTCTATAAGCGGAGGATCCACCCAGTAAATATTTTCAGACAAACCTAGAATCATTAAAAGTGGAAAACCGTTACCATGGATTTCGTAATATAAATTAAAACCATTAACTTTAGCTTTTGGCATATCATATCAATTTTAATCCTTAACTCTATTTTAAATAAATTAATGTAATATATAATTCTTATTCATAGAATTTTTTTACTAATGGATTTAAAATTTCTCTTGTGGCATTAACATCAAGGAGTTAATTAAATCGTCTTGAATCAATAGAAAAAAGATAAAAAGCATGTCTTTAAGGATTAAATTCTTGGGTTCTAACTCCAAGTTCTTCTAATAATGGTATTAGGAACTCCTTATAAAACTCTCTTATAGGTAGCACGTTCCCTAAATATAAATGCAAAAACTCTTGAATTTCATAATTAATTTTATTTATGTCAATAAAGGAATATTCAGGTTCAATCTCAATCTTATTCAAATTTAGAGGTTTTAATTGTTTCATTACCAAATAATGCATAAATTGAATAAATGTTCTTTCCACTAAATTCTCCTCTTCCTCATTTAGTTCATAAACTTCATGAGCTATTTTATTCCTTAATTCTCCTACTTTTTTAATTAATAATTCCAGACTTTTAGGTAAATTTAATTCCTCTATTTTCTGTACCACTGTTTTATTATTATAATCATTAACTTGGGAGTCTAAATAGTCTAATAAAATTGAATAAAAGTGTATTAAGAATTTGAATGAGTCAATAGATTTATCCCCTTTCCATGTACTATAGGAACTTCCCCATTGGGCAAAATTCACTTCATCTAAAGCATTTTTAATATCTTTTTTAATATTATCAACTTTTTCTATAAAATAATCTGAAAAATCCATATAGGGTTTCTCACGGCGGTCAAACTTATATTTATATGATTTCCCAAATTCCTTAAATGACCCCCATTTTTTTATTCGAGATGGTTCTTCTACTATTTCTTTTCTACCAATTTCTGCTGCAAATTTTATCAGATATCCACATTGAGGACAATATGTTACAAATGAACCCTGGATAGAAGTAAATGGCTTAACTTCAAGTTGATGTGAGCCCTTTGGAAATTCAACAACCTCTCCTTTGGATTCTATATGATCAAAACTCGTTTTTTCAAAATGAAATGATTCTGGAATAAACTTAGAATTACATACAGGACATTTGACTTTTTCTTTTTTTAGTGTCATATTATTTCACTATTTTTTTTTTAACCTAAAACTAAGTTACCAAATAATAAAGCCTTATATTTTAGGTTTACTAAAAACAATTCAAGTAATATGTATTTTTATTTTAGGAAATTATTAGAATAAAGCTTCCTTAATAGTTTAAAATTAAAAGGAAAATTAAGATGCCAATAATTGGAATTGATTATAATAGATGTACAAATTGTGGATTATGTGTAAGGGTATGTCCAAGAAGATATAGTGAAGATAAAGAACAAGAGAAAATTATCTTTAATGATGCTTTTGGATCTTGTTCGTTATGTGGTCACTGCATTGCAGTATGCCCTCAAGAAGCAATCCTACATGAAAATTTAGGAGATGAACCTTATACATTTGATGGAATAGCAAATTTACCAAATTATATACCATATGAAAAAATGTATAATTTTCTACGTGCAAATCGTTCGATTCGACTTTATAAACACAAAAAAGTACCTGAAGATACATTACAAAAAGTAATTAGAGCAATGGAATGTGCACCTACTGCTGCAAATCTAAGAGGGGAGAAATTTGTAATTTTGTCTGACCCAGAACAATTAAAAGCTTTATCTGATGCAGTTATAGAAGAACTTCTAAAAAATCCATCAACAAGGTCACATTTTGCGGAATCATTTGAAATTAGAAAGAAAATTTATAACTATCCTATTTATTATGATGCACCACATATAATAATCGTATATTCTACAGGCAAAACTACTTTTGAACATTTTAATATAGGAAATATAATTACTTATGGACGATTAGCTGCTCAAACACTAGGTTTAGGTACATGTTGGATTGGTTGGATGCAAATAGCTTTAGAAATTAATCCTAAATTAACAAAATTAGCAGGCATCAGGGGTAGAAGCTGGGGTGTTATGACAATCGGTTATCCTAATATCGAATACTTATACTGTCCTCCTCGTTCTCATAAAAACGTAAAAGGATTAATTTAACCAGCCAATATGATATAAACATATACAATTTATTGAATATAAACTATAATAATAAGATATATTTTATTTTAACTATTAAATAAATCTCATAATTACAAATTAAATATGATATTCAGATGCCAAGCGGCGTATTATCTCACCAAGCACCTGGATTGATATTAAAGGTAAAATATCCGAATAAATTTGATGGAACAGCTTTATGCATTAGTACAATAGTTCCTGATGTCAATATAATTTTTGACCCGTTTTTATCTTTCACATTTAGAAATATTACTCATAGTTTATTGGGGCTAATATTAATTACCTTACCTTTAACACTTATTTTAACCATGCTATTTTGTACATATATTGGACCATTTTACGCTAATCTTGCGAAGAGAAATGGAATTTTTGCTAAACCTTTAAAATATTTTGGTATAGATCAATGGGATAACTTAAAGAAAAAAAAATATAATAGAAAATTTTTTATTGTTGCGTCATATTCTGCATTGATTGGAGGATTAACACATCTTTTACTCGATCTTCCCGCACATGAAAACATAGAGATCTTTTTTCCGATAATTATGCAATCTCCCGATATATTACTTTACTCTATAAAAGATTTTGGTACCATTAATATCGGACGTCACCAAATAGATGCTGATTTAACAGTATATCAACTTATATGGTTTATTGAAACTTTAATAACGGCTGTTATCGCTGTTTATCTTCTTAGATATATTAAAAAGCATAATTTAATTAGTAAATGGTATAAAGAAATTTGACTTTTTTTTCTTTCCAATTTATCCAACAAAAAATATTATATGTTTATTCATAATCTTTTTACATAAAAATCTATTTACGTCTGACGAAAAAAATAATTGGTAATATAGAATGAAAAAGAAGAATATAGGATTTATTTTGTTAGGGGTAGCAGGTATGGAAATTGTATTTACGCTTATATCTCTCACCGTAGCGCCTCATGTATTTGAACAGATGGAATGGCCAACAAAGCGAATAAAATTTATTACCATTTCTTATTTAATAATTGGTATAGTAATTACTATTGTTCTTGTTTGTATAGGATTGATATTGATAATAAAATTCCGCGAAGAATAATTTTAACCTAATCCTATTGTTCTAATAAAAAAAATAAAAATAGGAGGAAAAAAATATTGAAAGATTTAACAGTTATTTTAAAAAATCAACCGGGTATGTTAGCTGATATGGGGGAGACCCTAGGAAAAAATGGCATCAATATGGAAGGGATATGTGGATTTCCCCTAAAAAATGAAGGTATTATTCATCTTTTAGTAGAAGATGAAACCACAACTCAATGGGTACTCGAAGACGCTGGTTTTGAAGTACGCGCTGTGCGTGAAGTACTCGTTATGGATATTGGTAATATTGCAGGAAAACCGGGCACAGGAGGGAAAATGGCGCGTAAAATAGGTAATGTAGGAGTTAATATTGACCTAATCTATCTTGCCGAGAATAACAGAATAGTTCTCGGAGTTGACGACTTAGATAAAGCACGCGCTGCTTTGGGGATAGAATGAAAAAGAACCTGTTTAAATAAGAATATATACTCATTTTTATAATAATCAAATTTTTTTACCTCTTTTTTGTAAAGATTTAATAATTTGTTTAGCATAATTAAATACTTGTACATTTATGTGCAAAATATAAAATATTTACAAAAGTAAAAGGGTGATAACAAATGGGAAAATATTTGCTTCTTTGGGAAATAGATTCAACACGATTACCAGTTAGTCGTAAAGAACGAGCAGTAGGATGGAGTGCTTTACTGAAATTTGTAAAAGAAGATATAAAAAGTGGAAGAACTCTTCATTGGGGTTCCTTTGTAGGCGAACTGAGAGGATTTAGCATTATAGAAGGGGACGAAGTAGAGATTAACATTCAATTGCAACAATACTCTCCATTTGTACATTTTGAAACTCACGCTATTATTGGAGTTGAAGAGGTGGAGAAAGTTATCGAAGCAATGCAAAAATAAATAAAATTGTTCTCTAATTAACAGTAATTTATAATAAAATCTAAATAAGCTTCTTTTTATTTTTAACTAATCAATTATTTTTAATAATTAGATTTTATAGATCTACCAAATAATAGATCTTTTTAATTTTTAACTATTTGAGATATTTTGTGATGCAACAATGAGTTGGAGGGATATAAGACCAATTGTTATATGCTTATTTTACCATAATGAAAGGATTCTTGTTTTCGAAGGATATGATAAAGGAAAGGATCAAACCTTTTATAGACCAATAGGTGGAGCAATAGAATTTGGTGAATATTGGGAACAAGCATTGAAAAGAGAAATTAGAGAAGAAATCCAAGCAGAAATTAAAGATATAAAGTTCTTAACCATGTTTGAAAATATTTTTATGTATGAGGGAAAGATGGGTCATGAAATTGTATTGGTTTTTGATGCGACTTTGATTGATAATACTTTATATGGAAAAACTCTCATAGTGCAAGAGGATGATGAGAATCAAACTAAATTTAACGCTTACTGGAAAAGTTTAGAAGAAATCAAACAAGAAAGTCGACCTTTATATCCTGATGGACTTTATAGTTTTATTGAAAAATATTATTAAAAAAAAATTATGATAAAAATCATACTTGAATAAAGATGCTTGCAAATCTCTTTCCAACCTTTACTAATCCCATCTTAATGAATTGTGCTTTTGAGATTTCTCCGTCTTTACATCTTTGCCAAGCATTCTTTAAAATCTTCCAATCGGAACCTAGATTTTCTTTCATATAAGTTTCAATATTATCGATTTTTTCCATCATAGGTTCAATCAACGAAGCAACTTCAGACACTTTCAATTTAATCTCTTTAGTGTCGTCTTTTATTTCAGATAGTTTATATTCCATCTTTTCTAATTTGTAACAGAGTCTCTTGTATCGCTTATATTTAGGATCACTCTCTTTTAAATTTTTCATCATCTTCTTCAATGAACCTTTCATTTTCCTCAAATTATTAGAAAAATTTTTATTCACTTGTAAGAAGAATTTTCCTGATTTTTCAGAAAATCCTTTAAAACCCTTTTTCAAGTCAATAAAAAATTGGCTGAATGGATTTCTTTTCTTTTTCTTTCGTATTATAACTGTATCCTCTTGAGCTGGATCATCATTTTTAGACTTTTCCATATTTGTTTTCACTCCTAGGAATTCTATTCTAACTATCAGAAGATTAAATAAGAATTTAAAATTATTCATAAATAATTCTTATCCTTATTTATCGTGGGGTGTTATTATAGAAAATAATAAAAACTTAACATTTAGAGCCAAATCCTTATTGTCAATTTTGATCTTTATAATATTCAAAAAGTGAGGATTAATAATTTGTTTGTAGATACTCCTTAGTATTTTTTTAAGTAATTACTCTGCAAGAATAACCTTTTTTTATTAAGATAGTTTAATTTAATTTTCTTAAATTTAAAATAAAATTATCAAATGGTAATAGATATGAAGATTATAGATCTTGAGGATAAATATTTACAAGAATATTTTATGTGTCTTGAGGAATGGTCAGATGAGATACGAGAAGCAGGAAATCATAAACAGGAATGGTTTAATAAGATGAAGGATAAAGGGCTTGGAGTTAAGCTTGCTGTTGATGATGAAGGAGTCGCTGGTGGAATGATTCAATATATCCCAATAGAATATTCTAATGCTGAAGGGGTTGATCTCTATTTCATAAATTGTATCTGGGTTCATGGATATAAAGAAGGGAGAGGCGATTTTCAAAAAATGGGTTATGGAAAGGCTCTACTTCAAGCCGCTGAAGAAGATGTTAAGAAAAGAGGTGCTAAAGGAATAGTTGCATGGGGTCTTTCCCTTCCTTTTTGGATGAAAGCTTCATGGTTTAAAAAGAATGGTTATTCAAGAATAGATAAAGATAGCATAGCTTCATTGTTATGGAAACCATTTACCGATGGTGCGATTCCCCCTAAGTGGATAAAAGAAAAAAAGCGACCTCAACCAATATTGGGTAAAGTTTTAGTAACTTCTTTTCTTAATGGATGGTGTCCCGCTCAAAATCTAATAAGAGAGAGAGCTAAAAAGGCTGCAAGTGAATTAGGAGATAAAGTTATTTATCAAGAAATTGATACATTTGAACGAGAAAAGCTGTTAGAATGGGGGATTTTAGATGCTTTATATATTGATGACCAACAAATAAGAACTGGTCCTCCACCCTCTTATGAAAAAATAAAAAAAAAAATTATTAAAAAACTTAAAAAGTTAGATAAGTAAAAGTTATGGTCCCGGAGTTCTGTAATTTTATTCATATGTGCGATATGTTTTCAGAGCAAGTACAAAGATATATTGTCCATTAGCTATAATGACAAACCGTTCAGCCAAACCCATTATCTCACTTCCAGTTACAAAAAAGCAAAGAATGAAACCACAACCGTAGAAGCAAACATTACTAAAGCTATAATTAATAAAAACATCCCAATTTAACACCATTGATATTAGGTTTAAAATTAAATATAAAGAGATTGCTTTCTAGGGACTTATTCAGAGTAAGAAATTAAGTAGATATCTTGAAATGTTATTAATTAAGATTAAACATTTATAATTTTAAATGTTTAACCAATATTATGAATCGAGTTCATATTTCTAGATTTCTTTTTTCAATTTTAGTTGGAAGTTTAATTTTTTCTTCAATTGTTAGAACTGATCTATCTTATACAAGATCTCAACCTATTCAAAATACTTTTATTCCTGGATCTTGTACTATTTTTACTGTAAATATTAGCGATACAATATATTTTGGAAATAATGAGGATTATCGCTTGCCTAAGACATATATGTGGTTGGTTCCTTCTCAAGAGATTACACCATTATTCGAAACTATTACTACATATGGTTTTGTAGCTTTTGGGTTCAGATATAATGATGATCCGGCAGATGGCTATGCCCAAGGAGGCATGAATGATCAAGGTTTGTGTGTAGATGGTAATGGACTTCCCGCAATACCTATGAATCCTCACCCCGAGCGAGAAGTTCCTTATACAAATGTATTAGAACAAACCCTTTTTGAATGTGCAAATGTTAGTGAAGTAATCCATTGGTACCAAACTCATTATCTGGGTAGTGTTTGGAGTTGTCAGATCCATTATGCGGATGCTTCAGGAGATGCTGTTGTCATAAGCGTGGGTTTAGATGGAGAATTTGCATTTACTCGCAAAAATTCATCTCATTATCTAGTATCAACTAATTTTAACTTAGCAAATCCAGCCAATGGATATTACCCCTGTAGCCGATATAGTACCGCTACAAGTATGCTTGCAAGTATAACGGATGAGGCAGATCTTACTCTTGGTGCTTGCAGAGATGTCTTAGATGCTGTACATCAAGAAGGGGAATATGGCACAAAGTATAGTAATATTTTTGATCCCGTCAATTTAGAATTCCATCTGTTCTATAACCATAATTTCGATAAAATTGTATCATTAGATCTTCTATCTGAACTTGGAAACGTTCATCGTGGAGGATTAGGTGTACAAGAGATACCAGATTGGATATATTTCAAAGAAGTTCGGATATCTTCTCTATTTTCAGAAAGTATTATTCCAGGGTATCCCATTATTATTCTTATCTCATCTATCGCTTTAATAGTATCGATATTTATAATTTTTAACTTAAAACGATATAAGGTAAATTAAATTTTGTAATTTAATAACTATTTTCTTTGCAATTATGCCAGAACTTCCAGAAGTGGAAACATTTAAACGATATTTAGATGAAACATCTTTAAAGCAAGTAATTAAAGAAGTTAAAATAATTGACGTTAGAGTTTTGAATATCGATGATTCTTATCTAATAAAATCAGTAAAAGATAAACAATTCGAATCATCCACGCGACATGGTAAATATCTTCTTGTTCATCTCAAGCCAAAATATCTTGTATTTCATTTTGGCATGACTGGAGAATTAGAATATTATAATAAAAAAGAGGTGGACCCTAACTACAGTAAAGTCATATTTCAATTCAAGAATGATTATAATTTAGCTTATATCTCTCGTAGAATGTTTGGAAAATTAGATATCGTTGATTCAATTCAGGAATTTACCACCAAGAAAAAATTAGGACCAGATGCTTTCAAAATGAGCCTTGAAGAATTTAAAGAGGCAACTAAGAGAAGAACTGCTATTCTTAAAAATGCTTTATTAAATCAGAGCTTTGTTGCTGGTATTGGTAATATTTATTCTGATGAAATTTTATTCAGAACAAAATTACATCCAAAAACTAAAATTGATGCCTTAAATGAAAGTAAAATAAAAGAATTGTATGATAATATTAAGGGAGTTTTGAAGTTTGGAATAGAAAAACAAGGTGATTTAAGTAGCTATCCAACAAGTTTTTTAATACCGCACCGCAAGAAAGAGGAACAATGTCCAATCTGTAATGCTGAAATCGAACGTTTTGAACTTTCTGGAAGGCATGGATTCTATTGTCCAAGTTGCCAAAAATTATAAAGGAAAATTTAGTGTTGGGTTTTACTTGTAAATCTAAAATTATTCACTTTTATTGGTGCTACTATACTTGGAACACCATAAACGTCCACAATAGGTTGTCTAAATTCTTTTCCAACTTCGCTAACTAGCTTATAGACTTTATAATTCTGTAGATATCGATTTATGTTTATAATATAAATTTTCAATTAGTGAATTAAAAGCCTCATGGACTCCTTGCCCTGTTTTAGCGGAAGTTATGTAATACCCAAGAAAATTTCGTTTTTTTACAATCTCTTGAATCCCAGAGTGATCTAAACTATCCTCTTTGATCAAATCGACTTTATTAGCAAAAATCACTATAGGAATTTCACCACAGAATTGTATAGTATCTTCATGCCACTTTTTAATATTTTTGAAGCTCCGTTTACCCAAATCATTTTCTTCGAGACTATATACAATAATGGCGGCATTACTTGCTCTATAAAAAGAAGGACGTAAAAAATGAAAATCGTCTTGCCCAGCTATATCCCAAAATAATAATCTAATCTTATCTCCACTAATTTCTGCATCAAACTCAGAAAGTTGCGCACCAACAGTTTTAAGATAATCCTTTTGAAAAGTTCCTTGAGTAAATTTCAGAATCAAGGTAGTTTTTCCTACGAAACCATCCCCTATAACCACAATCTTAAATTTCCGAAATTTTTCTGAATCTTTCTTTGAATCGCTAATTGGTATTCACATCACACCATTTTTCTTTTTAATAGAAGATTAGATTTTTCTAAATATAAAATTTTAGTCTTAATAACCAATATAATTCTAAAAGAAAAAAAAGAATCCTATAAAGGATTTTAATATTTAATCTTTAATTTTATGATAAACCATCTAGTATTGCACATATTACAACTATTATTCCATAAAGTACTTCTGGGGCCCCAATCAAAAGACCAATTACCGCAAGAACAATACCTACAATTAATAAATCTCCTGAAAGTGAAAAATCACTGAGATAGCATACAGATAAAATTATAAAACCAATTATATTTATTATTCCTCCAGTTGCTCTTGCTTGCCATGGATAATTCCAACCCATTATTCACAATCACCTTTTTTTTACTTTTTTTTATTTTTTTTTCTTTAATTGAAATATCAATTTACTTCGTTTTATAGTTAAATTGTGGCAACTTTTTACGAAGTTCGAATCTTATAAATAGAAGAAAAACCTAACTATAATTATAGAATCAAAAAAATAAGTAAAAAGCAAAGAAATCATGAGCATAATAAATTATCCTCCTGAAGAGATATATAACCCTCCTAAATTCGAAAATAAAAATTTTGAACTTATAATTCTTTGGATGCTATTTAATAACGAAGAATGTACATGGGCTAGTTTTACTAAAGAACCTCTTGGATTTAGTACTTCTACTTTATCCAAATATTTTAACATCCTAAAAAGTAAAGGATATGTCGATAATTATTCTCGAGGATATTATAAGATTACAGATGATGGCAAAAAGAGATTTCACGAGATATCTAGAGAAAGTAAAAAGAAGAGAAAATTAAATTATCCTCCCAAAGTAATTAGAAGGAAAAGAAATTATGATGATTGGATTCTTTGGATGGTATACAATAATACTTATTGTAAATGGTCGAATTTTCTTGAACCTCCTCTCTCCATTAATCAATCGTCATTATCAAAAAAAATGAATTTCTTATTAGAAAACGGTCTTGTAATTAAAGAAAATAAAGAGTACAGAATTACTCACTCAGGTAAAGTAGAATATTCTAGAATGTTACAAAATTATGATTTAGACAGGCAGTCAATTTTAAATGAAGAAAGCAAAAGAATTGAAGAGATTACTAAAAAAACATTAGAATTTTTTGAAGATTATAATATAATAGATGAAGATATTCAATTTCGGTTTCTCACAAACGTCATAAAATTAGATTATGATCGAGTTAAATCTATGCTAACAGACCAATTGGATTTTAAAAAGATTTTATTATTTCTTTCGATAAATCATCCAAATCAATATCCTGATCATATTGCACCTGAAGATTTTTCGAAGAAATATAGGATAGATATCAAGAAACTGGGGTATTACATTGATGAAATTGTAGAGAATAAGATATATCCAATTAAATTCTTCAAATTAAAAGTATCACCAGATATCTATTATTACTTTCAAGAAAATGAAACTTTAGAATTAATGCTACGAGCAATTACTGAAAAATATATTACTAAATTTACATATTTAACCAGGTTATTTTCAAGACCCTTCGATATAAATAGTATTCAAAATCATATTCTAGCAGATATATGTGATATATTATTTAACAAAGCCCTAAAGGAATCTCTGAAAAAATTTCTCCCTAATTATATCAATTATTTAGCTTATAAAATTGAAGCAAAAGTTGAATTAAAGGAAACATATGATAAGTTAGACGCTATTATTTGGCAAAATATGATAGATATATTTCAATTAAGAAATCCTGAGGACTTGGAATATCAATTTATTGGTCAGAATGAAATTAATTATCAATTAGATACTGTAATATTAGAAATACTAAAACCATATTATAAATCTAAATTAGATTCAACAAGTAAGGTAATACAACACTTAATCGATAAGAAAGAATATAATAAAGCCTTAGAAACGGTAAATCCTGCTATAGAGTCAAATCAAGATTATACAATCTTAATCATTCAAAAAGCAATCATACTGTGCTATTTAAATCGTTTTAAAGATGTAAGGGATTTTTTAAATGAAGAGTTAGAATCATCAGAGAGTAAGGAAATGGATCAAACTAACATTTTAATTTTCTTTCTTTCTGTTTTTTCAAGTATGACTATTGGAGATTTTGAAAGCGCATTAATTAATACAAATAGAATTTTTAAAAATTTTCCAAACCATCCTCTTTCTTATGCTACAAAAGGATTAACTCTTGGATATAATCGTATTTATAAATTTGATAATGAAAAAACGCAAGAAGATTCCGGTTTAAATGATCTTGATAATGCAATTAATTTAGATTCTATCAAGTTGAATAAAGCACTATATTATCAATTAAAAAGCCGTATTTTTCTCGAGATGAAAAAATTTGAAGATTCGATTGAAGTGATTGATAAAGCTATTACGCTAACTCCTAAGAGAATTGACTTATATAACTCTAAAAGTGCTATTCTATTGTATTACAACCAGTATGACGATTTATTACAATTTCTTGATAAGATGCTTGAAACCTTTCCTAAAATGGAAAAGGACATTAAAATGAAAAAAGCATCTGTTTATAGGCAATTAGGAAATATAGATGCAGGATTTAAAATTATCGATGAATTGCTTGAAAAAAATCCTGAGGATTATAATATTCTTAATTATAAAGCTTATTGGTATCAGTATGCAAACAAAAAAGAAGAAGCAGTAAAAATTATTGAGCAAGTAATTGAGAATGAGCCTAATAATGGGGCATATTATGATTCATATGGTGAAATTCTCATGAATTTTGAAGAATATGAAAAAGCGGTGGAGCAATTTCAAAAAGCAATCAAAATGAGTAGTTTTGGATGGTTCATCTATCAGACTTATATTAAACTAGGCATTTGTTATAAAGAACTCGAAAACTATAAATTAGCCCTTAAAAATCTAAAGAGGGGCAAAGAATATACTAATAAATGTTTTTGTGATTATGAGACGAAGCGGAAATGGTTAACAATTGCAGATCTTTTTATTACAGAAACCGAATATTACTTATAAATCTCTTTTTATTCAAACCAATTTGTTAAATTAAAAATCCTTTAAATATTGCTAAACTTCCTACATCAATTGCGATTAATGCCATAACTTCAATTACTGTTTCAATTGGGCGGAAAAACCCTGCAGTTACGTTGATAAAAAGAGCTATAACGACTATAATTACTCCTATAGAAAACCATTGTATTCTCTTTTTCGTTTTTTTCTCTATTTTTCTGGTCATCATAATATATTTGTACACAACATAAAGGCTCATTACTATCCTGAGAACATTAACGAAAATAAACCAACCACGAGGAGTTGTAGTATTGACAATATCCTGTTCATAACTATCCATATCTAATTTTGGAACCCAGATAAAATATCCCAAACTCATTACTAAAAATAGCACCATCATTGTTCCAAAGTATTGAAGACTCATTGCAACTTTCGCAAATTTTTCCAATATAAAAACTGTCATCATTAAAGAGACAATGGCAAAATTGAAAAAAATATGGGCAGTTACCATAAGAGGAATAATAATATCTGAGTTATTTGTAATCAAATGGTAAATTGTATAGGTTAAAAACCCTAAAGAAGAGGAAATAAAGAACAACATAAACCACCTATTTAACCAATTAGCGGGATTTAAAGTTAAGACCCGAAATCCTACAACCAATGCCATTATTGTTGTTATTACAGCAGTAATCGCTTTAATTAAATTAACAATATCCATATAATTTCACCCATCATAATCATTTAAAAAGTTTTTATATTAGGATAGGAACTAGTTTGGATTATAATTGTCTACAATTTCAACAGTGTATTCTTGTTCAGATAAAGAGCGAGACCCTATAAAAGTCCAATCAACTTTACCAATTAGCCATTTACCCTCCAAGTTTCTTCCTATGTTAATTTTCACTACAATTCCATATTTATGCATCTTATTTTCAATACCAATACAAAAATTTCCTAAAGAATACGCAATTAATTTATTAACATTATCAACGGTGAAAACTGATACCGGTTGTGGACAGTGCGAATGATGCCCAATCAAACCATCAAATTCATGTAATAAAATTCTACCATGATTAATAGTTTTTATACGCGGATATAATTCCATTTCATAACCCCAATGGGGGAATAATAAATTAAATGAATCCGTTTTAAGAAATTGTACTGAATCTTCAAATTTTGTTAAATAATTGCAAGGTTTGTTTGACCATTGAGTACTTCCAATAACTCTTAACTCATTCGTTATATCTTGAAAAGGGGTTTCTTTATTACCAAAAACGTTAAAACCTCGTTCTTTTAATTGATCTATCGAATTTGAAAACCATAGTTGACCATAATCACCGCTATGATTATTTGCTGTTGATAAATATGTGTTTTTTGATTGGAATAAAGTTTCAAGAGCGTCCATTATTTGAGGTTTATGTCTTTTTTTCGCAAATTTTTTTTCTGAAGTTAGAGTTGCCTCAAAATTACCAATAAGAAAGTCTGATCCTCTTACGAAATTTTTAACACTCTTATCAATTATTAAATCTTTTGAACTCATGTCCATAATGTCCCCTATAAAAGAAATGGTGTATTTTGGGGTAATATTGTTTAATAAATAGCTTTTGGATATGTAGTTAATATTACCCTCATTCTTTATAGCAGGACCAACAATAAAACGTTTAATCCAAGACATGTTCTCCTTTAATGGATAAGGAGAGAAATTAATTTTATCTGCGAGCATTATAAATTTTTATACGAAAGAACTTCATTTATAGTTTCCATCACGAGATTTTCAGCGAAGTTCGAAGAAGATAAAAGGTCTTGGAATATTAAAAGATACACAAATTTTTTATGAGAATTACAAATATTTTAAATGAAATTTCAAAATAAAGAAAAAAAAATTTGAAAAATGGCAGTTTTAGAGGTTGGGATTAATCTAGGCCCAAAAAATTTAGTTGAAATCAAGTATTATTCATCTGTAGATAAGGTCCTAGATCCTAAAATACGTGCTAAATTTTTAACTGGACTAGAAGATTACATTTCTGAGGTATATGATGATAAAATAAATGTAATATCCTTTGCAAACTTCCAAATTGTCTGTTATTATAAAATGATTGAAGTTCCAAGTAAAGAACAAGATCCTGCTCAACCATTATTATCATTTGCCATTATTGAAAAAGGTACAAATACAACTTTTGTAAAACAACATTTAAAGAAAATTATCTCATCTTTTCGAAAACAATTTGATCTTCATGAGATTTTTTCAAAAAAACCTATTACTTTTAAACGTTTTGAGCCCGAAATTGATGAAATTTTAGGAGATTTGAAATTGAAAATAGAAGACCGTATTGGATCACTCTTCCGATAATGGTCCCTTAAAGTCTTAAAGGAGTATTATTACAGAAAAAAATTAAATATTATCTAATAAAATTGAAATTATTAGAAAGTTTTCTAAAACTTATAAGTAAATATTAAATATATTTTCTGCATAAACTTACATCTAGAAAAAAAAGTTTGCGATTTGGAAACCACAAATTCTAAAGGAGTATTCAATGGTTCGATTTACGGAAGATAATAGGGCGCATATAAAAATCCTCTATTGGGGAATGGCTAGTTCAGGAAAAACAACAATCGTAGATACGCTTTATAGATTAACAAAAGAAGATGAAAAAGATATTAAACCTGTTGGAAATTTAACTAAAATTTCTACGGCTAGCGGTGCTACTTTATATTTTGATCGTGGAACCTTTCAATCAACCAACCAAGAAAGTAGAAAAAATCTAACTTTCCATGTGTACACCGTGGCAGGTCAAAGAAAATTCTCTCCCTTAAGAAAAAAGATATACACAGGTACAGATGGTGTTATTTTTACTGTTGATTCCCAAACACACTTATTCGAAGATAATATAGAATCCCTAAAGGAATTAAAAAATATGGCGCGAGGAGATTTATTAACAAAAATACCCCTCATAGTCATTTTAAATAAGCAAGATTTGAAAAATGTAATTGATATAGAAGATTTTAAACATGTCTTAAAAGATGAAAATCTATGGCATGAACCAGATCATGAATTATACCATCAAAATCCCATCATTTATAAAACCTGTGCTTTATATGAGAAAAGGAAAAATATATATCGTAGCTTTTATGAATGTGTAAGACGGACACTAAACGGTAATTGATATCTTCCATTCCTTATAGTTTCAAGTCCCCACTCCACCTAAAAGCCTAGGATTAACGGGTCAACTACATGCCAAATGTTATTTCAATGAAAATTTTTCTTATTTAAAAGTTGATGATGATACAAAAAGGATATTCTAAAATAATTGGAAATGATTTGGTCTTACGAGTAGCTATTGATGATCCAGATGAATTACAAAGGCTTCTCTCATTTAATCTAACTGTGCATCAAGAAGAATCCTTAAAAAAATATATAAATCGCTTATATTTGGAACATCCTGAGAGAGATAAAATCTATTGGATTTATATAGAAAAAAAGGATTCCAATAAAATAGTTTCTTCTATTACACTAATGCCATTAGAATGGAATTTTAATGGAATACCAATTCCTATATGTGAAATGGGGCTTGTAGGTACTCTACCTAAATATAGAAATAGGGGGCTTATGGGAATTATGAATAATTTATATGAAGAAATCATGAGACAAGAAGGATACCTCCTTTCTGTAATTAGAGGGATTCCCTATTATTATCGAAGATTTGGATATGAATTTGCTTTAAATCTAGATGAACACATAGTATTAAATAAAAATCAAGTCCCTTCAAGAAAGCTTGAAATGATATCTTTTCAAAAAGCTACAAAACAAGATTTAGCTTTCATTAAATCGATTTATAATAAAGAACAAGAAGAATTTTTTATATCAAACAGATTTAATTCAGATAATTTTATGTATAAATTCATGAATGATGATTTTGATAATAATTTTTTAAGTACATTTCTTATAAAGATAAAAGGAAAGCCAATTTCTTATTTTTCTATTGGTCTATCTTATGATAATGTTGCTTTTTCACTTATAGTTCCGGAAGTCAATGAAGAAATTATGATTAAGATTTTACAATACGTTGAAATCCTTAATGAGAAAAAGGATCAAATTGTCTTTCACGTAAATTCTGACACTAAATTTGCCCAATATATTTGCTCAATAGGTGGAAAGAGAGATTTAGGTTATGGCTGGCAAATCAGAATCCCAAATATCAAAGATTTTTTGCATGCTATTAGTCCGGTATTAGAACAAAGAATAGAAAGATCTTCATATAAAGGATTATCTCAAGATATTGTAATTAGTGATTATAGAGAGATTTTTACTTTAAGATTCAAAAATGGGAAAGTTGAAGATTTTGAGGCAAAAAAGGGATATCCTTTTCCAGGAAGTTGCGATGTTCAAATACCTAGCTCAACTCTAATAAAATTACTTCTTTCAGATAAAACTTTTGAAGAAATTAAATATATTCTCAAAGATTCAATTTTGAAACCAGAGTCAGAAAAATTGATCAAAATTCTATTTCCAAAAAAAGCATCTATTCCTGATACATATTACTAAAATATTCTGCTGCCTTTCTCTCGACTTCCACTCCTTTTTCACTTAATCTAAACGCTGCAGAGATAATTACCAGCTTTCTTATAATATCGGAATGTTCGGTAGCTAAATAATGAACAATTTCGTATTTTATTATTAGGATAATTAATAGGAATCATTATTTAAATTCTACTTTAATTACTTTTCGCTTAAGCTACCTAATACCTGCTCCATTTTTTTTCGATATAGTTCAAATGCTTCTCGACCTTTTACACTAAGTTTCAGCATTGTTTGAGGTTTTTTTCCTTTGAATTTCTTTTCAATATCTACATATCCAGCAGATTCGAGCTTACTTAAATGAGAAGATAGATTTCCATCAGTAAGACCCGTTTGATTTCTTAAGAAAACAAAATCAGCACTCTCAACTACATATAAATATGACATTATCATTAACCTTGCCGGTTCATGAATAATTTTATCAATATCACTGAGAGGTCGGACGAATTCTTTTGATTCTGTTTTCTTTTTTACGATTTCTTATGGCACCTCGTTTTTAGATAATGGATACTTTTTTAGAAAATGAATAAAAAAATATAATCCGATTACTATAATTATCCCTCCTATGAACCCAAAAATAATAATAAAATCTAAAGGATTACCTACAATTGGATTTAGTAAATCGGTAAGAAAAAATCCTAATCCCCCTGAAAAAGCATAATAATATAATCTTGTAAAATCTAAGTAATAAGCTATGACACAAAACGGAATAGTAAATATTCCAAAACCTAACAATATTGTTATAAGGAAAGGTTGAATTTGGCTATAATCTATTATACCTATAAGGCGCAACAGAAATAAAATCAAATTTACAATAAATACACCTAGTAAAAAAATTTTTAACTTTAATTGTTTTGACTTGCGTTTTGGTCCAAATTTAACGTATCCAACGCGAGGAGTTGTTATATATTTTTTACCTAAAATAAATATTAGTAAAGTTATGATGTTCCATACTAAAGAGGAAATAAGGACAGCTAAGAAACCAAGCGATTCAAAAACAAAATTAAATAATGGCCCCATTCCAACATTTAAAATTAGCATTCCAGTGAATAAATCCCATAAACCATCATTGAATACAGATCTATATGCTTTTTTCTCAATTTCCTTTAAATCAACTTTTTCGGTCATTTTTTTCACCTTAAATTCTTAAGATATGATTCTTAAAAATATCCTTTTCATATATTTCTCCTCCCTTGATTTATTTTTTTTTATTTCTTAATTGATAAATAGAAAAAAAAATGAAAAATAAATAAAATCTTAGAAATATTTACTCCATTTTATTCAGTTTTTTCATACCATAATATAGAAGTGGTATACTCACTCCAATATTATAAAGAAATATTGGAACCTGGATTATTAATCTCAATGATTCAACGCTTCCGGGATTAAGAAACATCAGCATTCCTATAGGTATAAACATTAAAGGTTGTAAGAGCAACATAGAGATCATGACATTACTTTTCATGCTAGAGTCTTTTTCTCCAAATGCAGGAGAAATGCATTGGAAACCCATAGCTTGACACATTGATATTTGCGCAAAGATTAAAAATTCCACAAAGAAAAGCACAGTATTAAAATGATCAATATTAGAGAAAATATTAAGCATTATAGTGACAAAAATTGCCAAGAAAATATTGAAGATAAACATCATAAGCAGATAAGAGTATACAATTGCTTTAATACCTCTAGGAGATCGCTTATAAACCCAAATTAAATCCTTAGAATCAACAAAAGCAAGATGTCCAATAATTATACTGCTTATACCCCCTCCTATTGCTATTAATATAGTGGTGCTATAGACTATTCCAAATGCATCATCATCCATTACTGATATAAAATAACTCATAAATCCTATAAGCCCTACTACGTAAGCAACTCTAGCTATATTCGCTTTTTTTCTAAAAAACCTCTTTAGTTGCATTACAATTAAGCCACCCCATTTACGTCCAGAAACTTTTCTTACAAATTTATAAAAGGGATTTTCAACTGCGATGATTGTAACATTATTTTTTTCAATACCTCCTTCTAAAGTATAAAACGATTCAGCTTTTTTGTAAGAAACATATAAAGTAATAATTGGGATACTAACAGCTAATAGAATGCTTATCCATATGTTTAAAATAAATGTACTAAGAAAAGTCGGATCTATTGAATAAACTATGATATTTGAATACCAAAGAGAAGGGTAAAGTGCTAACCAATTTTTTAATTCAGGGTGTTCCAGCAAGAAATTAAAGAAAAACACTACCGCATACATTATCACTACTAAGAGAATTGTAAATATCCATACCAAAGCCTTTCCTAAGTCTCTTGCTCTTTCATTTTTAAAGATTTTATGTTCAATCCAACCTGAGATGATTGAACCTATCAGATTGGCAAAATAAACATGACAGAAAACAGTCCCATATATTATGATATATTGAATTATCGATAAATGAACTATAGGATTTATCACCCCTATTATTATGGGAGCAATGATTAAGACTGCTGTTGAATACAGTGGAGATTTACCTATAAATTCCCCTATAAAAATATCATTCGCCCTAACTGGTGTTGCCAATAACGTTTCTTTTGATGCAATTTCGTTTTCCTTATATACATTGTTTAAAGGATATATTACAAATGCTAAGAATACCATCATCATAATAGATTCGATGGCAATAGCAACTACGGGCTTGAATACATCGGAGAATTGTTCTGCTAAAGTTGGCATAAATAAATCGAATAAGTAAGGAGCTATAAACACTGCCCATATTAATAAAAGCGAATATAATGCTATAAAAAACACTTTACGATAATTTCTAAAATAACTGGTTCTAATTCTTATCTCATTCTTCGCGATTGTCATCCATAAACTCTTTTTTCGATGAATTAGCTCTGGTAACTCTTTCTTTGTTATTTCAGATGCTGGTTTTTCAATTATTTCTTCAGTTGTGAGAATCCTCATTTATATCTTACCTCGATTTATTGCGTTTATTTCTTTTTTTACTTACGAGTTCATGACTATTTGTAATCTCCTCTCTCCAACCAAGCAAATCCTCGATTCGAGAAGCTCCAGTAATTTTTAAATATGCTTCCTCTAAATCTTTAGCACCAACAGATTCAATTATTTCTTTCGGAGTTCCCTCAATTTTTATCTCGCCATTAACTATGATACCAATTATATCACATAATTCTTCAGCAGTATCAAGAAGATGAGTGCATATAAATATTGTTTTATCTGCTTTCTTTGCTAATTGAGAGATTAAATCTTTCACCATTCTAGTCGCTGCAGGATCTAAATTCGACGTAGGTTCATCTAAAAATAAAATTTCGGGATCCTGAATCAATGCAGCACATAGACAGACTTTTTGCTTCATTCCTCTTGAATAGCCCTCTAGAAGATCATTTTCACGACCTGTCAAATTAAATAACTCTATTAATTCATTAATTCTCGCGGATATAACGTCTTTTGGCAAATAATATAATTCTCCAATAAATTCCAAGAACTCTTTTGCAGTTAGTTTAGAATATAGACCAGGAGATTCGGGTAGAAATCCACATATCATTTTCACTTTCTGACTTTCAGTTACAATATCATACCCTCCAACTGAAGCGTTTCCTGAGGTTTTCGATATAATTGCATTAAGCATCCTTACTGTTGTAGTTTTTCCAGCACCATTTGGCCCGAGTAGCCCATAAGTTTTTCCAAAAGGGATGTTTAAATTTACTTTATTAACAGCAAGAATATTACCAAAATTTTTAGTAAGATTCTGGGTTTTGATTGCTTGTACTTTACTCAAATTTTTTTACCTCCATTTTTTTTTTAAATTTTTATTTTAAGTTTTAATTAAATTATTTTCAATTCGTAAATTTTTCTAGTTCCTAACCATAAAAAAAGGACGAGAAATGCACCATAGCATATTATTAGGACAAAAAAGTACAATAAAACACTATAAATTGCGATTTCTAAATCTATTACAACATTCTGAATAATAAAAGGAATAAAAATTCCAATTATACCCATGATTAGAAAGCCAAAAGAACCAGCTAAAATCGGAACCGTGTTTTTTTTTCTTATAAGACTAACCCACTCAGCATTACGCTTTCTATAGTATTGCCATAAACCCACAAATAATACTCCACATCCAATAGTAAAAATAGTCCAATATATTATGTCAAAAGTTAAACTTAGTGTACTCTCTGATATCAATATTACTAAGGGTCTTGAGAAAGAAATAAAATTCAGCACTCCATGAATTAATATTGCATAAAACACATTTCGGGTAAGAATATAAATAAAACCTAAGGCAATTCCAATTATAAATACAGTTGATATATGCATTATAGTCCCTGCAAAATTTGCACTCATTAAATCATCAGGTAAATGCGCGAGAGCAAATAGAAGACTTGAAGATAATACCGCGGGTGATGGGCTCATACCTCTTTGTTCTAATAAGGGAATTAATAATCTACGATAGATTAATTCCTCGTAGACTGCTGCTCCAATTGTGAGTGGAAGATAATATATCAAGATATTTAAAGGATTAGCCAAGTGTTCTAGGCTTAATAAAATAGTTGTATATCCACTCTGAGGATTTAAATCAAGCAGTCCAAAAACGTAATATAAAATAAAATTTATACTAACGACGATAGTCAATGTTACACATATCAGGAGTATAGTTCTAAACGAATTGAAGAGTGTGAAAGGAGGGTTTTCTGCATCTTTTGCTTTGAATAGCGGAATAAATACAAAATAGATCATAAATGCTCCTATAAACTGAGAAAGAAACAGAATAAAAAGATTTAAGATTATATAATCAAAGGGTAAACTGAAATCACTGAATACAATGAATAAAGATATTGTAATAATAAGAAAATTTAATAATGTCCCTCCAAGTGCGACCACCATCGAAGCTTTAAAGAAATTTAAAAAACTCCCATTTTTTTCTTTAATTTGTATCATTTTTTTAAACCTAAATTGAACTAATTGATATGTTTTAAATTTAATTAACTGAATTGAACTAAGAGTATAAAATATGAATTTGATTTTTCTTCTCTTATCCAGTAGGACTTTCTTAAGTCCTATTAAAATTATATTAAAGAAAGTATTTAAAGCTTTGTATCGCAAAGTGCTTTATGGATCCAAATCGCGAAAAGGTATCTCTAAATATTAATTATGTTAAAATTGTAAACTATTTTAAATATAATTACGAATCTAATGAATTAAAAAGAATGTGTGGAGTCCTTTCTTGAACAATAATACTTCAATATTCGGAAAAAAATAATTTTTGCAAAAATACCTGTTCTATTAGAAAAAGTGAAGAAAGAGGATTTAGATAAACAAATATTAAGAACAGCAATCTTAGCTGAATTAGATGCTATTAATCTCTATGAACAAATGGCGAACCTTACAGATAATAAAAACTTGAAAATGGTACTTCTAGACGTAGCTAAAGAAGAAAAAGAACATGTAGGGGAATTTCAATATCTTTTATTAAAGCATGATCCTCAACAACAAGAAGAATTAGAAGAGGGCAAAGAGGAAGTCTAAGAATTAATAGGAGAAAAATAAAAAAATCAATAAAAATCAAACTTTCTTTATTTTTTATTTATAAACTGAAAGGAAGAGTTTCCTTATTTAATTATATTAATAATAATTGTTAATAATTTATAACCTATAGATAAATAAATAAAAGGGTATATTTGTTATTTAAGATAAATTTATGAGAAATCTTTAAATTAATGAATAATGGCAAGCTTGTATTTTAAAATGTATAAAGGAGTGTTAAGTAAAAAAAAATGACAAATTATAATTATAACTATTTAATTATTGGTGGAGGAATGACTGCTGATGCAGCAGCTCATAGCATCCGAGAAGCTGATCCCAAGGGAACTATTGGTTTGATTAGTAGTGAAAATGATCCTCCTTATGCACGTCCTCCCCTTTCTAAATCCCTTTGGAAGGGAGAAGATAGTCTCGATGATATTGATTTAGAGACTAAAGAGAGTAATATTGAAATGCATCTTAATCGAACCGTTACAAAAATCAATAGATCTAATAAAACTGTTATTGACAATCAAAAGAATTTATATAAGTATGAAAAATTGCTAATCGCAACTGGTGGTATTCCCAAAAAACTTCCTAATATTGAAGAACCAGGTATAATATATTATCGTACTCTCTCAGATTATAAAAAATTAAAACAATTGGTTGATAAAAATAAGACATTCGGAGTCTTGGGTGGTGGATTTATTGGATCGGAAATAGCAGCGGCTATAAAAATTTACAAACCTAAGGTAGAAGTTACTATGTTGTTTCTCGAGAGTGGAATTGGTGGACTAATCTTTCCTAAGAAATTAAGTAATTATTTAAATGACTATTATCAAAAAAAAGGCATTAAAGTATTAGCGGGTGAGATGGTAACCAGTATCAAGAAAGAAGGTAAAGGTTATATGGTTGAAACTAAAAGTGGTAAAAAACTCAAGTTTGATGTTGTAATTGCAGGACTAGGCATTAAACCCAATATAGAATTAGCAAAAGAAGCAGATCTAAAAGTTGAGGATGGAATTGTAGTAAACAAATACCTCCAAACAACCGATTCTGATATTTATGCTGCTGGAGATGTAGCATTTTACCATAATCCTTCACTTGATAAATATATTCGTGTTGAGCATGAAGATAATGCGCTCATGATGGGAGAGATTGCCGGACAAAATATGACGGGAAAAGAAATATCCTTTGATCATTTATCATTGTTCTACTCTGATTTATTTGAACTCGGTTATGAGGCTGTGGGTATTTTAAGCTCAAAGTTAGAAACTGTAGAAGATTTTGACGAATCATTAGAAGAAGGCGTCGTATATTATTTAAAGGAAGGTCGTGTTCAGGGGGTCCTTTTGTGGAATGTTTGGGAAAAAGTTGATGAAGCTAGAGAATTAATCGCTGAACCTGGAGCTTTCTCCCGAGAGGATTTGAAAGGTAGAATCCAGTAATTATTTTTTATATTCAATAAACAAATTTTATATTTAAATTAGAAGAAATCTAATTAAGTAGCTAAAAGAAATATTACGTTTTATTAATTAATAATCCTCATCTTTAATTTTAGAAGGCATATCTTTAACTTGACAAGCCAATTCCTTTGCTAATTCTTCACCTTTTTCAAGCTCTTCTACTGTAGGATGGCCTTTAAATGTAAGTGGTTCTAGAATATCCCAATGCATATTTTCTGCTAAATTATCAAAATCCTTCTTAGCTCCCCCACTCCATCCATATGATCCAAAGTAGAGCACTTTTTTATACCATATGTGTTTTTTTTGTAATAATTCCATAAAATATTTCATTGGTGGAAACATGCTATATTCGTAAGTGGGGGCTCCGATTATTAGACCTGCGGATTTAAAAGCATCAGCTAGAATAAAAGATACATCTTCATTTGGAACCCGATGAACACTGACCGGTACTCCTTCAGAGGATATCCCTTTTAAAACAGCATTTAACATGACTTCTGTATTTCCATACATACTTCCCCAAACTACACATATTTCAGGTTCAGCAAAATTTTTATTATAATTAGCATAACGGCGATATTTTTTAATAACTACTTCTGGTTTACTTCTCCAAATTAATCCATGAGATGGAGCAATCGTTTTAATCTCTAAAGGAGAAAGCGAATCAATAGCTTTAATAACATTTGGAGAGAACATTGCTATGATATTTGCATAATATCTTAACATTTCTTCTTCCCAATAGGGTTTGTTTACATCTGGAGTCTCATCATCAAAAATACTTCCTTTATGAACTCCAAATGCCCCAAAAGCATCACCAGAAAATAATATTTTTGAATTTGGTTCATAGGTTACCATTGTTTCTGGCCAATGAACGTGTGGAATCTCAGTAAAAATAAGCTTCTTATTTTGACCTAAGTCTATTTCATCTCCCGTTTTTACTATTTGAATATTTTCTTTTATCCCATAGAACCCATCAATCAAGGCTGCTCCTTTCTTAGTAGTTACTATTCGAGATTTAGGTGCTAAAGAACGTAAAATATATGTAAAACCAGTGTGATCTGGTTCAAGATGATTGAGTACAATATAATCAATATCTTGTAAAGATACCGAAAGTGATTTGAGATTCTCTAATAATGTCATAGCAGCACCTCCCCATTCTCTAACAAGTTCAATGATAGCAATTTTATCTCCTATAACAACATAAGCATTTAGAGCTACTCCAGTAGGTATAGGCCAAATACCTTCAAATAAATCTTCTGTGTGAACGTTTGCACCTACCCAATATATATTTTCAGCTAATTTTGTTGCTTGCATAAATTAATCACTTAATTTTTTTTCATTTTTATAATATATAAAGATTTCATGAAATCATTATTTAAATATATTCAAATTCCATCCCAATAATTTCTTCTGTTTTTTTCCAGAGTTTTTTCTGAATCTCTTTATCATAAGTAATATCTTTCGAGGGCTCTGAGCGATTATTTACAAAATACTTGCCAGATATATTTTCCAATTCTGGTGCTATGGCAGCAAACATTAAGGTCTTAGCACCATCTAATAGCGGTGCTCCATAAGATCTAGAAGCAGATCTCAATAATTTTGTCCTTATTACTCCTGGATGAAGACAATTTACAGCAATATCTGTATTTTTCAATTTTTCAGCGAGGAGATATGTAAACAATACTAGAGCTGTTTTTGATTTTGCATATGCTTTCACACCAGTGTATCCCTTTTCAAAATTTAAATTTTTGAAATCAAAATGATTAGATTGAACTCGTGAAACTACATTAACTATTCTACTTGATTTAGTGTTTCTCAATAAATCAATTAAAAGATTCGTAAGAAGAAAGGGCGCGACATAATTTATCGCGAAAGTTTCTTCTAATCCATCTTGCGTTATACTTCGCTCTGATCTATATACTCCAGCATTATTAATTAACACATCCAATCTATTAAAACGATTGTAAATATCAGAAACCATTTCTTTTATTTGAGTGAAAGAACCTAGATCGGCATAAACAAAACTTAAATTTTGATTATTGGTTTGTTTTTCAATACCTTTCATTGTTAATTGAGCTTTTTCCAGATTTCTTCCATGCACTATTACCTGATAACCAGATTTAGCAAGTTCAATTGCAGTTTGGTATCCTATCCCATCAGTAGATCCAGTAATTAGAATTATTTTACCTTCTTTCATAACTGACCAACGATTTATTTTACATTCTTAAAATAGCTAAATGAGTTTTAGAATCTATCTATAATATTTTATTGAATTTCTTCTAATATTTGTTATAAAGTAAAAATTAAGTTCGAAAATACTTTTTTTAGAGTTTTCTTATTTCTTTAATGATATCAGAACCTTCTTTCATTTTGGTCTCTAAAATATTAATGACTTCTAATAAATCTCTTTCTTTACTCGTATCAATTTTACATATAATCAATTGCTGAGCAGTATCTACAGCTTGTAAAATATTTCCAAGATTATGGGAGTATTTATCCTTTAGATCTTTCTTATGTTCATAAGAGATATTATATTCTAAATGAATTAAAAAGATAATAATTAACACTGAAGAGATTATCCCCGGCAACCAATACCACATTATTAGATGCATATCGCTTGAATTATAGATCTCTATCGATTCCCCGTGAAGAGCAATAAACACTGTCAACGGAATGTACATGCTTAAAAAAAATCCGGTAATGTAATACCATCTAATGCTTTTTCCGAGTTTATCTTTTAAGGGCTTAAACCTTAGAAAAAGAACAAGATAGATGCTGATTATTGATAAAATTAATACTGAGCTTGCAAATAATGAACCTATGTTCTTTCCTATGAATATAAAAAGAATTAGTGGAAGAATGACAATTAAAATTGTGAGAATTACTATTATTTTATTTTGTATCTCAATGAAATAGGAAAAAACTCCAGCCAAAATATATAATCCGGCTAATGCAGCAAAGATTGAATTAAAAAATACATAATTTTCTAAAAAGTTCCCCTCCTCTAAAACAGCACCTATAATGGTTAATACCCCAGCAATTACCCAACTAAACCACCCAATAATGAGATAAATAAATTCCTTTTTCTTATTATCATAAAAAAAGTCAAAAGAAACTATTACTGCTATTATTCTTATAATTGTTAATATAATTAAACTGTTAAATGCCATTACATTCATAATATATAGCCTCTTAATTATTTACTAATCCACTTATTATATAACTTATCCATAGACCTGGTTTTTTTGGAATATCAAAATCTATCCATGCTGATTTCATATAAGATATATCTGCTTGCCAAAATCCGTCAGATCGTTGTTTCTTCTTTAATATTTGGATCGCATCTTTACAGCGCTCATCCTCAATCAAACCATTTGCTTTAAGTAATGATAAGATTTCTATGATATTCGACCTATAAGTATAAGGGTAAAAATTTAAGATAATAGAACTCTCTATTGGTTTATCTGAAGATAATTTCTTATATACTCTATGCTTAAGGATATATTCCAATCCTTGATTTAACTTGTTACCGAATTTTTCCGAGGCTCCAAATTTTTTCTTATATTCAGTAAGAGTATTCATAGATTTGACCACACCATAATAACAAGGAATTTTTTTCATACAACCTCCAAATCTCGTGTAAAGATCTGCCCCCGGCCATGTACATTCTTTACCTCTCTCAATGGATTGGTACTTTAATATCCAATCTATCCCAGCATCAATTTTTTCTTTATCATCATAATCCATCTTTAAAAGGATTGTTGTAATCAAGGCATTGTGGCAAGCAAGTAAATTGTCTTTAGTTCCTTCTAAAGAGAAGCCTTCTTTAATATAAGACTTATCTATCAGGAGTTTAAGCCAACTTTGAACTTTTTCTAAGGTTTTCGTAAACGGAATTTCTGAGAGCTCCAGTAAACGCCATTCATAGGCTCGGATACCGACAAAAGTATCAGGACTCCGTTTGGGAGTTTCTAAAAGTTTACTTATTAGCTCTGATTGTTCAAGCATTTTCTGTGCTTCTTTCATAGGTACATTCTCACCTTTTTCATAAGCTTTCTTCAATGATAAAGCTGAATCCTCAATCATAAGTATAAATTTAATAAGCTTTTAGTTAAATCTAACATAAGAATAGTAAAAATATTTCTTAAACTTATATTAATTACATAAGTTTGTCCAGTATAAACCTATTGATAAAAATATTTTCATTCTATACTTGATGATATGCCTTTAAAAATGATGTCCTTAAAGGGATAGAGGGATATAAAATATGGTTAAAGAAAAATTGCCCTTGAAATCGAAGCTCGCTTATGGGGGTCTTGGAGCAGGTATCAATTTACCATCCCAGATTGCTTTTTCAGCCATAACCTTTTTCTATAACACTATATTAGGATTAGATGCCACACTTATTGGAATTGCATGGCTCATTTTTTCATTCTGGAATGCCTTTAATGACCCATTATTTGGTTTTATCGAAGACCACACAAAATCAGAAAAGTATGGTAGAAGAATCCCATATATCCGATTTGGAGCGCCCTTGTATGGGTTAGCTTTTATTATTTGTTGGATTCCCTTCGCGGACTTAGATAGCCAAATAGCAATATTCTTCAACTTTATTGTTGTTTTATTCATTTTTGATACATTATTCACAATTTTAGGGCTTATTAATTTCACTTTGCCTGCTGAAATGGCAATAACCTCAAAAGAAAGAACTAATTTGTTAATATATAGCACGGTTATTAGTTCCACTTCATATTTAATTTCCTTTCTATTACCTATTTTCCTATTAACCGGAAGTGAGGCACCAAATGACCCATTAATCTTTCTAATTGCGATGATTGTAGTAGGGATCATTGCTACTGCAATTATATTCACAAGTAGTTATTATCTAAAAGAAAATAAATATACTCAATTGGAAGAGACTCTTCCTGTTATACAGGGAATAAAAGAAACTTTTAAGAATAAACCCTTTATGGTTTTTGAGGTTGCGAACTTTTCCTTTACCATCGCCCAAACAATACTTACAACTGCAATATATTATTATGCTGATTATATGCTAAGATTACCTGGTTTTCTGAATTCGGTTCCATTAATTCTGGTGTTCCTTATGATATTTGCATTTTTAACAATATTTAATAAATTGGTGGGAAAAATAGGAGTGAAAAGAACCTTTATTTTCTCGATATTATTGACTGGACTGGGCTTTCTTTTAACCTTTATTTTCGGCTGGACATTTCATTTAGCTATAATTGGATTCATAATCATTGGTATCGGATTCTCAGGGTATCTGCTAACAAATCAAGTTGTCGTAGCCGATATCGTAGATTATGATGAAATAAGAACAGGAAAGCGGAGGGAAACAACTTACTCTGGAATAAACGCATTAATTACTAAACCAGCCATTTCTATTGCAAATTGGCTCTTTTTAGTGATAATTGACTTTTTTGAATTTGATCCAGACCAAAATGCTCAAGAGTTTCCTGCTCAATTTGGAATCATGATGGGTTTTGCGCTTATTCCTTCGATTTTTTTGATACTAGGCGCACTTGTCATGTTTTATTACTCATTGGATGGAGCTCATTGGCTAGCTCAAAAAGAGGAAATTATTAAAATTCATGAAGAAAAGGAACGGGCATATCTAGAGTATTTGGAAAAGAAAAAGAGGTAAATATTTCGTGTTTCTTTAATTTATCTAATAAATGGTGTTGCGTTGACGATAATTCAAATTTTTAGCTTGTTTTAAAGTATTATAGGAATATTTAATTAACTTTTTTTTAATAGGAGTAATATATTAAAAACAGTTTATTCTTTAATTATTTGTTAGTATAAAATAGGTTCCCCTTTAAAGATATGAAAGAGAATGAAAATAAGACGAAAAAAATGCCTGTCCTTTTCATCGGACACGGTTCACCAATGAATATCATCTCTGACAATGAATTTACTCGCAGTTTACAAACTCTGGGAAAAACTCTACCTAAACCAAAAGCAATACTTGTAATATCTGCTCATTGGCTAACATCTGGAACTAAAATATTATGCAATGAACAACCAAGAACTATATACGACTTTTATGGCTTCCCCGAAGAACTTTATAAACTTAAATATTCAAGCCCAGGATCTCCTGAATTTGCAGAAAAAATTTGCCAAAAACTTACTGCCTATAATGTTAAATGTGATTATGATTGGGGTTATGATCATGCTTCTTGGTCAATTTTACAGCATATATATCCAAAAGCGAATATCCCTATGATAGAATTAAGCTTAGATTATGGGTTTAATGACTGGCAAATCAAACCAATTGAATATCATTATCAAATAGCTCAGAATTTAGCGTTTCTGCGGAGAGAAGGTGTTTTAATTATTGGGAGTGGAAACATTGTTCATAACCTAAGAATCATAGATTATAATGTAAATGCCCCCATAATGGAGTGGGCTAAAAAGCTTGATGCGATAGTTAAAGAAAAAATTATTAACAAGAATTATGATGATTTAATCCACATTGAAAAGTTAGGAGCCAATTCAAGGATAGGAATTCCCACATGGGATCATTATCTTCCTATGATTTATACATTGGCGCTTCAAGATGAGGAGGATTCCGTGACATTTATTCATGAGGGTTTTCAACACGGATCAGTATCAATGAGATGTTTCCAAATAGGATTTCAATGATTATATAATATAAGCTTCCATCATAAAATAGGAAAAAATTTTATTTTATTTTGTTAAGTTTTTTCTAAATTCTTTGCATTTTGGAAGGTCTTCATCCGTTATTCTTTTAGTTTTCTCAAAACAAATTCATGCAACCATGACAAGAGCGCCTAGGACATGACAAAGGATACCCCACCAAATTGTACCAGTCCATTTAGCTAAAGAAGCTAAATATATTCCAAAAAATGCTGCTCCAATAACTAAAACTAAAATATTGGAATTTGGGGACAATGATCCCGATGCAAAGTGAAACAGTGCATACCAGATTGTGGAATAGATAATTCTCAAAAAGTTATTATTTGGATATAATTCCATGTATACTCCTCTCCATAATATCTCTTCAAAAGTGCCATTTCCAAACGCGGTTATCACCAGACCTATAACTACCAATATGTTTACTTTAGCGTATAATGTTCCTGAAAATATCCTATAAATAAGCGCCATTAGCATTGGGAATAAGATGAATGGAAGCATTTTTATTTTCAATCTCCGAGGGGAGCTCAATTCTTTAATCTTTTTAATACCAATAAGCCATGCTGAAAATATAAACCCACAAAGCATCCAATATACGAACAATCCCAAATACCAGCCAAGCTCACTTCCAAAAATTCCACCAAATAATTGATAAATGACAAATATCACTAACATCAAAATCGGAGGTCCAATAATTCCTGCTATTACCTTAATTTTTTGTTTTGATTGCTGATTTACGTTTTTCTGGCCTATGTTTTCTTTCAAAATTTCAAAATCCAACTTATTCATTTTGTATCACAAGATTAGATTGGAAATCATCTTGATATAAATCGATGTTTACCCTGATTCGTACAGAATGAATGAGAAATAGATGATGAAGACCATAGTCTTTACATTAAAGAGGGTAAGAAATAATGATAAGATGATAAATTTTTCAACTAAAAGGGAGAAAAAGAATCAAAAATCTTTTATTGAATTAAGTTCTTGTCTTCTTTAACAAAATAGCCTATAAATGTGAGAAAAATAGTTCTTTTAATAATTAGTGGAATATACGCAATAATAATAGGAATAGGGATTATAGGACTTTGGACCATGTTACTTTTAACAAAACAAGTACCAGAATTAAATACAGAACCCGTATCAATAGCATTTCATATAACTGCTGAAATTATAATGGGAATTCTCTCTCTATTAAGTGGCATTTTACTTCTTATTGATCTCTCTTGGGCTCCCTATTTCTTTATTCTGGCAATGGGATTAGTAATTTACGCCGTAATCAATTCAGCAGGTTACTATGGACAAAAAAAACAGTGGACATTCGTGATTATGTTTGGAATAATTCTTGTTGCTTCAGTTAGCCTTGTGATATTAAATTTATTCTAATATTTTTTTTATTATTATGGTGCTCTATCTAAACTTTTTTAGGAAATGTCCTCAATTTTAGAATAGTTTCATCTCCCTTAGCCCAGTTCTTCAGATTAGCCAATCTTTCACCATGATCACCATGTTCAGGATGATCGAATGCTTTTTGAAGCTCCGTACAAGGTAGATCTGGGCAAAAACCACAATGAAGATAACCTTTATCATAACAGCATTTTGCTACCCTGCATTCTCCATAGAACATCTCTCCTTTACATTTTTGGCATCCCAAGCAGTTAGTTTTCTCTTTCCATTCGCATATCCCACAATATGCTCCACACATGCCTATTAATTCTTTATCCATTAGTCAAAAACACTTCTTTCAGTTATTAGCCTTTTTAACAAATTTCGATTTTGTTATGAAAAATTAAATAAGATTAAGTTGGGTTTTTGTTTTTTTCGAATAAGCTTGGTAAAAAATTGACAAATTCACTCATCTCTTCTTTACTATGCTTGCGTAGCGCTTCGATAAATTGTTTTGGAACTCTGGCAGGTAATCGAAATGTTGTGCGTAATCTTGTTCCATTTTCAATTGATTCATATTCGTGTAAAGCCCAACTTGTTGGATTGTCATTGTGATTAAGAATACTCATTACTAATGCATGGTCATATTCAATTGGTATAGGTGAAGTACTCGGATCTTCCCATCGGATTCTTAAAGTGGTGGGGAGCCCCCCAATATTTTCATTAATCCTTTGTATCGCCCCTATATGACCTTTTTTAGGGGAAACTTCCCATTGAAAAGATTGATGGTCTTTCGGATGCCATAATTTATAGCGCTTGTTTGTATCTATATTATCCCACCACCAATCTATCATTTCTGGTGTAACTCCATTCAATATGTGATCGACTACTAAATCCATCGTTTGACCTTTTGACATTTTATGTATTTGTTCCATAATCTTATCTGATTCGTTACTCGGTGGTTCTTTTGACATATTTTCAATTACTAATTCAATAAAAATAAATTAATAATAATAACTAATGATTTGTTGTTTTTATTTGATACTTTATTAATTACTTCAGAAATTTAAACAATACTTCGATTGACTAATTATAAGTTAAACATAAAAATGCTTTAATTCATTAAAAAGAGCTAAATTTATCCACACTTTTCTGCTTATAATTTAATTGATTTTTTATGAGCCCACTCCATAAGAGGTATCATAGCATCTTTTACTTCTATGCCATCTTGTGTCAATGTATATTCGACTCTTGGTGGAATTTCTGCGAAAGTTTCTCTTTTTATAAGCTCTGCTTTTTCTAATTCTTTTAATCTCATTGATAAGGTTCTTGGACTTATTCCTTCTAAACTTTTCATAAGCTCATTAAATCTAATTCTTTTATTATTACTAATTGTACCTATAATTACCAATGCCCATTTTTTACTTAAAACTTCAATAACTCCTTCAATCGGGCAAAAACATATCCCATTTTCCTCTGTATTGTTACATTTAGAATTAGTATTCTTATTGATAGTAAATCACCTTATTTTTACTTACTATGCTGCTATACACTTACTAATTTAAATACTTTACTATTTATACTTAATATATAATATATAGCAATTAATTAAAAATTTATTTATTGGAATTAAAATAAAAAAAATTTTGGAGGAAATAAAAAAATGACTGATCAACTTAGGCCAGTAAAAGATTTGGAACCTATAAAGGAAGATAAAGCTTGTGTTTGCAATTGTATAAACTCAAATGATAGCGATTGTGAAGAAGAAACAACATCAAAAGAAGATTGTTGTTAGTAAAAGTGAATAGAATTTGCATAGATGCAACCTTCAATCTAGTGGACCTTTATTCCTGTCTAAAAGATATTCGTAAGAGACTTTGATAGAAATATTATTTCTGAATGGATTTTTAAATCCAGAATTCCTTTCTCTGAGCTAAATAAAAAATCTTTTATTTAATTAAGTGCTTTTCTTCTTTAATAAAATTAGGCAAAAAGGTAAGAAGTATGGTACTTTTAATAATTAGTGGAATTTCTGCAATAATAATAGGAATAGGAATTATAGGACTTTGGAAAAAGTTGCTTCTTTATAGTTATTTTGCAAAGGAATAAAAAAAATAGAATCTAGTTAATTTATTAGATTCCTAAATAATTAAGAGCTCTCTGCTTTACTTCTTCCATTTTTTTAATTTTTATATTAATTTCGTCTTTCTCTGTTATCATATTCAAGGTTAATGTGAGTTTTCCACTTACTCCCACTGCTCCTATAATTAAAGGTATTGAACGGCCGGCAGAGGGTGCAAAATACATTTTATCTATAATTAAATCTCCAAAATTTTCTTGATAATTCAATCGACCCAAGTTTGTAGTTGTCATGCCCGGAAGCGCACTCTTAAACTTATTAGAGATTTTAACCGCAACGTTCTTCTTGTTTTTGGTGAGATTCTCTAGCTTTTTAAGTCGTGGATCTTTATTAGTTTTCAGCTCATGATATTGTCCTAAGGTAATAAATCCCTCAATTAAAGAGGGTTCGAGGTTTTCCAAATTTGCTGCTGCGGTAAATACCTTGCGGCTATTGATCTTTTTTACTGCAACTTTATGGAACATTTGGGCATTTTCCCAGAAGCCTTTTTTATGATTGTATTTAAATTTCATAATTATACTTCCCACAAACAAGCCAAAAGAACCCTCATTACCTGTATTGATTCTTGTTCTCAAATCATAGGGAATTGCTATTTTTTTCTGATTATTCTTAAATTGTCCAAAAACTTCTTGATAGGCAATATAAAATGCAGTTGTTAAGGCAGAATTGATGGTAATTTCATGCTCTTTACATAATTGATTAAATTCCTTAGTCTTTTCTCTTGTTAATTCTAAAAGCACCACATCATATATATAATGCTCCCAAAATGTATCACGTAATTTCTTAAATTCCTCTCCTTCGATATAAAAAGAATCCTTCTTCCACCTTGAATTAATTGAGTTAAATATTTTTGATTTCAACTTATTCTTAATTCTTCCTTTGGACTTAGTATCAGATAAAGCGCTCAAGGATAATTGAGGGGGCGCAATTGTTTTTATTTCCATATTTGGATTTGCGATAAATGTTAAAATGTCTCGGAGCAAGTTCGCAAGGGCAGTTCCATCGCAGATTGTATGAAGGCAAAATACGATTATATCAGAAATATCATTTGATTGTAATAAGATGAATCTAATCAGTGGGCCTGTAAAAATGTCGAAGGGTATTTTATGTTCATTTTGAATTACTTTAATAAAATGATAATCAGAAATTCGCTTTACTACTTTCAGAGGGATCTCTGGCACATTATCTTCATAAAACCAAGCAATATGGTCGTTATCAAAAACTACTCTAGCAGATAATAATGGATGCATGACTTGGGCTTTGGATAGCGCATTTTTGAGTTGAGTTTCAGAGATCGTTCCTATGATTCGCACAATTACTGACACATTAGCATTAGGTGTACGTAAAAACTTTAGTTCGTTATTTAATACTTTACGAAGTTTCCCATTTTCTTGATCTGGTCTAATACTCATTTCTTTTCACCTTTTTAAATTAGATTTTAATTAAATTTAAAAGTAAGTAAGACTTACTTATAGGTAAGTAACACTTACTTATAAATGTTATTCATCATTTTAAAACCAAAAGAACGTTAAAAATAGAGTGTTTTTATCATGGGAAAGAAACAACACAAAAAACGTAAAACTCGCGAGGAAAATATAAACCTCATTAAAGAAACTACGTTAAAAATGATTGAAGAAATAGGATATCCAAATACTTCTACTAATGAAATAGCGAAACGTTCAGGGGTGAACATTGGATTACTATATAGATATTTTCCTGATGGTAAACCGAGTATTCTTAGAGAAATTGGGATGTCTTTTGTTGAAAAAATGAATATAATTCCTGATATTATCATAAAAGATCCTCTTCAGTTCCTAAATGGATTATTGATGAAATTGATAGAAACTCATAGGGAAAGAGGAACCATATTAAAAGCAATGACAATCGCATTTCTATCAAACGATAAAATACTGGAAGATGCAGTATCTCTACTAACTATTGATAGAGATTATGTGAATTTTTACAAGAAAATTTTTCTTCAATTAGGGTATTCAGATCAAAACGATTTGGAAGAGAAATGTTTAATAATTCTTCATGTTATTGACTCTATGATCCATCGACAAGTAATTGTGAGAGAAATTGTTCAATCGGATGAATTACTTGCCAAGCATTTAGCAACTTTAATTTTAAAATATTTAGATTTAGATTGAGTTTTATTGGTTTAGGTTATTTCTTTATTTGGTAGAGTAGCCAAGTGAAAGCAGCATGGAGGTGGTAATTACCACCTAATCTAAAGATCTACAAATTTCATTTATCATTTAGCTATCCTTAGATCATTGTTTTTGCCCAAAATTAATAAGTAAAATAGTAAGAAACAGATTCAAATCCCTGTTAAATAAAGAATAATGAATTGGATTAATTCGATAATACCTTTACCTTTATCACTTAATTCGTACAAAACTTTGGGGGGTCGATCATCTTGGACAGTTCTTGTTATTAAATTAAGACCCTCAAGTTGTTTAAGACGATCTGATAATGAACGTGAAGAGATACCTTCCATATGACGCATCATTTCATTAAAATTCATTCTTGAATGGATCTCTAATTCATATAAAATTCGCACATTCCATTTTTTTCTAATAAATTCAAAAGTTTTTAAAAAGAATTTCATTTCTTCAATATTTCGTGCTTCGTCATGTTCGATATTCTGAAAATGTGAATCCATTAGCTCCTTAACTAATTTTCTTGAATCTTTAAGTAACTGATCTAAAGGTCTTAATTTTTCATCTATGAGTTTATCCAAGATCTTTTTCACAAATTTAATTTTAATACTTTAAAACTGTAAAGTAAGTGATTTTCTATTTACTGACTTCTTTATATATTAGTTTCCTTATATTTTTTATTGTAAAAATAAAAACTAAAAGTATTTGCGAGTAAATAAAGAAGAAGATTAAATATGTTAAATTTCTAAGGTGGTTAAAATAGATAAATTAATAATTGTTGGATCGAAAAACATAAAAGATAAAGTTAAATATTGCTTAGAAACGATTGATTTTAAACCGAGTTCTAATGAATTCGTTTTAAAACCAAATATTGTATATAAACATAAGTCAGGATCGGGTCATATTACTGATATTAGAATAGTTGAGTCTTTGATAGAAATTTTAAATGAAAATTACAATGCAAAGAAGATCATTATTGCCGAGGGTCCAACTCTCCTTCTAGAAAACCCTATGGAATTATTTGAATATGTGGGATATACTAAATTAGTAAAAAAATTTCATAATGTTTCTTTAGTGGATATTTATCAAACAAGCTATAAGAAAAATAATAATCATTTTATGGTGCCTGAAATTTTAGAAGGGCGTTCGTTAATAAATCTTCCAGTATTAAAAGGTCATGCGCAAGTGGGCCTAACTTGTGCGATTAAGAATCTGAAAGGATTATTGCAAAGATCAGATAAGAAAAAATTTCATCAAGAGGGATTACATGAACATTTATCTACTCTAGTGAATTTAAAACCAGAAATTACTTTAGTAGATGCAATTACTTGTCAAGAATGCGAAGGTGATTTTTTGTCAAAAAAATACAAATTTAATTTATTAATATGCAGTAAAAACCCTCTTATAATTGATGATTTTTGTTCAAAACTAGTAGGTTTTAATATTGATGAAATTCCTTACCTAAAAATGCTTATAGAAAAAGAATCACTTAATTATAAAATAATTGGAGATTATGAGTTATTAGCAACTTGGAATGCACCTAAATATGAATTAAGTTATGGTAAAATTGATATTTATCATAATGATTGTTGCAGTTATTGTGTTGGAGCGTTGCTTCATTATTTAACTCCAAAAAGGTACAAAAAACATAAAAAGTTAGGTTTAATTTTACACATAATAAGTTTGAGCTTGAAAAAAGAGAGGATTTCTTTTATTATGGGAAAAAATATGAATATAAATGAAGATATTGAAGGAAAAGTTTTTCTCTTTGGAAACTGTGCTAAAAACCTTTATCCTGGAGAATTTATTGCTGGTTGTCCACCTAACTTTAAGGATTAGATTTCCTAAAAAACTCATTATTTGAAAAAATTATTTTTTAATGATACTAACAAAAAATTAGAATAATAAGAAATATGAATAGAGATAGAGGGATTAAAAATAGAGCAGAAAAAAGGTTTTAACTTACTGAAGGATAAAGTTCCCGAATTTAGGAGTCCTTTAAAAGCAGTAATTATTATTATTATCGGGCTGTTTATTTTTCTAGATATTATGATCTTTTTCTGGTGGTTTGATAGACTGGTAGGGTACGGATTTTTCATCAGTCAGTCAATTAATGCACTTATTGCTTCGGTTTTTATATACTGTTTTACAACAATGGCAGATAAATACAAAAAGAAATACGGAGAATTAGCATACCGATATTTCTTCTTCCATATTGTTATATTAATGCTTATAACTGGAAATGCCGGCATTTTCCATGTTCTTATAATAGAGGGACCTTCTCTGCTTCCTCTATGGCTTGCTATAGTACTTGGAGTTCTTTTTATTTTTATGCGCTTTTTATTCGAATGGCATCTTCGCAATTCTGGTTTTAATGAGGTTGGACATGGTCTTGGAATATACATGCTATTTCCAGAAGAAGGAACTCAAATTAATTCCGAGATCTACTCATTTATTCGACATCCTATGTATGCTGGAGATCTATGCCTTGCTTTTGGTTTTGCTTTTTTAAAAAACAATCTCTTCGCTTTTCTAATTGCCTTGATTGCTTTCATCCCATTTATAGTAGCAATGAAGTGTGAAGATAAGGAGTTAATAAAGCGATTTGGAGAAAAACATAAGCAGTATATTAAAGAGACTGGTGCTATCATCCCGCATTTGAAAAAAATAGGAAAATTTCTAATATTTCTCTTTTCTAAGAAAAAAATCCAATAGTATCAACTATAGTTATTATTATAACTAGAACGCCCATTCTCCATTTCGCATTATTGGTTCTGCGGTTTTATCTTCTAAGATTCCATCTACATTCATTTCTCCCGAACCAATCATAAAATCAAGATGGATAAGGCTATTATTACCTCCAGCAGCCATGAATTCTTCATCAGTTAATGCTTTACCATTTTTCAATGAATCTCTATAAGCTTGACCTAATGCGATATGATTTGAAGCATTCTCATCGATTAACATACTGTAAAAGAGCAAACCAGATTGGGAGATAGGTGAACTATGTGGTACTAAGGCGATCTCTCCTAATTGGCGCGCCCCTTCATCTGTTTCAAGCGTTTTAAGTATGAATTCCTCTCCCTTTTCTGCTTGAGCTTCAACTATTCGACCTTTAGAGAACTTTAAAAAACACTTTTCGATTGTGCACCCCCCATAATATACTGGTCTAGTAGTAGTAACAACCCCCTCAACGTTATCTTTATGTGGCATTGTAAAGACTTCTTCGGTAGGTATATTAGCTGCAAAAGTTATCCCATTCTGGGCAGTAGACCTTCCACCTTCCCAATAATGGTCTTTAGGCAAACCAATCATTAAATCCGTCCCAGGAGCAGTCAATTTTAACGCAGTATACTGTTTTTGATTTAAATAATCAGAACGCTTTAATAGGTCATTAAGATGTTTTTCCCAAGCAGTAATCGGATCTTCTTGATTTATGCGACAAATCTCAAAGATTATATCCCAAAGTTTATCCGTTCGACTATTTTGAGGACTTTCCGGGAACAATTTATCAGCCCAATCATCATTCGGGACTGAAGCTACTAACCAGTTAAATGCATTACTCGTAACTAGATCATAAACAAGTTTCATTTGTTTATAATATGATGTTTGAAACTGAGAAATTAATTCAGGTTCCACTTCGCTCAATAAATCAGGATTCGGACTTGTAAAGTGAAGATTCGCATCTCCTGCTTTAGAAATATCATATCTTGCATCTATTCTCCATTTCGGGTATTCTTCAATTGAATTTTTAGGAGCATTCTGAAATCGGATTAAACGCAATTGCTTATCACCCCATACCACATCAACCAAGCGAGCGCCCAATTGATAAGCCTTCTTAGCAAGTAGTCTTACCAAAGGAGCTGATTCAAGCGGAACCCCATCAGCATCTAATGTAGGACCTCCAATCAGAAGTCGCTGCCCAGGTTGGAGGTTTAACCCAATTTTTAATAAAACTTCAGCATATTTTTCTAATTTCTGTTCGAATTCAGACGACATGAGCTTTCAAATCTCCTTTTTAGTTTTATTAAGGTTAAGTAAATATACCTAAAAAGGATTTAGAAATATTTTTTTAATATTAAGTATTTTCTCATAAATTCTAATTAATAGCCACATCAAATCAAAAAGAACTAAACAAAGGAGAAGACATCAAATGGATGAAGAGAAAAAACCACAAAGAATATATTTCGTTGATAACTTAAGGATTTTGCTCACTATTCTGGTAATAATGCACCATACCATGATTACCTATGGAGCTTTGGGTGGTTGGTATTATATCGACCCCAATATTGATGAGTCCACATCAATATTACTTACCGTTTTTGCTGCGCTTAACCAAGGCTTCTTTATGGGCTTTTTCTTCTTATTAAGCAGCTACTTTACACCAGGGAGTTATAATCGTAAAGGACCTCGTACCTTCTTAAAAGATCGATTTATTCGTCTAGGGATACCGATATTGATTTATATAGCTATTGTCAATCCTCTAATGATTTATCTTCTTGCTGATATGTCAGAATCCTTTTTTGAGTTTTATTTTAGTTATTTTCGATCGTGGGAAGGAATAGAAAACTTCATTAATGGAAGTGGCCCATTATGGTTTACAGTGACACTACTGATATTTGTTCTTTTTTATTGTTTATGGAGACAAATGTTTAAGGAGAAACAGAATCCTGAGAAGGAGGGTATGCAAACTACTCCAAAAAATTCACAAATTATTTTAATCATCATAATTATGAACTTTCTTACATTTATAGTACGATTATCGTATCCCTTGAATGGAGGTGATGTAATTCTGAACATTCAAGTCGCTAATATTGTTCAATATTCGATAATGTTGATTTTAGGGACTATCGCATATAAGCGCGATTGGTTCAATACGATTCCTGACTCTCAAGGAAAATTATGGTTATCCATTGCCGCTTTATCTGTTGTTTACTTAATTACATTAGGTTATGTGTCGGGGGCGTTTGAAGGAGAATATGACAATGTACTAGGCGGTCTTACCTGGGAATCGTTTGTTTATACCAATTGGGAATCCATTTACTGCATTGCAATGAGTATTGGATTAATATTTCTTTTTCGTACCAAGTTTAATACTCAAGGAAAAATTATTAAAACCATATCAGGAAATACGTATACGATGTATCTCATCCATGCTGTAGTTCTCGTCAGTGTTTCAGTACTATTCGAGGGAATAAATGTCCCTCCATTATTAAAGTTCGTAATTGTTCTACCTATAGTTATTTTAATCTGTTTTTTAATCAGCCATTTTATTTTAAGGCGAATTCCAGGAACCAAGAGAATACTCGGTTGAATTAGTCATTCTTATATTAAAAAATAAAAAAATGAAATGGTAAGAATTTTAATAAGTCATTGCCCAACTCTTATACTAATTACTTCTCCAGTAGCACACAATTTTTTTCTTGAATATACAGAACATGAAACCGTTATTTTTTTCTCGGTTGCTTCCTTAACTCTTGCTCTTAACGTTATGGGTCTTCTTGTAGGAGTTGGCATTATATATTTTACGGTTAATGTGCCAGTAACAATCCTAGGAAAAGGTTCTTGACCAAGCTCTCTTCCCTCATTTTTATATATAGATGCAATAGCAGTATTGCCACAATGACACTCTACTATTGAAGCAATAATTCCTGCACCTACAGTACCAGGGAATACCATATGATACTCTTTTGGTTGCCACTCACAAACTGCTTCATCCCCCTCCCAATAACTTTTAATATGTAATCCATGTTCATTATTCCTCCCACATCCCCAACAATGAGTTGCTATTTCAGGCCATTGATCCTGAAAAAAAATTTTTTCTGGTTCTTCCATCTTTTATCTTCTTTTTAATTGGATTTGGAAATTCAATTTACGAATATATAACGCAATAATCAATATAAATCATAATTAATAATATTGACAAAAATGCCAAAATTTAAATATCAATAGAATACGATTATCATTTACACCGAAATCTAATTTAATTAAATTATAAACCAATTCAAACTAAATAAAATAAGAGAGGTTATTAATATGGTATATGTTATTTTAAAATCCTATTACCCAACTAATAAAGCGGAAGAAATATTGAAAATTTTTATGGAACTGGTAAAAAAATACCCTCCAGATGACTCTATAGCAGAAACCCTTATCCGAGGCGCAGGAACAGCAACTAAAAAAGGATATAAAGGTCTGAGCATTTGGAAGGTGAAAGAAGGACAATTTGATAAATTGGCAAAACGTATCATGGGTGCTATGTCAATGTTCAATAACGTTGAAGAATTTGGATGGAAAGTTGAAGTCTGGAGTACATTCGAGGAATCCGCAGCAACACGCTAAAGAATGATTCAGTATCAATTATTAATAAATTAAATCATTCCACTTTTTTTATAATTTCATGAAAATTTCACAAAAAGTGAGTAAAGGTTTTTTTAGTAAGTCAATTAAACTATTAGATAAAATAGGTGGAGTATCTCCCATCAAAGAAAGTTTTATGAATTTATCACTATAAATCGTTTTTTATCTTTCTTGCAGATAACCTGTATAAGATGCCGCCCTGAAGTTATTGCACCTGGTACACCACCTCCTTGGAATACCCACTGTCCCGCCATGTAGAAGCTTTCCAATCCGGGAAGTGTTCTTTTCATCAGCTTGCTCATGTCTGTGGCATCAGCCTTCCATCCCATATAGGAACCCTGCCAATTATTGGTATAACGCTCGTATGTCACCGGAGTGGCAACGTCTACAACTTCTATCTTTTCCCTGATATTTGGAAAACGCTTTTCCAATATATTAATTACATCATCTGCGAGAGCCTGTTTCTCCACTTTATACTTCTCTATGTCCCTGGAGAGCTCCTTCCAATAATCATAATTGACAGAATTGAAAGCGACCACTATTACAGATTTGCCTGAAGGAGCCATGGTGGGATCGAAGCAAAAATGCCTGATGGATATCCATTTACGCATTTGGTCTCCAACCTTAAGTGGTTCATCAACTTCAAGTACAAGTGAATGAGGTTCTTTAGAAAAATCACATGCTACTCCCAGTGAAATCTGGATGTATGGTCGATAGATATCCCACTCCTCGTAATACTGATGTATTTTATCGTCGATATAATTTCCATCCAACATATCAAAGATTGTGGTACGCCCATCGGCAGCGGAAATAACAAGATCAGCGTGGTACTCATTTCCATTTGAAAGGCGGATACCAACCGCTCGGTCTGCCTTTACAAGGATCTTTTCGACGGGTGAGTTATATAGTATTTTCCCACCTAGATCGAGGTATCGCTTTTCAATAGCTCGTGCAAACTCCAAAGAACCGCCAATAGGCCATCCATTATTCTTAATGTGAGAATAAGCTAGAGGCATAAGAACTAATGTCATAGGATAATCCGGTATATCCTCTAAAATAAGGGGGAATGCGCTGCGTAGTAAGGGATCTTTGAAACGAGCAGCAAAATTCTGCATTGATATCTTACCGTATTTACGCATGGTCATCATTGCACGCATGCTTTTAAGCATCTTTAACATGTCAAGTAGTCCCATATTTTCCATTGGTTTATCCACTGGTACTTTGAAGCGTGATAAAAGTCGTGCTTTTTTACATAGTTCTTCTATTATACGAGAATCAGCTTGTGATAATTCTTTCATATGCTGTTCCAACCGGTCAAGGTTAGAGTAAACCTTCCAGATTTTCCCACTGGTTCCTTCTATCCGTAGAATTTCTTCGTGGTCGACTATCTGTCGACCCTGTACTGCCCCTAATTCTTCATAAAAACGATGAAAAATACCGGAACTGGAACCTGAAAGGTAGTGAATACAACCATCAAATACATATCCTTTACGCTTCCAGCTTGTGCACAATCCACCTGGAATGTCGTGCATTTCGAAAATCTGTGTTTTATATCCATTCATTTGGGCATAGCAACCCGTCGAAAGGCCAGCTAGACCAGCACCGATGATGATAATTGATTTTTCTTTCATTCTATTCTTTCCTCATTACACTATGAATGATTATGCAAAACCAAGAAAACTCTTCGATTTCACACAATTATAATTATATGCATTTAAATCTAAATAAATGTTTCGTTCCCTGTTATCAAATCCAAAATAAGCTACAAAGGTTTATTCAAAACCCTAGTGCCTACACCTACTTTCCGAGCTATTTAAATTAAAACTTCATTGAAATCAGACTCTGAATTTACCTTTCCATTCCAACTTCATATGAAATTTCAAAGTTCAAATTTCAAAGAAAATTTGTTTTTAGTTTCTGTTTTTTAGTGAGTGGCAAATTTTAAAAGAAACAAAAAATACATATTCCCAAATTCAATGTTAAAATTTTATATGCCTTTAAATTCATTTTCAGGGATAAAGAATGCCAAAAATAAAGATTAATGATATTAAATTGTATTATGAGATTTATGGGAAGGGTCCTCCATTAGTAATGATAATGGGTATAGGAGGAAATACCGATTACTGGCCCCCTCGTTTTATTGAGAAACTTTCAGAAATATTTAAAGTTATTATTTTTGATAATCGCGGATCTGGTCAATCAGATAAACCCGATATTCAGTATTCTATGAAAATGTTCGCCGATGACACTGTCAGTTTGATGAACGCTTTAAATATTGAGTATGCTCATATCCTCGGACTTTCAATGGGAGGTACTATAGCACAAGAAGTAGTGTTAAACTATCCCGAAAAAGTTAATAAGCTCGTACTCTGTTCTACTAATTGTGGATTCTCTAAATCATCCTTACCATCACCAGAGGCTTTAAAGATTATGATGCAACCAAGAGAAGAATCAACTCCGCAAGAAATTTCGAGGAAATCTATGTCAGCTAGATTAACTGAAAAATTTATTAAAGAAAATCCAGAAATTATTAAAGAATACATTCAAAGAGAATCTAGAAATCCTACTCCTCCCAAAATGTATAAGAGACACATTGATGCTATTATGAAATTTAACACTTATAAACGACTAAAAAACATTAATACACCCACTTTAATAATGCAGGGTAAACATGACCTTCTATCTCCAGTACAAAATGCCGAATTATTGGCTAATAACATAAAAGGAGCAAAACTATCTATATTTGAAGATCTTGCTCATGACATTTTTTCACAAGACTCGGAAATAGTAATAAAGACTCTAATTGAATTTTTAAAAAGTTAACTGCTTTCAAATTACTCTGAAGTTTTTTCGAAGAAATTTTCATTGAAATCAGACTCTGAATTTACCTTTTCGTAAAATTATCCTTTTTGATAAAAAAAAGAAAAAAGAAGAAAAAAAGGGGAAAGAACATCAAGAAAGAAGAAGCGTTAACTATAGTTGGATTTGTAGAAAGAAAATTTAGCGGGAGAATTGGAATTTAATTTTCTACTCTTACATACAGGATTACTGAGTAAATCGATCTTTTTT
>JBHLMP010000042.1:0-32485 GCA_048938025.1 Promethearchaeota archaeon
AGTCTTGGATTTGAAATTGATGATTATTTTGAATTCGTGTGTACAGAATTAGATATTACTGAATTAAATAGTGTGTTTGGTGGAGATTGGGCAACTAATGTAGGATATTATATGTGGTGGAGTGGTAGTGTAGCACCGAGTGCTCTTGGTCAGAAGTCCAAATTTGCAATTGTTAATATTACGGATCATCCTACTTATACTGATTGGTGGCGAATTACTTATGATGGATGGGGATGGATAGATAAAGTTAATTCTTTTGGAGTTACTCCAGTAAGAGATGATTACAGTTATAACATCCCTATGAATCCCTCGGGAGAACTTTGGAATCCCAGTGTGTGGATAATAGGAAGACCAGTAAGTGTATACCTTGCAAATGTATCATATGACACGGGATACTCCATCTATGAAAATATTATTTATTACACTGGAACCGACATAGGAAATTTCGAAGTGAATTGGATTTATGATGAAAATACTGGTATAGTAAAGAATTTTGTGATTAAAAACGATGTTGATACTGTTATTTTCGAATTATGGGGATTTGAGCTAAAAATCCAACCCATTGAAACTTATAACTGGATTGTAACCGAATTAAATACAGCGGAATTAGAAGATGTTTTTGGATCGGATTGGGATTTAGATTTAAGAAATACTTATTGTTGGTGGGCGTTAAATGTTCCGTCTGAAGTGGGTAATAAATCAAAATTAGAAATAGCTTCTGTTTTAAATCATCCTAGTCTCGATGATTGGTATCAATTTTATGTGGATGGATGGAATTGGAAGGATAAAGAATTATTACACGGATTATTACCAGATAGAGATGATGTAACATATAGTTTGCCTATGGATCCAACTGGAGTTTATTGGAATCCATCTGTTTGGCTAATTGCTACACCTGTGGTAACATTTTTAGAGGAACTTTCATATTATGGTGGAACTAGTGCTTCAGGAAAGATAGTAACCGAATCAAATACTGATGTTGAAGCTTATGAAGCTATATGGACTTATGATGAAAATCTTGGTGTTACAGAGCTTTTCCAAATTAAAAATTCAGCAGGTGACACCATCTTTGAGGTAATTCTCCTCGAGTTCAAAATTCCTGTTGGAAGTGAATTCGAATGGAAAGTGAGCAAATTAAATACTGGTGAATTGGAAAATGTATTTGGAGTTTCTTGGGAAACTGATATACAATCTCTTTTTGGAACAGATTGTAATCAGATTGATGCTAAAATGAAAAGAAAAATCAATGACATCATCTTAGACGGGAGCGTATGGTATGTATATTATGATGTATGGGATTGGACTGCTAATAGTTTTAGCTCAGAACCGAATTATACCACAGGCACGAGTTTATATTGCGATCCTGAAGATGGATTTTGGGGAAGTTGGATATGGTTTGTACCAGTTCCTGCTTATTATTATTTAGTAGGACGTTCATATACCGCCGGAACTGAATTATCTGGGTTAACCGTTATTCAAAATGACACTGCTATTGAAGATTTTCAAATAAAATACATATATGATGAAATTCTTGGTGTTTATAAGACCGTTCAGCTACTTAATGATGGAAATACTGTAATCTTTGAATATAATCTAATATCTGCTAAAGCAGATAAGGATGGAGATATACCCGGATATGATTTATATGTATTAATAAGTACAACGTTCCTGATTATCGGTTTTTCATCAATAATCTTTTACAGGAAATTAAAAAAATACTAAAATTTTCCCTTTTTTTTTTTTAATTTAATTTTGAAACGTAATGATCATTCTAAGTAAAAAAAAATTATTTAATATTTTATAGATAAATTTACTTCTATGTTCATTTAAATAATAGTCTAAATAAGAAGTTATAAACTACCTTTTTTTCAAGTACTATACACATCTATTTTACAAAAATCTTAAATAACTATATATTATCTTTTTACATACAAGTCTTACATTTTTGGCGAATTGAAATGAAACGAAAAATTAAATCAAAATTATTATTGTGCATAATTATAGTTAGTTTAGCTTTAGCTGGAATTATTCGTGATGAATTCAGCGTAAAGTGTGTGGATGATATTCAAAATGCGAAAAATGATATTACATCTGATTTGAGGGATGCTTCTGGTGATTGGAACCCTCCAATTAACAAATCCGTAGGAGATTCTCCTCATAGTCTATTTATCGGGGATGTCAATAATGATGGATATAACGATATTGCCACTGCAAATACTGGTTCTGATGATGTCTCAATTCTTTTATGGAATAGTACTTCAGGTGATTGGGATCCCCAAATTAACAAATCTGTAGGAGATACTCCTCATAGTGTATTTATCGGGGATGCCAATAATGATGGGTATGATGACATTGCCACAGCTAACCATGGTTGTGATAATGTCTCAATTCTTTTATGGAACAGTACTTCAGATGATTGGAACCTCCAAATTACCAAATCCGTGGGACAATATCCTCTTAGTGTATTTATCGGGGATGCTAATAATGATGGATATAATGATATTGCCACTGTAAGTGTGAGTTTTGATAATGTCTCAATTCTTTTATGGAATAGTACTTCAGGTGATTGGGATCCCCAAATTACCAAATCTGTAGGAGATACTCCTCATAGTGTATTTATCGGGGATGCTAATAATGATGGATATAACGATACTGCCACTGCAAATTATTATTCTGATGATGTTTCAATTCTTTTATGGAACAGTACTTCAGGTGATTGGGATCCCCAAATTACCAAATCCGTAGGACATGGTCCTTTTAGTGTATTTATCGGGGATGCCAATAATGATGGATATAATGATATTGCCACTGCTAACCAGATTTCTTATTCTGTCTCAATTCTTTTATGGAACAATACTTCAGGTAATTGGGATCCCCAAATTACTAAATCCGTAGGAGATGAACCTTTTAGTGTATTTATCGGGGATGTCAATAATGATGGGTATAATGATATTGCCACTGCAAATTTGGATTCTGATGATGTCTCAATATTTTTATGGAAAAGTGCTTCTGGTGATTGGAAACCCCAGATTACAAAATCCGTAGGAGATAAACCTTTTAGTGTATTTATCGGGGATGCCAATAATGATGGATTTAATGATATTGCTACAGCAAATTTGGATTCTAATGATGTCTCAATATTATTGTGGACCAAAGTATATGAACCACTAAAAGAATTTCCATTAGCCCTAATCATAGTCATCTCAGCAATTAGTGCTGGAGCAATTATAGGATTAGTAGGTATATTTTGGTATAGAAGGAAAGGAAGAAAAATATCATAAATAAACTAAACTTTTGTTTATTTCCTATATGACCCATTCACACGATTAGTAGCTCGATAGATGTATCCAAAAGGAACCTTTTCACTTTTATCCATTTTTGAATTATTGTCTATTTTACATGTATCTCAAAACAATTATTTAAACTTCAATCGTAAAAAAAAATCCTCATGAGACAATGAGCTAAAGAAATTTTTGTTTAAATAGATCCATCAATAAAACTAGTAATTATAAAAAAAAATGGAGTTGAGTTATCATAACAGAAAATCAAATAAATGAAAACGAAAGTCCAAAATATATGACTATAGATGAAGTTATTAAATTACTCGTAGAAGTGAGAGTTGACCTAACAGCATTAAAAAAAACAGTCAACTCACTAAAAATAAAAGAAATAAAAGAGCAGTTAAAGTGGGCTATTAACGGAATAGATATCGTTGGATGTGAACTTGCCCAAAATATCGCTAAAAAATTACAAGAAAAATAGAAAGAAAAAATAAAGTAAAAAGATAATTAGATTTAATACATATCTGGAGGATATCCTCCCATACCACCCATACCCCCCATTCCAGGCGGCATACCACCAGGACCACCAGGAGGCATCCCTGGAGGCATAGCGCTTTTAGCTCCGGCAATTACATCATCGATGCGTAAAATCATGGAAGTTGCTTCGGTCGAGCTTTTAATAGCTTGAACTTTGACGACAGATGGTTCGACGACGCCCACTTTAGCCATGTCATCAATTACATTGCCAGTATCTAGATCAGTACCCGCAAATTTATTGCCTTTTTGATGGGAAGCTCTTAACTTCATTAAAGTATCAATTTGATCTAGGCCAGCATTTTCAGCTAAGGTTTTTGGGATTATATCAAGGCTATCAGCAAAGATTTCTACTGCTAATTGTTCACGACCACCTAAAGTAGAGGCGTACTTTCTCAATTGAATTGCGGTTTCTATTTCTGGAGCGCCTCCACCACCAACGAGTTTTTGATCTTCAACGACATCTCTCACTACGCAAAGGGCATCATGAATGGCTCTCTCAGCTTCATCGACAACAAGTTCAGTACCCCCTCTGATTAAAATTACAACAGATTTAGGATCTTTACATTCTTCAATAAAAATCCAGCTATCGTTCATAATTTTACGTTCTTCTACTAGTCCTGCCCAACCTAGTGTATTTTCAGTTACATCATCAAGATTCGTGAAAATCATCCCACCAGTAGCTTTTGATAGTTTTTCAAGGTCTGATTTTTTTACTCTTCTAACAGCCATAATTCCAGCTTTAGATAAGAAATGCTGAGCCATATCATCTATACCTTTCTGACAGATAACTACATTAGCTCCAGAATTAACGATTTTCTCAGCCATAGTCCTTAACATCTTCTCTTCTTCATCAAGGAATTGTTGAATTTGTTCAGGGCTAGTAATTTGGAGTTTAGTGTCAAATTCTGTCTTTTCAATTTCTATTGCACTTTGTAAGAGTAAGATTTTTGCATCTTTAACGATTTTTGGCATGCCAGGGCTTACGACTTCTTTATCAAGAATGATACCCTTAATTAAAATAGTATCATCAATGCTTTCTCCTTCTTTTTTTTGAATTTGAACCTTTTCGATATCAGCAACCCAATTATCATTACTGTCCTTTTCAGCAATAGCCTCAATAGCATTCATACAGATTTTGGCTAACTGTTCTTTACTTTCTGAAACAAGTTTTGATGACATACATGTCATAGCCGCGTTTTTTAAACCTTCCTTATCTTCAATGCCGCTTTTGATTGATATATTCTCTAAAATTTCAATAGCTTTTTCTGATGCCTTCCTAAAACCTTCCGTTATCACCGTAGGATGGATTTTTTGTTCCAAAAGTTTCTTAGCGCGTTTTAAAAGTTCTCCAGCAAGAATTACAGATGTTGTTGTCCCATCACCAACTTCAGAATCCTGAGTTTTTGCAACTTCGACCATCATTTTAGCTGCTGGATGTTGAACATCAATTTCTTTAAGAATTGTTGCACCATCATTCGTAATGACTACATCTCCGAATTGATCTACAAGCATTTTGTCCATTCCCCGTGGTCCTAATGATGTTCTAACTGCTTCTGCAATTACTATGGCAGCAGCAATATTGTTTTCCAATGCATCCTTACCGCGAGTTCTCTCTGTGCCTTCTTTCATTATAAATACAGGAGTTCCACCTAATTGTGCCATTATTTTTCACGTTCTGTAAATTTTATTTTGATTTAATTTTGATTTTCAATGATTATATATATAATGATCTCTAAGTCATAAAATTAAAAAAGTTTACGATTTTTTTGTATTTTTTTAAATCTAGGGCTGAGAATATAAATTAATGAAATAGTTTAAAAAAAATTTAGCTAATTTTTACTTTAAAGTTACTAGTAAAATAATTCAAGTTAGCTTTTTCCTTACCAATAGTGGAATGTTTATCTACCTTATAAATAATTATTTCTTTTATGTCAGGTTTATAAATAGGTGGATGATGTTTTTCTTTTAAGGTAAGGAACTTGTCTCCTCCGTTTGAAAATTGCTGTAACTGATTTTCATTTATATGTCCTATTAAGCTTGTTAGGGACCCCCAATTATGATCAGAAAAAACAACCTCACACAAAAAATTATGATTTTCTGTCATAATATCCTTTTATTTTCCACCTATTTAAAGAAAAAGAGTATTAAGATTTTCAGACAAAAATGCTTGAAGGATTAATTATGTAAATTCTTGAAATGAATAGAAAGTTTTTATAACATTAGTTACTTAATTAATTTTTTACCACAATAGGGACATTCTTTTAAACCTAAATTTCTTGCTAAAGCACAATGTTGACAATCTGGATTTGTTTCAAAAATTTGTTTGGAATATTTTTTTTGTGTTGTAGTTTTCCAATTATTTTCATAATATATAGATATGTGATCAATCCCTTTACCAATTAAAACAAGAGTTACGATCACTTCAGGAATAATTATTACAATTATACCGGAAGGATAAGGAGGTGTTTGTATTAGAATAAAAATTATGAAATAAATAATAAAAATTAATAGAAAAGAACCTATACTAATTAAGAATATTCCCTTGGACCTGTTACTTGCTAAACTGAAATACATACCAATGAAAAATAACATTCCCCCAATAAAAATTCCAATAACAGGAATCCATGGACGTGGACCAATAAAGTATCCAGCTCCTTTTTTTTTAACTAAAGGCAAAGTGAAGAATATTACTCCAAAAACGCTTAATATAACTAATCCGATTCCAATAAATAATAATGGAGATAATTTTTTTCGTTCCGTCATTAGACGTATATACTTCCTTTTATTTTTAGATAATTGTACTGTGGTAAGAATCTGTTGAATCCCTTTACCAATTAAAACAAGAGTTACGATCACTTCTGGAATAATTGGATAAATTTCACCAATGAAATAAGGATATGTTGCTATAATAATAGGAATTATAGCATAAAGCTCAAAAATTAATAGAAAGGAACCCATACAAATTAAGAATATTCCCTTGGACCTGTTACTTGGTAAATTGAAATATATACCAAGGAAAAGTAAAATTCCCCCTATAAAAATTCCAATAAAAGGAATCCATGGAAGTGGACCCATAAAGTATCCAGCTCCTTTTTTTTTTAGTAAAGGCAAAGTAAAAAATATTACTCCAAAGATGCTTAATATAATTAGTCCAATTCCAATAATCAATAATGGAGAGATTTTTTCACGATCTATCATTAGGTATATGTTCTTCCTGAGATTTCACATTACAACTAGTTAGGGTCATATTTAACTTTTTTGTAATTATGAAATTAAACGAAAAGTCATTTAATAAGCTTAAACAAGGTTTAAATTCTTAAAAGAAGTTGAAAAAACCCATAAAATTACTTTGTAAGTTCTCTTTTTTTTAATCGTAAGTCTTTACCGTGACATCTTCGACATTTTTTGGCTCTGATAGGATTCAAAGCACCGCAACGTCTACATACTGATTTCTCCAATAAATGATATCTTGCTATTCTTCTCTTAACCGGGTCATCAATCGGCAATTTACTCAGTTCTTCTTTTTTATTTTGATTTAAAATTTAATTTAGAAAATACAATTATGGGAATAATTTTTAAAAAATATGATTCAAAATAAAATTTTTGTTTAAAATTATTGAATAATATGATAAAATTAAAATTCTATAGATTATAGATCTACACATCATTACAATACTGAAACTTAGCTGAAGAAATTTGCCAAAAGAAATAGTTGATGAGGATAAGTTTTTAGAATTATCTGAATATGCAGTTCATTGCAGGGTAAAGAGGATTAAAGATATAGTTAAGCTCAAACTTAGGACCAAGAGATATCTTTATACATATAAAACAGATCCAACATCAGCAGAACGTATATTAAGGAATATTGGTTGTGAGATTATAGAAATTTAATTTTAGGTCAAAATTGAATGAAAGTTCTTCCAGCTTGTAAGACATGTGTAAACTCGGGATTTTTATGCACTAGTTGTCAGGAAAAATTAGATACTGGAGAAATTACTGAATTTGAGCTAGATTTAGCCAAAGATTTGATTGGATTGGAAGATTCTGAGAAATTTGAATTTCTAAAAAATGTTTCTTTTCATAAAGCAATTGATTACGAAGATGTTGTAATATTGGTTATTGGAAATAAGGATAAACTTAAAATATCATCAGAATTAATAGCTTGGGTAAAAGAAAAATATCAAATAGATGAAATTATATTAATTGAAAAAACAAGTAAGCCTAGACCAGTAGTAGAAGCATTAATTGCACCTAATAAATTGGTTTCGTTAAATGAAATCTTCTTAGCTACTGGTGACGTTCAATTTAGGGCAGTTCTTCGAGAGGAAGATAAACATAAAATTCTATTTACTAAAGAAGAACTAGAAGAATTGATTTTAGAACTAACAGGAAATATTACTAGGATTGAGTTTCAATAGTTAAGATTTAATTTACTAATTTCTTAAAATATAATAGGTTTAAGAAATCGTGGAAGAATATAAGCAAGTTATTTTAATAAGAACAGATCTTGAGATGGGAACTGGTAAAAAGTGTGCCCAATCTTGCCATGCTAGTGTTTCAGCTTCAGATTTAGTTCGAATTCAAAATAAAAATGTTTGGAAAAATTGGAAAACCTCTGGACAGAAAAAGATAGTTGTTAAAATAAAGAGTAAAGAAGAATTGAATGATATCATTATTAAACTTGAGAACCATAAACTACCCTACTTTATCGTAAAAGATGCTGGTCTTACTCAATTACCCCCAGGAACAACAACAGCAGTGGGTATTGGACCTGCCTTATCTACAGAAATTGATAAGATTACAGGAGATTTAAAATTATTATAATCAGAATAACAGGCTATAAAGTTGTTAGAAAAAGAGGATGTAACTTACCTATTTGCTGAAAATGATAATAGAGAACTAGAAAAGTTTGTAGGAATTGAAGCTTATGCTACTTCTAGTATAGATGGTATTGGTGGAGAATATAAAAAAACATACAAGGATTTTATTGTACAAGAAATAACTAATAATGGAAAAATTCTTAAAATAAATGAAGGTAAGAAGAGTTTCTCTTTTTCAGAAGAATCGAATAATAAATATACTACATTTAATTTAATTAAATTTAATAAGGATACATTTGAAGCTATAAGAGAAATTAGTAATACCTTAAAGATCCCTTCAGAATTAATCCAATATTCTGGATTAAAAGATAAATGTTCTATTAGTTCTCAAAAAGTTTCCATAAAAGGAGATTATTTGGAAAAACTAAGAAATTTAAAATTGAATGATTTATATATCAGAGACATAACTTCTTCTAAAAAATCTGTTAAATTGGGAAGTCATTGGGGTAATTATTTTACTATAATAATTAGAAATATCGAAAGCAAGGAAAATTTAGAAACCAAGATAAAAGAAATATTAAATTTCTTAATTAAATATGGATTTCCTAATTATTTTGGTCTCCAGAGATTTGGTACTTTTAGACCGAATTCTCACTTAATTGGTCGATATCTATTAGAAAATGATTATAAAAACGCTTTTAATGAATTTATAACGTCAACTTATTCTACAGAATCTCAGGAATCAATAAAAGTAAGAAAAAACCTGGAGAAAAACAAAAATTATGAAAATGCATATATAAATTTTCCACATAGTCTATTCTATGAAAGAAAAATGATAAAGTATTTAATAGAGAACCCTGGAGATTATAAAGGGTGTATCTCAACTTTATCTTTTGGTTTAAAGAGATTGTTAATAAGTTCTTTCCAATCTTATCTATTTAATAAGATGATTTCTTTAAGATATCAGAAAGGTTTCTCTTTATTTGAACCTTTAAAAGGTGATGTTATTAGCATACTTGATGATGATAATGGTAATGTAACTCAAGTTAATTATATATATGGTGGAGATTATGATGATTATCTAAAACAGGCACTGAATGTCAATCGAGCGTCAATAATTGCTCCAATTATTGGTTATGATACTGATATGAACAAATTTCCACTAATGAAAACTTTTTATGATGTAATTTTAGAACAAGAAAACATAAAGCAAAATATTTTTAAACAAAAACTTTTAGAAACTTTCGAATTTAGAGGATCTACTAGAGCGATGATGATTAAACCAATCGATCTAAAGCTAGTAGAAATTGCAGAGGATGAATTCTATCAGAATAAGAAAAAAGTAAAAATTGAATTTTCTATTCAAAAAGGATCTTATGCTACTATGCTTCTTAGGGAAATTATTAAATAATTCCATCGATTAAGAGAAAATATTTAAAAAAAGTCAATTAAAGGGCAAAATTGTATTTTTGGACAGTTTCTATACCAAGAATATCAACAACTTTTATTAAAACCTTATAGGATTTATTTTTAGAAAAATTATAGGGTGTTGAGATTAATTTTAAATCTCTATTTTTAGGAGTTCTATAAGAGACCCACATAACATTGAAAATATCACTCTTATTATCAAAATCTATAGCCCAATAATCAATCCAATCTGTCCATTTTTTAATATTTTTTTTAAGATTATCAGAAATTAAATTTTCATATGGAAAAGAATAATCAATCAATTTACAAAATACTATATTTTCTTTTTTTTCAATTTTTACATTAAAACTAGGTTTTTCGAAAGCATTTAAATTAATTTCTTGGTCAACACCTTTCGCCAAGAATTCTTTAGGAATTGATTGTTCTTTTTCGGGTTCATTAATTTGTAGAATCTTAAATGGACCAATATCTTTTCCATAAATATTTTTCCAATTGAACATATCATTACTATTATAAATATCGAGCAATCTTTTCTTTGATATATGAATGGCGTGCATAGCAATATCGCAACCAATCCAACATCTATCAAGTTTTTCTGCAACTGCTAAAGTTGTACCTGAACCACAAAAAAAATCTGCAATAAGATCATTCTTATTTGTAGACGCTAATATAATCCTTTTTAATAGGCGTTCTGGTTTTTGGGTGGAAAAACCTTGATATTCTATGGTATTTGCTCTTACATAGGGAATATCATTCCATACATCTCGTGGAAATATTCCTTTTTCTTTAAGATACACTTTCTGTGATAATTTCTTACCATTATGGCTTCCACCCCGATAATAGTAAGTCCCTTTATCATCTTTCTTTAATGCTTTTTTGACTCGATCTGAATATTCCATATAAATATTAGGATCATCATTAAAGGTGTAATCATTTGATTTAGTATAAAATAATAGAATATCAAAAGAACGTATATAGAATCGTCTAGTTTGGACAGAAGCGGCAGGATATGCCCATATTATTTCATTTCTAAAATTATCAACTCCAAAAATTTCATCCATAAGAATCTTTATATAATGGCCCATATGCCAATCAAGATGTACGTAGATGCTTCCTTCTTGACTTAGAAGTTCTTTCATAAGCAATAACCTTTCATACATAAAATTAAGATATGATTCAAAACCTTCTTTCCAAGTATCACTATAAGCAGTTTTTCTTAACCATTTACTCGAACTTTTAGACGTTTCACTTTCACCTATTTGTATTATATAATTAAAATCTCCGCCAGTAGCAAAAGGTGGATCAAAGTAAATTAGGTTAATTTTTTCTCTAAATTTTAGTATTAAAAATTTCATTACTACATAATTATCTCCCCAATAAAGTTGGTTTTCCCAACTTTGCTCTTTTTTAAGATTTCTTAATTCTTTTTTACCATTTTGATAAATTAAATTAGAATCACGCTCAATATTTTCATTTATAGGAGATAATATTGATTCAATTATTTTAGACTCGTACTTTTTTTCATGCTCCAATGATTTCAGAAATTCACTAGCTTTTCTTTTGCCTTCCCAATTAAATTTTACCATATTACCACTTAATAAGATGGCAAAAATTTAATTTTTATTTAACTTTTTGCAAAATTAATTATAAAAAATTACAAATGGTTACAGAATAATGCTGGATGAGTTGGGTGATTGGAGAAAAACACATTATACTAAAGACGTCTCTCCTAAATTAGATGACCAAGAAGTTATATTAGGTGGATGGGTTAGAAATTATAGAGATTTGGGTGGTTTAAAGTTTATAAACCTTCAGGATAAGTACGGAGAACGACAAATTACTTTAAAAAAAGGTGATATTTCCGATGATTTGTTTGAAAAAGCTAAGCTTGGATATCAATATTGTATTATGGTTAAAGGTATAGTCAAAACGTTCAAAAAAGCTCCAGGAGGAATAGAGATAATCCCCTCAGATATTAAAATCCTAAATAAAACCCCTGAAAAACTTCCTATTGATATGACAGGAGAAACTATATCTGAATTAGATTTGAGATTAAATAATCGACCTTTAGATTTAAGATCACAGAGAAATCAAGCAATTTTTGATATTAGAGGTCAAGTGTTAAATTCTATTAGAAAATTTCTAACTGAGAGAGATTTCACCGAAATAACGACTCCAAAAATAATTGGTTCTGCCACAGAAGGAGGTACAGAATTATTTCCGATAATGTATTTTGATAAAGAAGCTTTTTTAACACAATCAGCTCAACTTTACAAAGAACAACTTAGTGGTGTTTACGAACGGGTTTATGAAATTAGCCCAGCTTTCAGGGCAGAGAAAAGTCGTACCAGGCGACATGTGTGTGAAATTTTTACTTTAGATGTTGAGATGGCGTTTTCAAATATGTATGATGTTCTTAAAGTATTAGAAGAACTAGTTCATAAAGTTATTATGGATATAAGAGAAAATCAAATTACCGCATTAAAATTTCTAAATATGGAGAATAAAACCGTTATTCCTGAAATCCCTTTTCCCAGATATAAATATGATGAGATCCTTGAACTAATAGAAAATAAATTTAATCTAAATATAGAATGGGGTGAAGATATATCAACCGAAGCTTATCGTAAATTAGGGGATGAAATAACAGAATATTATTATATTACTCACTGGCCAATGATAATAAAGCCATTTTATATTATGCCTTCTAAAAATCCAAAATATAGTGAATCTTTCGACTTACAAATGGGATGGCTTGAATTAACTTCAGGTGGAACGCGAGTCCATAATAAAGATCACCTTATTGCTGCGCTTGAATCTAAAGGCTTAAATCCTATATCTTTTAAGTCCCACCTTAAAGCATTTGATTTTGGGATGCCCCCTCATGCTGGATTTGGATTAGGGATAGACCGTTGGATCACTTTTTTATGTGGATTAGATGATATTCGGGAATCAATACTTTATCCGCGTACTCCAGATCGCTTAACTCCTTAGCTTTTTAAAATCTAAAATAAATAACATTATTAATATTTAAATTATGAGTAAAGATTATATTCAAGATTATATTAAGGCTGGAAAAGCAGTAATAGCTGCCAAGAAGTTAGCAAGTAAAATTATTCATCCTGGTGCATTATTTTTAGAAATAGCTAATAAATGTGAAGCTGAAATTATAAAAAACGGTGCAAATTTGTCTTTTCCCATTAATATGTCTTTAAATGAGATAGCTGCTCACTATAGTCCACCAATTGATGATAATACTATTGTTCCAGAAAAAGGTTTGTTAAAAATTGATTTAGGAGCTCACTTTAATGGTTATATAGCAGATTCTGCTTTTACAATTAATATTGATGGAGATCCAAAGCTACAAAATTATATTGATGCGGCAGAAGAAGGCCTTGAAGCTGCAATTGCTCTATTTAAGCCGGGTACAAAATTATATGAGTTAGGAGGTGCAATTGAAGAAAAGATTAAAAGTTATGGTTTAAAACCAATTAGAAATCTTGGCGGTCATGAATTAAAGCAATATAATCTCCATGCAGGCCCATTTATACCAAATTATTTGGAAAAAAGGCATAACAATATATTAAAATCTGGAGATGCATTTGCATGTGAACCATTTGCAACTTCAGGACAAGGATTAGTTGAAAATGGAGATCATGCCTATATATATCGATTTGTTAAAAAAGTAAAGAAAAATATACCCTATGAGCTACAAAACTATATGAATAAAATTGAAAAAAACTTTAGACGACTTCCGTTTTCACCAAGATGGATTGAAAATAACAATTTAATACCTAAGAATAGAATAATGAGAATTATTAACGATTTTATAAGAAAACAAGTCCTCGATAATTACCCTATTTTAATAGAAAGAACTCGTGAACCTGTAGCTCAACAAGAGCACACAATAGTAATTGATGAGGAAGGGAATACAATTGTTACCACTAAAGAATGAACTTCGAAGTAAAATCTCAGTTATTATTTTGTGTGCAGGAGAGGGAACACGCTTCAAGGAAATCACTAAAAATTTACCAAAACCATTATTAAAAATTAAATCATTAAATAATACTACGATTTTACATCATACAATAAATAATTTTATAAAGCTAGGAATAAACCAAATAGCAGTAATTAAAGGACATTTAGGATATCAAATTGATGAATTTATTTCTTCACTTCAAAAAATAAAAAAAGATCTAACAGATAAATTATTAATTATTGATTCTGGTTTTGATTATAAGTTAGGTCCTTTATATTCATTCTTATCTATGACTAAAAATAACATGATTTTTAAGAAAGATAATCTATTTCTCGTAATTCCTGGAGACACTATATTTGAGTTTAACCTTCTAAATGATATAATTATTACACTAATGAATAATTCTAATCTCATTCAAGAATATCCAATACTTTTTTACAGAAAAATAAAAGTTAGTAATTTAAAAGAAAAACATAACAACGTTATTCAAAATTCCCCTAAATTTATTTCAATTGTCCAAATTGAAAGTAAAAATTCGAAGACCTTTTTAAAAGCAATTCAACAAGAAGATTTGAGAGTTGTTCAAGATCTAGAAATCATAAAGCAAGTAATACCAATATTCTTATTTAATTTCAAAATAGTGAATAAGTTTTTAAAATTAAAAGAAAAAATCTCAGCAAACACAATAAGGGAAATTATTACTTATATGATTAATAATGGAGAAAAAATAATTGCCATTGAAATTGATAATAGATTTGAATTTTATGATATTGATTCTAAATTGGATTTGTATAATTATAATCTTAAAAAAAAAAAGATGGACAATAGGAACTCAGATTTTACTCAGATTTGTAGTAAGTAAGGAATTAACGATATTATACCCCTATGAACCAAATCTGTAATCAAAGCTCCTATTCTTTAGCACACATTTTTAATGTTAGACTCTGTTTAAATGTCTCGTGTTTCAAAAAAAAAAAACCACACTCGAACAAGAACTTTAGGAACAAAGTCTGTGAGTCTCAATTTCCATTAGTGATATAAGCGTAAATCCATTAAAACTCTTCGCTTAGATGTTTATATTTAGTTCTACTGTATAAGACACTACAGGAACATCATGAAATAACTTTAGAAAAGATACAGAGTATTTATTTACTCCTTAAGATATCAAATAAAAAAATATTGTCGGAAATAACGATTACATTAGAAATATTGTTACAAATTTGTCGTTATTTGATTTTATCTAACTACTCCAATGCATTATTAGACCTATTATCCATCCAATTAGATATATAACAATTTGACTATTTAAATGTTTTTATTAAAATTTAAAGACTATTCATCCCTTTAAAGCACAATTTTTGAAGTTTAAAACGATTTTCATTTTGAAATAATATATAAATCTATATTTACTTTATTTATAAAATATGACAGATCAAGGACAAATACCTATAAAAATCGAATTATTCGGCATTGGGACATTAGAGGGTCATATTATTCGGCATATAGCACCTCTTTCTGCAGATGCCATAATTAATAAAATGCCAATTATTCTTCGTGGACGATTTAGCTTTGGCTCTAAAAAATACTGGACATTACCTGGTATAGAAATTTATAAAGGACTAAATTCTAAATCAGTTTCAGAAGTGAAAAAGGGCGATATTGTATATAATCCTAAAACCGATGAATTAATGATTATTATAGAAGCTTTTGAAATGCCAAATAAGATAAATATAGTAGGAAAAGTTATGAGTAATCTCGAATTATTATTAAAAGCAAGAAATGGATTAAATACTAAAATTCTTAGAATATAGATTAAACAAAATACTCAGGTTTAAAGATGGCTGTTTCGAGAAGACTATCAATTATATTTCTACTATTTTATGTTTGTGTTATAATTTACTTATTATTATATTTATTTGTTCCTGATTTTCAAGATGCTATTAATAATTCAAGACAAAAATTAGCATATATAACAGAAGGTACAAATTATTTTTGGGCTCTATTTATCTCCTTTATTATTTGTCTTGTTGGAAGTGCTAGTATCGGATTTCCTGTGCCATTTCCCTTTATACTCTTTTTTTTCTCAAATTCAATCATCACAGAATTTGGGCATAGTGGTTTAATACTAATCTTTGGACTTGGGATAGCTGGTGGGCTAGGTGCTGCTTTAGGCGAACTTACAAGTTTTTTATTGGGAAGAGGAGCTCAGAAAATTGCTTCAATATCTGAGTCAAAAACTTTAGAAAATGTTCAAGGGTTTGGTAGATTAGTTTTAGACCATCCAAAAAGTATGTATCTATATATATTCTTAGCAGCAGCTCTTCCAATTCCAGATGATCCGCTATGGATAGCTTTAGGAATGTCAAAGGAAAAAATAAATTTTTTTAACTGTCTTCTTTTTGGATGGATTGGTAAAAATTTTACAACCTTATTTTATGTTTTTCTTCCTATTTTGATTAATTTAGGAATTTCTGCATCTGAAGTCGAACTTAATGATGTTTCAAGCGTTATAACTGAAGCTTTAATGCTTATAGTTACACTTACCATTATGTTTTTCATTCTGGCATTTGATTGGAATAAGTTTATTGATAAAAGAAGTAAAACAAAAGCTAAAGAACGTTAAAACAGAAGATTTTAAGTTATTGCTGATTATTATTTAAACAATTTTTGCATACAAAAACAGTTTTTCTTTTTTTCTTAGAGTTTTCATCGAAATAAATACGTTTATAAATAAAATTCTTACATATCTCACAAACTGCTTGAGTACGTGTTTCTTCTAATAACGGACCTAAGTTTTTAAAATTAGTAGTCATAGAATTAAATATATGATTTCATTTTAAGCGTAATTTCAATTTTAGAAATAAGATCTTTTTTGTTTTTATTATTTTCATTTTTTCTTTTGTACTTTCCTCCTTGTTCTTTGTTAAAAAATGGACGGCTCCCTAAAGACACATTGGCGATTTCTACACTAGGATACATTCTATGCTTAAGAATTTCTGCGACTTCTACAGCTGTACTGATTTCTTCTCCTTCTCCTTTTATCAAAAGGGCTTTTTTCCCACCCGATAATGCAAAAATCGCATCTTTTATTGTTTTTTCTTTTTCAGCTCTATGCTTTATAACGAGTGTTGTCTCATTTGCCATGATAAAATATCATTGGTAAGAATATTTTCTAATTAATTGAAAAGAAGTATAATATATCAATTAATACTCCAAATAATATAAAATTTTGTTAAATTCTTAAACTGATATATGATCTCGAAACATTTAAGTTTCAAAATTAGATTTGAAAAATTTCGCAATTTGTCGAATGTTCTTAAAATCTAATTAAGATATTTCAAGAAATTAATTTAAATAAATTAAGCGAGAAAATTTAGTTCTGCTCGAGAATTTAGCTCTTCCAATATTTTATTATACTCAGAACTTCTTTCTTCAAAATATTCGATTATTTTTCTCTCATTAGTATCTAAGTAATCATAATAAGGAAATATCACTTCTATCCGTTTAGAAAAATCTTTGATTAATCGGTCATACCATTCATTAGGTTTTTTCAACATATTTTTGACTTTTTTTTGCAGTTTTTCTTTTCTTAACTTATATTTTTCATGTTCATTCTTTTCGATTAATTTATCTAACTCGTCATAACTATCGGATATTAACTTCTCTAACTTTTCCCTAAATTTAGGAATTCGATATGATTTTTTGAAAAAAGCAGGATCCCACTCATATAGATAGCGTTCATCCATTCCAGCTTCTTGCTCATTATCAGTCACTATAATATCTTCCTTAGGTACTAAAATTAATCCGAAATTTCTTTGTATTTGAGCCAGTGCTTTCTTACGGAGTATCTGATCAATATAATTAACTTCATCTATTACTTTTTCCATGTTTTTATTGATTTTATCTATTTCTTCTTCAGAATTTTTAAGCATTATTTCTTTCTTTAACTCGTATTTCAATTCGATAAGATCATAAGTAGAAGAAATACCTCTATTTGGATCCTTTAATCTTAACCCAGCTATTCCTAAAAAATGTGAATCTGATTTTCTTTCACAATGATCGAAGACTAATCCAAGAGCGTAAGGATTCGGGATTTGGTAACCTAATTGAGTCATACAATCAATTGGAGAATAAAAAAAACCAAAACCTGGATGTGTATGCCACCAACCAATTATAAAGTCATTTCTTTTGTCTTGGATAGATCTTTCAAAGACTGAGGCATCAATTTGCGCCATATCAACGTATTGTTTATTTTCATATTTTACACCTGCTCTATCTCCAACTACCATTGGAATTGCATCTTTTATTATAACTTCAGCTTCATTTTCTATTGATCCTATTAAGATGCCATATACTTCACGCCATTTACTCTCATCTAAATGATCATTTGCATATCTTATAGCATAACCACAAATTTTTCTATATGCTTTATAAGTTAAATGAGCAGGTGAATAATAAGGATCTACCTTTTTCTTTTTCATTATTTCCTTTTTTTTTTAAAACTTTATTTCTTATTCTATATAGAATTTAAATAAAGATTTAATATATAAATTGTTTTAATGAATAATTTCTTTAAAAATGAAAGTACTAGCTATTTGCGGACTACCCGGGTCTGGTAAAACTACAGCGATAGATGCTATAAGAAATTTAGGATCGGTTATTACAATGGGTGATGTTATCAGAAATGAAGCAAATAAAAAAAATCTTGCGCCTACCAGCGAAAATTTAGGTAAAATAGCTAAGGAATTGAGGTTAAATTACGGTCCTAATATAATTGCTGAAAAATGTGTAGACTTAATAAATAAGCAATATAATAATATTATTTTTATTGACGGATTGAGATCTATGGCTGAAGTAAAGGTTTTTCGAAAATACTGGAAGTTTCCTATAATTGCTATAGTTCTAGAAGAAAAAAGAAGGTTTAAAAGACTTTTTGAAAGAGCTCGAAGTGATGATCCGAAAAGTATTGATGATTTAAAAGATAGAGATAAGAGAGAAATCGAATTTGGTATTGAAGAGGTTTTAAATAATGCAGATTACACTATTAGCAATGATTCAACTAAGGAAGATCTTAAAGAAAGAATTAGAAAATTAGTTTTAGATTTAATTCATAACTATTAATATAAAAATACTCTATTTTAAATAATCAACAATTATTTTTGCTAAAGAAACTGTACTTACTTCATTATCAATTGAGTCAGTACCAATTATTTTATCTGCACCTGCTTTCAATATTCGATATTTAGCTTGATCTAACAATAATGCGTGCGTAGCTACGGCATAAATTCTATTTGCTCCGCTTTCTCTAGCTAAATTAATTGCTGTCGCCATAGTACCTCCTGTTGCAATAATATCATCTGCAATAACAACATCTTTACCTTTAAGACTCAACTTTCCTGACATCTTAATTTCACCTGTTTTCACATCTCTGCTTTTCTCGAACACGTCAACAGGAACACTTTCTCCAAAATATTTTGCAAAAGCTTTTGATCTTTCAATTCCTCCCTTATCAGGTGATACGACAACGATATGTTCTGCTCCAAGAGTTTTTAGATTATCTGCTAGAAGGTTCATTGAGTCAATATTAATTGCTTTACATGAACATTTCTCCAAAATCACTGGAGCGTGAACATCTACAGTATAAAATTCATCTACACCTAAGGAGTTAATAATTTGTATAATAACATTACCAAATTGAGTTTCTCCTGGCCTAAATATTTTATCTTGGCGAGCATATGCAAGATAAGGGACAACAACAATAATCTTTACTGCTCCCATACGTCTAACAGAATTAATCATCATAAAAAGTTCCATTAATCTAGAATTTTGATTATTATTCGAACTAGGTCCTGTAGATTGAATAATAATAACTTCTTTTCCAGCTATTATAGTTTCATCCTCAATATTAATTCTTAGGTAGTTTTCCCCATCTGGAAACTTTTTAACTTCAGTATTTATTGCTTCAATTCCTAATTCTTTTGCGATTTTTACTCCAAGTAGTTGAGATGCGGGTCCTACAATTAAGATACGATTTCTATCCATTTTTCCTCACTAATTTTCAATTTAATTTTTCTTTATTCTAACTTTTTTAAAAATTCAAGAGAATATTTAAAAATTTCTTCTCGATGATCCTTAAAAGAGTGTCCTCCAGTTTCAAATTCAATTGCATTTTCATCATTTAATCCTAGTTGTTCTTTTATTTGATAAAAATTTTCAATTGGGATTCTTTGATCATCCTTACAATGAGCGATAAATATTCTTTTTCTTAAAGGATCTTCTTTTAAAAAGTATTTAGGACTTATTTTTTTAATAATATCATCTTGAAACTTTACTGTAGTTGTATGATAATCATATCTAGTACAGAGAGCTATTAATTTCTTCGCTCTTTGATCGGTATAGCCGTGTGTTAGTATTATGGCACCTCCCATACTTCTCCCAAATAAAATTATTTCTTCTTCCAAAAGCCTATTGAATTGCGTTTCTATTATCCAATCAATTACAATATGGATGTCCGAAAATATTTGTAATATCATTTTATACCATATTGACCCTGTCTGTTTTTTAGTTTCTCCATGAGCCCGATAATCATAGGAAAGAACATAATATCCTGCTTTAGCAAAATTTTCAGTATAAGATTTTACAAAAGGAGTTTCTCTATAATCCCTTAGACCCCCTAAAATCACAATAAAAGGAGCTTTTGATGGAGTATCTAAAGTATAATATATTGAACCTTTAAGATTGATATTACCTGAATTTACAGGAATATCAATATTTTCAATTATAATGTCTTCCATCATGAAAAAAGATTAATCCTTTTTATATTTATATTTTTCAATCAACCTTCTTAACGTTGTTATAGCTAGTTCAGCACAATGTTTATGATCTTCTGGTAGACCATTTAGAGCCCTCTCTATATCTTTTGATTTTAGATTCTCAGCAAATTCCAACGATCTCCCCTCAATTAGCATAGTTGTTTGACTTCCGCATGCAACAGTAGCGCCACATCCATCAGTAATAAAATTAGCTTTTTCAATTTTATTATTTTTGATTTTTAAAAAAAATTGCATAGTATCTCCGCAAGCACCCTCATAAATATGGCTTTCAGTTATTTCATCATTAGGTGGTTTACCCCAATTTCTTGGATTATGGTATAACTCTATAACTCTCTGATTATAATCCTTAAGTTCTTTTTCAATAATCTCTTTTTGAAGTTGATTAACAAATTTATCAAAATCATCTTTTGACATAGACTAATTATCCCTCTATCGTTAATATTTAAATTTTTAGATAAAAATTTATTTTTCTGAAGTCTTCAAATGCGTTAATGTATGTTTTTCTAAACATTTAAAATCCTCTGGATCATTTTTATATTTCTTAACTATCTCAATTATTTTTTTGTTTAATTCTTTATGTTCGGCAAGACAATTAGTTGTACTTAAAAATTCTTCTCCACGGCGAATTACAGCTGTATTTTCTGTTACTTTAATTAATTCTGTTGCGATTACACCATTAATATAAATTAAATCTGCTAGCATATTTTTAATATATAGTAATAGTGCAATTTGTTCTTTTGGGATAGACATAATTAGATAAAGTTTCCCTATAATAAAAATTACCATTAAAAATTAAGACATATTAATTAGTAAAGAAAAGAAATCTAAGCAAAATAAGTTATTAAATTATATATTATATAAAATAGTGCACCTAGGATCAACATTAAAATGATAATAAATCTTAATAGAAATGTCCTCAACCCATCCCGTTGAATATTGTGGGATTAATCATCAAATTATATAGAAGTAATTTTATTTGATTTAAGGTTTAATCTAAATATAAATCAAAATTAAAGTTTTAATTGTCATTTTAGATAACGTTAACAATCTCATTTAAGGTGGTAATACTTTCGATTATAAAGATTTTCATGATGGGCTATTGTCCTTAGGATTGGTTTTAATTTTATTTTCAATAACTTTTATGATAGGATCAATTATTCTAAAACCCTATATTGCATTGGATCCTCATGATAGAGATTTTATTCTAATTCTATGTTTCATAAATATAGTGTTTTGTATATATTATTTAATGGAAGTTATTCGATTAGAAAAAGTCTTTAAATTAGAGAATAAAAATATTATTAGATTTGGTAAAAGATTAGGAATAGTCACCATTTTTTATATTCCTCATTTCTTTTTCTTAATCTCACTTTTCTTTAAAAACTTACATAATTTAGAAATAATGATGATTGTTCTAATTTTTCTTATAGAAGCATTGCTAATCTGTGTAGCGTTAAAGGAAGTTTACGATCTTTTATTCTTAGAAGAATCACAAAGAGATTTTAAAATAGAAGAAAATCGGAAAAAGTATATAGAAAAAGAAAAAAAGCCAATATTCGGGGAGATGGATGATTTTTAATTAGTTATAATAAGATTGTTCTACTTTTTTGCTAATTTTTCTATAGCAGATTCAATCATGTTTAGTTTAATTGAGTATTTTTCCATAAGTTCAGCGAACTTATCAACATCAATTTCTTTATTTTCTTTTAATAATTTTAACTCGTTTATTGTTCTAACTATTGCAGCTCTCTTATCTGCTAATTTTTCACGTTTACTGTATGGAATTTTTTGTTCTAATTTTTTTCTTTGAAAAGAATTGAACCTCTTTATATTCAAATCTTTTGGCACGAATTTTGTTAAATAAATTGTTGATTTTGGCACAAACGGGGCTAAATTCTCTGGAATTATAATTATAGGTTCTGGATCTTGGATTTTCTTAATATCTTCATACTCTAATTGTTCCACATCACTCTCTTGAAGATTCTCCTTTACTATTGATAAATTTAAATCTATGTTTTCTTTTTCTTCACTTGAAATTGGAAGATTTTGAAGCATATTTTCCCAAATATCTCTTGCTTTAATAAAATACCATAGTGCTTTTTGCTGCAGTTTTCTGACTTTTTCTTGATTTATGTCTGTTAGTGAGGATTCTAATGATGCCTTAGCTTTAAGAGAGCATGATTTTCCCATATCATAGTGAAATTGTGCTCTTATTTGTTGTTTTTTTCCCTCTTCATGCTTCTTTAAATAGAATAAACGTTTTGATAAAGCAGAAAGTCCTGAATACAATTTCGAAGCAAAGTATATATTATTATTATTTTCTTCCTGTAAAGCTGAGATGCTCTGAGCTAAAATTCTAGCTTCCTCAGAATTTAATTCAAGATTATCAGAAGATAAACTTATACCTTTATCATTTTGATAAATAGCTGCTGCGGAAAAATATGCAGCAGTTTTATATATTTTGCTACATTCGGTCATTGCAACAATAGAATTCTCCCATTCTTCATCTTCTTCAAATTTTTCGGAAAGTTGGGAATAAGCTCTTGCCATAACCCATAATACCCTTCCACACTCAAACATTATATCTTGAATTTGAACTTCTCGATTCTCAATCGGATCATAAAAAATAGGGGTTATATCTAGATCCTTTAAAATTCTTCTATGACTTTCACTTTCATAGTTAATATTCAATATTTTAGTATATTCGAGAATAAAATTTAGATCATCTAAGTTAAAGTGTTCATCTTCTTTTTCTAATGCCCCTTCTATTTTTTTAATTGAGAAGTGAAGATACCTAATACGCTGCATTAGTTCATCTGGAAAAAAAGACATAATAAATTCCTAAAGTTTTTTATTAAATTTAGTTAAATTAAATAATTAAATCATTATTTTAAAACTAATCTATAATAACTTTTTTGTGAAAAAATATTAGAGAATTCTAAAAATAATTAATCTACATAAAAAATGAATGAAAATAATATTTTTATCTTCGAATTTGTATCCGGTGGCGGTTATAATCAAGTTGATATACCCTCTTCCTTATCTTGTGAAGGATTTGGTATGTTAAGATCTATTATCGCAGATTTTAAGGCGATGGATTTTATTGTTAGTACAATATTAGATTACCGAATTTACTTCTTATCAAATTTATTGAAAGCGGATATAATTCATAAAGTTGATGCTAAAGATAACTACATTAATATTTTTAAGAATCAAGTTAGAAATTGTAAATATATTTTTATAATTGCTCCAGAATTTTCGAATATCTTATATGAGTTAACTGAAATTGCTAAAAATTATAAAAAGATAATATTAAGTGTGGATTTAGAAGGTATTAAATTAGGTACTTCAAAAATAATCACGTATAGTTTTTTCAAAAAAAATAAAATAAATACTCCAAAAACATATCTGATACCTTCAAGGAATAAAAAATTTGATCTAGAATTCATAATACAAAAATTTAAGGAATTACAACGTCCTATTATTATTAAACCTGAAGATGGGGTTGGTGCAGAATCAATTTATTATTTTGGAAGTGAAAATCAAATAAGAGAGTTCTTTCATAGTTCGGATAATAGTTTTGAATATAATAGATCCTATATACTTCAAGAGTTTATTGACGGAAGAGATCTAAGTATTTCTTTAATTGGTGATTCATCCAATTTAAATTCTCAAATTGCTACACCTATTTTTTTAAGTATTAATTCACAAGATGTAGAAATAAGAAACCTTAAAATTAAGTCTGAATATTTTGGAGGATATACACCAGTACAAGGTCAAAAGAAAATATTAAATTATTTATCTAAAATATTAAATAAAATTAATCTATCAAAATTTAGCGGGTATTTTGGTATTGATTTCATACAAAAAAAAAATAAAACCATTCACTTTTTAGAAATCAATCCAAGATTAACAACATCATATATAGGACTTAGAAATGTAATTGATATTAATCCAGTTGAGTTAATACTAAATTCAAAATTAAATTCAATGAAACCTATAAAATTAAAATACCATAGTCATTCAAATTTCTCTAGAGTAGAGTTAATTTATACTGGATCTAAATCAATTAATGAAATCAAAGAGTCCTTATTACCAAAATTACTGAATATGATCTCTGAACTTGTTACTCCTCCAATTTCATTTAATAAATCAAAATTCTTTTCTTGTTTTCTCGCAACAAAAACAAAAGATTTACAATCGTCAAAAAATAGGGTGAATGATATATTAAGTACTTTAGAAGAATTTGATTTTAAAGTACTTAAATCAAGGTTAGTAAAATAATAGTAAAACCACCATAGTGTAATAACAGAGAAACAATCAAGGTTGTCTCGATTTTTAATCCTTTCTTTACACTCATACTATAGGATAATAGCCATAACGACCATACTTGAAGAATAATCATTAATACTTTATCTAAAAAATTAATAAAAGAAATATCAAAAATTCCACTATAAACAAAAATATAATGTAATAATAGGTACAATACCATAGGGAAAAATATAATTGCAAAAGATATAAAAAAATTTAACGTATTTTCATTTTTGTTATAAAATAGACGAGAAATTCCTTCAATAATGACAAAATATATTATAAAATTTAATAGAAAACTAAGAATTAATAAAATTTGAAAGGCAATTTCTAAATTATTTTCATTAGTCTCTATAAAAAATAGTAATAGGGGGTAAAATTGGTTTAATCGGCTTAATATTGTCCCAATTATTAATATTCCGATTGAGATTAAAATTGTATATATTCTATCTTCTTTTTTAAATTGAATAAATCTTCTAGATGTTATCATCATTAATCTTCTTAAAAAAGGCGATTTAAATTCTCTAATTATAAAACCCTTCTCTCTAATTAATTCAATATCGTCTTTTAAAGAATTATAAGCATGAACACCTAATTCTTTTAGATAATATTTTTTATCCTCTTTTTGTTCTATTAATTCAGATAAAGTATCCAAATGATGATAAATCGTGCCTGTACTTACTCCTAGTTCTTTTTTAAGCATGGTAAATGAAGAAAATTCATTATCTCCAATTATCTTTATAATTTTTCTACGTAATTCATGACCTAATGCGTAGTAAAAACTTCCTTCTACATCTTGACTATTATTTTGATTTGAATTTTCATTACTATCCATATTGATCGTTAAATTTTATCCTGATTCTTTCTCTTTTGTTAATAATATATTTATTACATTAATTACAATTAAAAGAAAACCGATTAAAAACAAATAAAAACCAACTCCTAAACTCAAGATGTAATCACTTTCTTGAGAGAGAAAATCTATAGAAAATAGTAATAGGAAACCAATACCAACAGATGTTAATATTACTGATTTAATTCTAAGTTTAAAATCGTAGATAACAATAACACATGCCGCTAAACAAATGATGCCACTTAACATTGGAAACAAATATAAAAAAGAATCTTCAATTGCAACACTCGTAGCAATCACAAACCTGTCTAATAATGTATAATTAGAAGACCAATAAAAAAATTCAGATAATATAAGTAATATTGAGCCAGTGAATCCGAAAATTATAAAGTCCAAACTTTTTTTAAGCTTGATTTGAAATTTTACTTTATCCATATTGAAAAACTATAAAAATTCAAAAGGAATATTATAAAAATAAAATTTAGTAAATTTATTTTTTTTTAGAATTTTTAATAAAAAAAGATTAATTATAATTTGAGTAAAAATGTCATCACAAATGGAAATAGAAGTAAAAACGGAATCTCCGCCTCTTATTAATTATTTACAGCAAGAGATCCCCCTTGAGGATATAAGAGATTATGCCTCTCCAAGACGTATAACTTCTATAGATTTTCTTAAAGGATTTGCGATAATTTTTGTGATTTTGGCACACACTTCTCAAGGATGGCTTGATTCTGAATCTAGATACCTTTATGGACTCTTATTTGCTTTGTTAGATATTCTTGGACCCTCATTATTTGTATTTCTCTCAGCACTTAGTGTAATATTTAGTATTAAAAGAAAAGAGGGTGTCTTACCGAATAAGATAATCCGAAATCGTATTTTTACACGAGGAATAGTAATGATAATTATTGGAATGATTACTAATTTAGTAGGTATTGATCCCGCAACAGGAGAAGTTGTTGTAATTATTTTTGGTTGGAATATTATTACATTTATAGGATTTAGTCAAATAATTTCTTTCTATATATTAAAAATTAAAAAGAAGTGGCGTATCGTAATTGGTTTATTAATTATTATTAGTTCCCCTTATATTCGAGCATTTCTTTATGAAGGTAAAGAAGCGGGAAATATACTAATAAGTTTCTTTCATTATATTGTAACTTCACCCACTCCTCATTTAACGCTCATCCCATGGATTTCAATATGTTTTATTTCTACCATTTTTGGTGAATATATTTTTGAAGCTATGAATAAAGGAACAGATGATGCCTATATAGGATTATTCCGAATATTTTTAGTTTGGGGAATGACCTTCATCATAATAGGAATTTTTGCACCACTTCCCAATTTTGGTTTTGAATTACAAACTGCTGATACTATTGTAGGAGGGTTCGCTGAATATCCTCATTTACATTTATTAGAAGTCGCTAATAACCAAGATTTTTTTGAAATTCCTGGAATGCCATTATTTCTGATAAGAGGAACAAGTGCTAATATGTTTTATAACCAAGGTTCGGCATTGACTATAATTGCAATATTTTTTTATTTTATTGATATTAAGAAGAAATCAAACGATTTCACTAATGTATTGATATATTATGGTAAAGTCTCCTTAAGTCTATTTCTATTACATTTTTTATTTATACCTCTTTTTATTGATCGATTTGGAGTAGCGCTATATCTTATTATTGGTCTTTCATATGTAGGATTTTTAGGAATTTTAATGTATATTTGGATGGAATATGCCAATGGAGTGGGTTCACCCGAATATCTTATGGTGCAGCTTGGGAGAATTGGACAGAAATCAGGAGAAGCAGTTAAGAAAACTACTAAAAAAGTATATGTTAGAATCAAAAAGCACGAAAGAGTCAAAAAGATGGAAGATTTTATGAAAAAGTTAAGTAAAGACAAAGAGAATTAAAAATTAATTCAAATGATATCTTAAATGAAAACTACACAATTTTTTTTTATTTTTGCCTGTGTAACAAATTTTTGTTACTTAATTTTAACCTTTTTTTTCTTCTATTTCTTAGATAATCCTATAATGAATAAAGATAATAATGATTTCCTAACTTTTTATAACGCAGGTTTAATTGTTATAAAAGATTTACCCAATTTATATAATCCTTCAAAATATCTTTTTCCATTCAGATATTTCCCTCTATCCGCATATTTTTTTACTCCTTTCTCAATGTTAGGACTTGAAGTAGGATATTTTGTTTTTCAAATTTTCAGTTTTCTGATGAATATTACTATCATTTATCTCATTTATAAGATTATCCAATTATATTCAAATTTAAACAATCTCAATTATGAATTAGACAATTTTAGAGATCTCTATAATAAACCCGAGAATAACAGTATTCTTTATCAATCCGCTATATTGATAATAATGCTCCCTCAATTTATGAATTATTTTTTAGGGCAAATCAATACTTTAGTTTCTATTTTTATTCTTACTTCAGTCTTTTATTTTTTAAAAGAAGATGATAAAAGTAACTTTATTGGAGGTTTAATGTTAGGATTTGCTATCCTAATTAAACCCACCCTTTTCCTCCTAATACCGTTTATTTTACCCTTATATTACTCAAAAAACACTAAAAAAATTGACTTTCAATTTAAAACAACAATTATTAGGCTTTCTGGTATATTAATTCTAATGCTAATCTCTAGTATTTATTTTATAATTTCCCCTAAATTGCTAGAAGGCTTTATTGAGGTTAATTTTACAGGAAACTACACTACTATTATTGGAAACTTAGATATAAATGCTTCTTTTAGTCTTACTCGAAACCTTATAACTCTTTTTCAATTGATTGAGTTCAATGTTAACAATTTTATTCTTTTTTTAATAATTATTTTATCATTTATGCTTCCAATATTAATATATTTTGTAATTTCATCGAATAAGACAAATAGATTAATTGAAGGATATTTAATTGGAATTAGTATTATATTAATCACCTATTATGATTCTTGGCCACATTATCTAATTATATTAACCCCTTTCATAATTATTTTTATCTTAATTAATAAGAATTTTAAATATTATAATATAATTAGATTTGTTCATCATTTTTTGGCTATATTAGTTGTAATATCATGGGGTATCTTTTATATTTCCTATGAATTCTTTCCATTCAATTTATGTGGTTTGATCTTATTAATTCTGCTTTATTTTACGTTAATTATTTTTTATAAGCAACAATAATAAAGAATTAAAATAATATCTTCTTAATTTTTTTTAATCTTTATTTAAATTAGTTTTAATTATAATTGGATAATCATAATGTCATCTACAAATGAAAAAGTTCAAAGCGTAGAAACGCCACCACTTGTGGAATATTTAAAAGAAGAGATTCCTATCGAAGATATTAGGGACGTATCATCACCTAAGCGAATTGCTTCAATAGATTTTGTTAAGGGTTTTGCTATGTGTTTTATAATTTTAGCACATTCTGCACTTGCATGGTTTGATGATGATTGGAGGTATATATATGGTCTTGTTTTTGCTTTTTTAGATATATTGGGTCCCTCCTTATTCGTTTTTCTTTCAGCTCTTAGTGTTATCTTCAGCATTAAGCGAAAGAAGGGCAAACAATCTCCTAAAATTATACGTAATCGCATTCTAACTCGGGGACTAATTATTATTATAATAGGTATACTTTTTAATCCAATGTCTTTATATACTGCAGGTGAAGATATTCCCTTTCCTTTGAATTTTTGGGGTTGGAATTTTCTTGTGTTCATAGGTTTCTCACAAATTTTTTCTTATTACGTGCTAAAGATTAAGAAAATTCCTCGTGTAGTGATTGGTATTATAATTATAATTATTTCACCTATCATTAGACAATTTATCTTTGATAATAAAGATACTAGTGTCGGTTTTTTGATCTTACATTTTTTAATAACTTCACCTCTCCCTCAAGTACCAGTTCTTCCTTGGCTCGCAATTTGTTTTATCTCTACAGTATTTGGTGAATATTTATATGATGCAATGATTAAAGGAACAGAAGAAGCGTATTATCATTTATTTCGTATATTCTCATATAATGGGATTATTCTAGTAATAACGGGGCTCATACTTGGTTGGAGATTACAAACTCCAGAAACAATAGAATTATCAGAATATTTACATTTAGATTTATTAAGAATTGCAAATCAACAGGATTATTATCATTTTATTGGAATGCCAGATTTCATGATAAGAAATACAATGTCAAATATGTTTTATAATCTAGGTGCCGCACTTCTTATCATTGCAGTTAGTTTTTATTACATTGATATAAAGAATAAATCTAACCAATTCTCAAAAATGCTTATATATTACGGGAAAGTTAGTTTATCACTATTTTTAATTCAATATCTGTTTCTTCCCTTATATATTGGACAATTTTCAATAATATTTTTCCCTATTATGTGGGTTGCTTATTGTGGATTTCTTGGTTTAATGATGTATTTATGGATGGAGTATTTTAATGGAGTAGGTTCTCCTGAATGGATAATGGTTCAACTTGGGAGAGTAGGACAAAAAACAGAAGAATTTGTTAAGAAAGAAACTCATATGATGGCAGAAAAGGCAAAAGAAAGTATTCACAAACTAAAAAAAGAGGAATAAAACTAAACCTTAAAATTATCAATTTGTTATATAATTATAAATACCTTTAAGATAACATATAAATATCTTTAATATAATATATCAAATATAAATAATACTCCGAAAAACAAATTTTTAGAAGCATTGGAAGAAGAAGAGAACTATACCAGACAGAAGAAATCTTAAAATATATGAGTTTAAATAAATGAAATTTTAAAGAAATACATTAAACATATTTAATCGTAAAAAAGGTTAATTAAATTTGCAGTCCGGTCAATATAAATTTAAAATAACTTTATTTGGACCAGGTGGAGTAGGAAAAACATCGTTACTTCTCCGCTATATTAAGGATTACTTTAGCGATGATTTAAAAAAAACCATTGGAAGCAATTTTCTGATCAAAGATGTTGAAATTGAAGGGAAACAAGTCCGCCTTCTTCTATGGGATATCGGTGGTCAACCACAATTTCATAAATTGCGTACAATTTATTTTAAAGGAAGTAATGGTGCATTAGGAGTTTTTGATTTATCATCAAACCAATCTCTTTTAAAAATTCCTGGTTGGATAAGCTCTATAAATAAATCAGTTAAAAGGAGAATCCCGATGATTCTATTAGGAAATAAACTTGATCTAGGGAGAGATGTTGATAAAGCAGAAGCTGAGGATTTAGCTAAAAGATTAAGTTGTGAGTATTTAGAAACTTCCGCGAAAACAGGAGAAAATGTTGAGCTAGCTTTTAAGTCAATTGCCAAAGCATGCTTAAGCAGTGCTCTTTCGGAATAAAAAAAGATAAAATTTTTGAGAAGTCTTTATAAATTTATTTTTAAGCTCTTTAGTTCATTAATAAGATTTTCAAGGTTTGTAAACTTTATTCCATTTATTCCCAATTCCCTTGCTGAACGAATATTATTTAAACCATCATCAATAAAAACGATTTCTTCAGCTTTACATTCTGCTTTTTGGATTGCTAATTTAAATAATCTTGGATCTGGTTTTGTTAGGTGTACTTCGAATGACAAAATAAGTTCATCAAAAAGTTCCACAATCTCCTTATTTTGTTCCAATAAATAATGCCAATGACTTGAATTTACATTAGATAAACACAATAGCTTAATATTATTTTGTTCTTTTAGATTTTTTATTAACGCCAGAAAATCTTCCTTAACATGAGAAATTACTGAGTTGAATGAGTCAAAAAATTGTTCTTGATTTAAAGCGCAAGTTTGTAATAATTCGCATGCTTGAGAATAAAATTCTTTATTAGTTATTTTACCTTGATGGTATATATCTGATTGTCGCCAAAATTCAAGAAGTAAAGAAGAATTTGGTGTATTTAGAGGAGAAATTTCAATTATATCTTTAAAAAATCTACTAAAGTCGAGCTCTACTACTACTCCTCCCAGATCAAAAATAATAGCTTTTATTGTCATTATTTTATAATATTATATTTGATTTTATTAATAAATACATAAATTAATGATAGCTAGTGTCTGAAGTACACTTTACTAGAGAATTTTCGAAATGGGATTGGAAGTTTGTACTTAGGAAAACCTCTTGTATCTTCTTCAAGCATTTTATACAATTTACCTAATTTTATATTATTGAATTGTTTAGAAGTGCTTTTTTTTGGTCCAAGGGGCTGACCAATTAGTCTCTTTCTTACCGAGATTGTCTGATTATCTTGTTCATTCTTCCCAATTATAACTATATATGGAATCCATTCAACTTCTGCTTGTCTGATCTTTTTATTTAAGGTTTCATTTCTGTCATCAAAATCAGCTCTATAAGATTCCTTATTTACCATTTCTAGAATTTTTTCAGCATAATCATTCTGATTTTCAC
>JBHLMP010000043.1:0-32388 GCA_048938025.1 Promethearchaeota archaeon
CCCAAAATAGCCTCAATTAAAGTTATTACACCGCCAAGTCCAGCTAAAAGTCTCATTAATTCCTCATTTCTCATTATTATTACCGTGATTGTTATTATTTATTTTTAATTTAATTTTTGAAGCATATTAATTTTTTTTATTTTTCCCATGAATAAATCCAAGAAAGAGATCGGGACTCCCGATCTCTTTCAATTTTCTGATTAAAAGATATATAAATAATTTAGAAGTGAGAAAAGTGAAGAAGGGACCTGTTTGTTATATTAATTTTGCTATAAAGTACTCTAAATATAAAAAGAGAAATTTATTTTTGAAATTTGGCTATAGTTTTCCGTTAATTACTATTTCTTTCGGCGCATATTCATCTTGTACGGTATAATTGTTAAAATTGATGCTGTAATGATCTCGCCAATGAAGTTTAACTTCTTCTAACATTGCGTTATAAATGCTTTCTTTAATCTTTCCTTCAGCACGAATTAAGCTACCCATAGGAGTAGCTACTATTTCACCGTCTTTCACAACGATCTGTCCATCTTTTATAGTATACATTGCTGATGAAAATGCCTTTTCAACATCATATCCCGTATATTTTTCCGGATTTAAATTGTATATGGCCACATCACCAATTGCACCATTACCTAAATGCCCTCTGTCCGTAAGACCTAATATTTTAGCATTCCCACTACGGGTAACTATGCATAACTCATTTAATGTATATTCCCTGTCTATATCTGGTAGTATTGTTGCTGTACTAGCCTTTTGTGAAATATTTTCTAACATCTCCTTCCGTGCCTTGCGATCCACCAACCATTTAAATACTTGTGGATAAGTTGTGAAAGGAGCACCGTTAGGATGGTCTGTTGTTATTGCTATCTGATATGGATTTTTAACTAAAAGCAATAATTCAAGGCCTATAGCCCATTGTACAGCATTAACTCCAACTTTTGGAGAAAAGAAATATGGGACAATTCCTGATCCTGATTCTCCTTCAACCTGTCCATTTATCCACTTAACTCCTGGTTTATTCCCCCATGCACTCGTGCCTCCCAGATGATGTAGCGCGAATTCCCAAGGTCCGTCTCCAGTCATGGTAGTTGTAGCATACTTAGTGAAAACAACTTGACCTGCATCAATTGTTATATGCTTATTTGAGTTTATATATTCAGCTATTTGAGACGCACCTGATTCAAAATCTCTCCAGCTTGTCCCAGCATAGGCATTAAATTGAACATGAGTACAATGAAAGGTAGTTTTTCTTCCAACTAAACTTTTAGGTTTAATATTTTTTGTGATTTCAAATGTTTCAAGTGAGTGTTTATAATTTCCTGGATGTCCTAGATTATTACAATGAACATGAATCGAATGGGGTAATTCAAGCATTTCATTCGCTTTTGTTAAACTTTCAACAATCATTCTTGGTGTTACATCCCAATGTACCACTGGTGTGTCTAAATCTTCACAATTGCGACCCCAAGCCCAATTTTCTACCCCACCTGGGTTTACTAATTTAATTGCATAACCTTTTGTAGCTTTGAGTATCCAGTTAACATAAGCGGCTAATTTCTCTATGTCCCCATTTTTAACATACTCCAATACAAACCAATTGTTCCCAAAAAGAGGAAAAGCCAATTTATCTATAATAGGGGTTTCTAAAAATTCTTCATGAGTATGGCGGGCTTCGAGTAAGGGCATTGCAGGTTCTGCTACAGTGGTAAATCCTAATTGAGCATATCTATAACCAGTAAGCCATGTGGAAGGAACAGAGAACCCTGTACCACTTCGAGTTAATTTGGTCTTCTTCATTGTTGCTTCGAAATGCTTATCTTCAGGACGTAATGATCGACCTGCATTAACCTTCGCACCGGCAATGTGAGAATGAAGATCAACTCCACCCGGCATAACAATCATACCGGAAGCATCAATAACTTTAGCATCACTGTTAACTTTATCGACAATAACACCATCTTTAATATGGATATCTTTCTTCTCACCATCAATACCATTTGAAGGATCATAAACTAATCCATTTTTAATTATTAAATTACTCATCGTAAATTTCCTTAACTATAGTGTTAGTTTAATAAATCTAAAATTAACATTTAATTTTGAAATAGTTCTGATACTTTTAAAAATCTATTATTTTTATAAAGATTTATTATTAATTTATATAAGGGAATTTGTTTATTCATTTTAAAACATTATTTTAATAAAAAATTAATTAAATTTTTTAGAATAAAATCTAAGGGAATATCATGGACGTAAAAGAATTATATCGGAAACTCGATGAGGATTTTGAACTTGAACTATGTAAAGATGATTGGTCTAGAATGGATTATAATGAATATATCAGTGAGAACTTTAAAAATAGATATATGGGGGTTCTTTTAGATAATTCAATAAATATTAAGAGTGTTTATACTGCTGTTTTCCCTTCTGATCTGGTTTTAGATAAAATATTGAAATCTGGTAAAAAAAACGTGCTTCTAGTTACCCATCACCCAATGGTTTGGGATATTAGAAAAGCACCTCAAATTTTTACTGATATTAATCCTAGGTTTCTTCCAATACTCAAAGAAAGGCAAATTTCGATTTATACTATTCATGTACCTTTGGATAAAAACAGTAAATATTCAACAACTATGAATTTAGCTAAAGTATTGGAAATTGTTCCAGAAGGAGAGTTCTATGAATATTTTGGAGTAAAAGTAGGTTTATACGGGAAAACAGAGCTAAGTACGATTGAAAAATTAGCTGAAAAGTTCAGATCTGTTGTTGGACATAAGATAAAATTGTGGAAATATGGATATAATGAGATTAAAGGCAATAATGTGGCATTGGTCGCGGGAGGAGGCAATGAAATTGATATAATTCAAGAAATATTAGATTTAGGAATTAATACTTACATAACGGGTGTTACTCTCCTAAACGATTATTCAAAGCCAACTCATGATTTTGAAAAAAATCATAAAATAAATCTAATTGGCGGGACGCACTATTCAACAGAGAAATTTGCTTGTATTGCTTTATGCGATTACTTTAAAAATATTAATCTCCCTTGCGAATTCATAGAAGATTTTCCTGTTTTGGAGGATTTAGAGTAAAAATAAATGATTAAACAAAAATATTAATAAAATATGATTTCTGCTTTAGTTTTATACATAAATTAGTATAATTTTAAATATAAAAATCAATAATTATAAAAAAAAATCACAAATTAAATGAAGGTGTTATTATATGTACGTAGGAAAAACTTTAAGTATAATAGCTGGAATATTAACTCTTATCGCTACTTTTATATTTTCTTGGGTTGCAATTGATTCAGGAGGAGTAGTTTATTATGCTAATGGTTTTGGGATAATTAAGAATTTGCCTAGTATGTTTACTGATACAGAAAATTTAGAAGCCATATTAGATATACCTGCCTTCGCATTTTTTATTATCGCGGGAGTATTTATTGTATTCTTAGCCGCAGGTGTTTTACAAATATTAGGGGTATATCATCGTGCACCTGTAATAATCGGAACACTAGTTATACTTCTTGTAAGTATTTTACTCTTTTTGGGCAGTACTGATGTAATTAATAAAGAAAATTGGATAGTTAATGTTTTAGGTACAGATGAACCTTTAATAGAAGATATTATTCCATTTAAGTTATTTGATGTCAATCAACTCGATTTAGGAATGTTTCTATTATATGCGGGTGGAATTGTAGGACTTGTTGCTTCTATATATGGTCCTTCAGAGTTTTAATTTTATACTTTTCATCTATTTTTTTTATAAATTAGGATACTATTTGTTTTAGGACAACTCCATTAATTTTTTAATATCTTTTTGTTTATTGATGTTTATAAAAGAAAGCAATTTTCTATCAAGAGGTTTAATTGATTGTTCTATTGATACAAAATTGATTCTCCATCTCTTATCTAAAAGATTGGTTAATTTGTATGCTTTTTTTTTTAAATTTTCTTCAGCCATTAGGCACGCTTTTTTTATAGGATATATTGCGAATAAAGGTTCTAAGAAACCGTTATCCCATTGAGGAATGCAACAATCAGATTCTTTAGATTCTTTTATTAAAAATTTAACCACTTCATTTTTAATTAGAGGAATATCGCATGACAATACAAATACCTTCTTATATCCTAGTAAATTTAATTCTTTAAATGCAGAATATAATCCTAACATAGGAGTATGAATCCCTTGATCTGAAAGAATTTCTTGATCGTCAATAATAAATGCTGTTATTAATTCATAATTAATTTTTTCAATATATTTAGCAACTTGTTGTTTAGAATTAGCAATTAAAAAAATATTATAATCTAATTGATTTAATGTATCAAGTTGGTAAGATACTAAGGGTTTTTCTTTAAATTCAAAAAGACCCTTATCGCTTCCAAAACGGATACTTTGTCCTCCAATTAATATAATTATAGCAAGATACTTTTTGTTATTTTTTATTTTTACCACTTTTTAGTGGAAAATATTAATAATCTATTAAACCAATAATTAAAAGTTATATATGATTTAAATTAATTGAAGATAATAAAATTGCCTTTCTTATCCTAATAATTATCATGCCCATTAGAAAAAAGAATTATAAAAAGAGGCATAGCCTTCGAGAAAATTGTGCAATTTTCGGGGTTACATGTGATGATGTTGCATTTTCGGTGTCTAAACTTTTATATCAGGGATTAATAGCTTTACAACATAGAGGTCAAGAATCTGCAGGCATTTCTGTATTAGAAACTGGTGGAAATATTCATACTTATAAGAAAAATGGTTTAGTATCAAGAGTTATTAATAATCAAGTATTATCTCAATACTGGGGAAATGTAGGGATTGGTCATAATAGATATGCTACTACAGGAGCTACAGGATATAAATCAACTGATTATATACAACCATTTCATTTTAAGAACAATGAAATCGAATTCTCTATGGCTTTTAATGGTACTATTGCTAATTTTTCTGAAATTAAAGAAAGCATGGATGAGATGGGACGTGTTTTTATAACCGATACCGATACAGAGGTACTTGCACAATTAATTGGCTCTATTGCATTAGGAACAGAAGATTGGCCAGAAGTTTTGAAGGTAGCTAGTAAATTATTAGATGGTTCATACTCATTAATTCTTATGACAGATCAGGGTGATATCTATGCAATGAGAGATCCACTTGGATTTAAACCTCTTTGTATTGGGGAATTAAAGAATTCTAGAAGAAATCTCTATTTTGTAGCTTCCGAGTCTTGTGCAATAGATGTTGTAGGTGGAAGACTTATAAGAGATGTTGAAGCTGGTGAAATTGTCCATTTAAGTCATCAAAAAGATATTCATTCCGAAATAGTTTTAAAGTCAAAAAGAACCGCTCTTTGTCAATTTGAGTTTGTTTATTTTGCCCGACCAGATTCTATAATTGATGGAGTTTCAGTAGCAGAAGCGAGATTAAGATTGGGAATGAATTTAGCTAAAAAAGATCCAATATTAAAAATTCCTGAAATAAGAAATAATGCAATAGTTGTTCCAGTACCAGATTCTGGTAGAAGTGTTGCCGTAGGCTATGTTAAAGAATCAGGTTTGCCCTATGTTGAAGGATTAATGAAAAATAGATATGTTCATAGGACTTTTATAATGCCAGGGAAAGCAAAACGTAAAATAGCTGTCAAAGAGAAACTAAATCCTATTAAAAGTGTTGTTGAAGGTAAAGATATTATTCTTTTGGATGATTCTATTGTTAGAGGAACTACAACTCAACAAATTGTTTCACTATTAAGGGATAAAGGGGGAGCTAAACGAGTGCACTTGAGAATAAGTTGCCCACCGATTATAAGTCCATGCTATATGGGGATAGATTTTCCAACTAAAGAAGAATTAATTGCTGGAAGATTCCAAAAATTATATAATAAGGATTATATTGAAGAAATTAGAAAAAAAATAGGTGCTGATACGTTAATTTATCAAAAAGTCGATGATTTGATAGACGCTATTGGAAAAAGTGAATCTCAACTATGTTTAGCATGTTTAACAGGAAATTACCCTTTAAAATCTGTTAGAAAGTTGGCAGAAATGGAAGAATCAATTGTAGCAAGTAGAAAATAATTTTTGAAGATTATTCTACACCATCCCAACAATAGGTGCATAGTTTTTCTTTTGGCAACCCAATTGCTTTAACTAAATCTTCAAGTCTTTGGTACTGTAATGTCGTTAATCCCAGCCTTTTACGGATAACTTCGATCATGGCTCTATATTTATCAGAATCTGGATTAGTATACTCTTTAGGATTATCAATATTTCTACCAATAAGTTCTTTTATAGCCCATCTTCCTGCTAAATCTAATTCAGATCGAGATCGTGAAAAATTAAGAAATTTACAACTATAAACAAGTGGTGGACAAGCAGGCCTCATATGTACCTCCTTAGCACCCGATTCATATAATCTTTGAATAGTTTTTTTTAATTGCGTTCCTCTTACAATAGAATCTTCACAAAAAAGTAATCGCTTATCGTTTATTAATTCCTTAATAGGGATTAGTTTCATTTTAGCGACCTGGTCCCTAATATTTTGATCTTGAGGCATAAAACTCCGAGGCCATGTTGGAGTGTATTTTACAAATGGTCTTGAGAAGGGAATTTTGGCTTCACTTGCATAACCTAAAGCGTGCCCTGTTCCAGAATCTGGTATGCCTGCTACGAGATCTATTAGCACATCATCATTTTTTGCTAAATATGATCCGCATTTATAACGTACTACTTCTACATTTATGCCTTCATAATTAGATGCTGGATATCCATAATATACCCATAAGAAACCACAAATTTGTAGCTTGTTCCCAGGTGCGATTTTCTGTTCAAGACCATTCTCATTTATAAAAATTACTTCTCCTGGTCCAAGATAGTTTGTTATACTATAACCTAGATTAGGGAAAGCACAAGTTTCCATAGTAATGGCATAAGATCCAGGTTTTTCTCCTATAATGATAGGTGTCCTACCAAATTTATCCCGAGCAACATAGACTCCTTCATTTGTTAATATAAGCATTGAACAAGAACCATCAATCATGCGTTGAGCATTTTGAATTCCCTGTTCAAAGGTACTACCTTGGCTAATGATAGTTGCTACCATTTCTGTGGGATTTATCTCCCCGCCATGCATTTCTGAGAAATGAGATCCGTTCTTTAATGCTTCTCTTGCTAAATCTTCCAAATTGTTAATTTTTCCGACGGTACAAATAGCAAACACACCTAAATGTGAATTTATTATCAAAGGTTGATCATCATAATCACTTATTACGCCGATACCTTTATTCCCGTGCATCTTCCTAATATCTTTTTCAAATTTCGATCGAAATTGAGATGTGGTAATATCTTTAATGAACCTTTGAAAACCACCTGCATTCTTTACTGCTAAACCGCCTCTCCTGGTTCCTAAATGTGAATGATAATCTGTCCCGTAAAAAAGATCTTCTAAACAATCAGTATTTGAAAAAACTCCGAAAAGACCTCCCATAAAAATCCACTGTATTTTTAATTTGAATTAAAATTTTTAAATAAAACTATTAATCCAATATGATTTTAAAAAGCTATAAGGTAAAAAAAGTGAACAAAAAATTATTTAGGATGGGATTATTGCAACCAGTATTTCTTATAGACTTCGGGCTCTGTAGCTATAAATGCATATAATCTTCAATTATAACTTTCCATTCAATCTCATTGCAAAATTTTTGAGAAAAAGTAAGGCTTTGGGTGGATTTGCTTGAGGCATGGCATATGATACAAGCACACCTCCTTGAAAAGGAACGATTATTATATGCCCCATCCCACTATCGTTAGTCCCAATAATTCCTTCAGGAGTATTTTCAACAACTGAATATTTTACATTGCTTAAAACAAATGAACGATCTTCTTTATTGGCATTTAATATAAAATTCGTTTGATTGGTTAGATCCCAATTTTCTGTCTGGAAAACTATTTTACCAGAATCAGACACAACTGCGACTGCAGCTATTTTTATGCTAGTTTCTAGGGCTGCAATCCCCAGGTCATCAATTATGTTTTTAATTTCATCCATATTAAATGTTTATATGGTTTTTTGTTTTTAATAATTTTTACTTTTGATAAAAATAATAGATATAATTATCTCTTTTTATTAAATTGAAAAAATCCAGCTATCAATTGTCCAGTACTTATACCTGCATCACCAGGTGCTACGAGATGATGTTCAAGAAATTGATATCCTGCTTGATTAATTTCTTCCTTTATTGCATTAGAGAAGGCAAAATTATAAGCAACCCCCCCAGTTAAACCTATCTTATTTATATTATACTTTTTAGCTATTTTTATAGCTAAATTAGCAAAAATTTTTCCAAAATTGATTTGAAATCGCGCAGCAATATCTTCTTTTTTATATTTCGATTCTTCTAACAAAGTTAATAACTCTAAGATCAAATCTGTTGTATTAATAAGATATTTTCCATTTTGTTTAATCCAGCTAATGTGTAAATCAATATTTTCAGGATTCCCTTTTGAAGCTAATCCTTCAAGCCTCATTGCGGGTTCTCCTCTATAAGTTTTTATATTCGATGTTCCTAAGAGATATGATATTACATCAAAAATTCTACCAGTTGAACTAGTTAAAGGGATGTTTTCTGAAGAAAATTTAGTTTTTCGCATTTCAAATTGTGATATTAAAGCATTCAGTTCAACTCCCTTATATTCTAAGTCATTTTCTAGGCCTATTTTTTTGAAAATTTTTATTGCTTCTTCGCTATCAAGAGCTTTAAGTATAATTGAAGCAGTCATTCGAGCAGGATATTTGGTACATCGGTCTCCACCAATCATTGGTTGATATTCTAAATGACCTACTCGTTGATATTTATCATAAGAACATAATAAAATTTCTCCCCCCCAAATTTTACCATCATCACCGTAACCAACACCATCTACACTGATCCCAACAATTTTTTCATCAATTTTTAGATTATTTTCAGCCATCAAGCTTAATACGTGAGCAAAATGATGCTGAATTTGAAATAAATCGACATTATATTTCGAAGCGAGCTCTTTCGCAAGTTTAGTAGTTATAAAAGCAGGATGTAAATCACATGTTATAAATTCAATTTCAGAATCCCTTATTTGTAATAGATTTTTCATATGAACGAGTGCATTTTTCAAAAATTCATATGTTTCAAGGTGAGTTACGTTTCCAATATGTTGGGTTGGAAAAATTCGATTACCTCTTAAAATAGCTCCAGTGACAGCTAATTCAGGTCCAGTTGATAGAGCAGCTTGTATTTCTACATCAAAAGGTACGAGTAAATATTCGGGGACATAACCTCTAGATCTTCTTATTAGTTTAACTTTATTATCATGAATTCTTAAAACACTATCATCTGCTCGTTGAAAGATTGGTCTATTATGAAGAAGAAATACATCTGCAAGATTTTGAAGTTGATTAAAAATCATATCATTTTCAATACCCATTGGAATATTTGATTTATTGCCACTAGTATAAACTAATGGTTTCTCTCCGATATAATCAAATAACAAATGATGGATTCCTGAATAAGGAAACATAACACCTACATTATTTAAACCCGGAGCAACTTGTTTGCTGATATCTGAATCATTAGAATAGTTTTTTCTTTCTAATAAAACAATAGGTCGTCGAAAAGAGGTCAAAATTTCTCGTTCTTCTTCTGAGATGTAAAAGTCCTTTTCAATTAATCTAAAATTTGGCACCATTAAAGCAAATGGTTTAAATTTCCTTTCTCCTTTTCTTGTTCTAAGTTTTAGAATAATATCATCATCAGCTAAACAAACTAAATGAACTCCACCTATACCTTTGACTGCTATAATTTCTCCATTATTAATTCTGTTTGATGTTTCTTTTAGAATTTCTTTTATGGAGGCTTTCTCGATTACATTACCTGATTTATTGTAAAGTTGATAATTTGGACCACATACAGAACAAGAATAAGTTTGAGCATGAAATCTTCTATTATTAAAATCATAATATTCTTGAATGCAGGATTCAGGTTCAGCTTTATCACAGAAAGGAAACTTTATCATTGTTGTACGTTCTCTGTCATATGGTAACTCTTTTACAGTAGTAAATCGAGGGCCACATACTGCACATGCGATAAATGGATAATTGTAATACTTTCTTAAATTTCTATTTCTCATATCATTTAAACAATTATCACAAATAGCAATATCAGGCGGAAGGGTTAGACTTAGTCCTCGCCCTTGTTCACTCTTTTTAATTTCTAAATTAGGAAATGCCTTTTCGGAATCGATCTCTTTTACATTAAAATGCTCAATAAAAGATATTTTGGGCTTATTATTCTTTACTTCTACAATAAATTTTTCAATATTTTTTGATTCACCTTGTAAGATTAACCGAACTCCTGCATTTCCTCGATTAAGAATATACCCTTTTAACTCGTTATTTCGTGCTATATTAAATAAGAACGGTCTAAATCCTACCCCTTGAACAATTCCAGTAATATTAATTTCTACAGTTCTAATATCATTCAAGTAGATGTCTCAGATTTTAAAAAATAATTTTAGGTTAAAATTAATTAGTCATGCTTTTAAAAAAAAATCTAATATTATATTGGGAAAATTATTAAAAGGATTAGATTATATTTTATTATCTATTACTCATAAGAATTATGATATAAATGAACATAAAAGTAAATAAATGGGATATTTCATATCATGAAGCTTTCTTTAAAACAAGCCATAATTCATATGAACACTCAATTAGAGAACAATTAAACAAAGGAGTACGAGGGCTCGAATACGATATTCACGATGATAAAATTCAAGAATTAGGTGATTTTGAAGTATATCACCTCCAGAATCATTTTGATGTTTTACTTAATGAAGATGGAAATCCAAATGATTATTTATTCTCAAATTGGTTAAAAGTAATAAAAGATTGGTCTATTGAAAGAAAAGGTGAGCATGCTCCAATAACTTTGTTTATAGAATTAAAAGACAGCATAGTTGATTCAAATAATAAGCCAGATGACCTTTATGGTATTAAGAAATTTAACAAAATACTTGTTGAATCACTCTCTCTTGAAAAATTATATACTTATAAGAATTTCAGAGTAGACAATTTTCAATGGCCAACAGTGAAAGATTTAAAAGGACGAATAATTATTGTTCTTACAAGCTATTGGGGAGGTTATTGGGCGTCAAGTGAAGGTGGATTTGAGTCAAGGTTAATATATCTAAAAAATTCTTTAGAAAATAATGATGATATTTGTTTTATTTCTTGGATTGAAGAAGATTATGGTGATGAAGTTCAATTTTTAAAAAATAATACTTATTTTTGGAAATGTAGTCTTGATTATAGTTTTAAAGAACAGCAAAAAATAGCTTCTTCTCATAGATTAACAAGAGTTGATTTCGATAAAATTGTATTTGGAAGTCATGTAAAAACGTATTATAAAAAAAATTTTGAGGCAGGATATCGTTGTAATTTTCCAGTAACAGACTCATGGGCTGATGAAATGTATAACAACTCATTTCCATGGTCTATTTAACAAAATTCTCTTTATAATACTTATAATAAATGCTACATGTCCCTTCTAGCGAAACCATGCAGGGTCCTACTGGACTAATTGGAGTACACTCATTTCTAAACAATTTGCATTCATAAGGATATAATTTTCCAATCATAACTAAATGACATGAACACCCTGGAGGTATATCTAACGATTTCTTAATTTTTATATCGTATTTTTTATCTGCATCAAATTTATTATACTTCTCTTTAATTTTCAATCCACCATCAAGAACTCGTCCTATACCTCTCCATGGACTAGATACAGGGTCAAATACATCTGAGATTATTTCTTGAGCTTTCTTATTGCCTTCTGGTTTTACAACTCGAGAATATTCATTTAAGGTTTCAAATTTTTTTTCTTTCTTTTGTTTTAGTAGCATTAAAATTGCTAAAAGTACATCGTTTGGTTCAAAACCGGCGATCACATTGGGGATTTTATAAGCATCTGAGAATAATTTAAATGGCTTTAAACCAATTATAGTAGAAACATGACCGGGGGATATAAAACCATCAATTTTTAATTGAGATTGAGAAATTAATAATTCCAAGGCTGCAGGAATTAATTTATGAGCACATATAACTGAGAAATTTGACGGTGGTCCTGATTGAAGTTCGTATCCGATTAAAGGTACAGTAGTTTCGAACCCAATTGAGAAAAAAATGACTTCTTTTTCAGGATTTTCCTTAGCAATATTGATGGCATCGTGTGGACCATAAACAATTCTAATATCTGAACCTTTTGCTTTTAATTCTGCTAAAGAAATATTGGTTGCTGGAACCCTGATCATATCCCCAAAAGTAGTTATTATTGTATCATCTCGCTTTCCAAGTTCAATAGCTTTATCAATATCTGCTGCTGGACATACACAAACAGGACATCCCGGACCAGATAATACTTCTAATTCCTTTGGTAGTATAGATCTTAACCCGTATTTAGAGATTGTGTGTTCATGCGTCCCACAGACATGCATTATTTTAATATTTTTATTTAAATCTTTTATAATCCTATTAATGGATTCAATTATTTTAGTAGTAAATTCTTTCTTTCTGAATATATCAGTTCCAGGGATTTCCATATTCCTAAAATTATCTTTCTTATTTTAATTAATATTTTAACAAATTCGAGGGATTAATTCCCCTAAGGGCATATCAATAAATCTGGTACCCCCAACTACGGTTTCTAATAATACTTTTTTAGGATTATCGGCTTTAACCTCACCAATAATTTCAGCATCTTTTCCAATCTTGGTAGATTTTATCTTTTGCAAAATCGTATCAGCAAATTGAGGATCTACTGACAAGAGAGCTCTTCCCTCGGAGGCAATATTATAAGGATCTAAACCTAACATATCGCATATCGCTTTAACTTGTTTTTTTATAGGAATTTTTTCCTCTTCAATAAATATTCCCACATTTGATTTTTTTGCCCAATCATTTAGACTTCCAGCAATACCCCCTCTTGTAGGATCTTTCATAGTATGAATATAATTATTTTTTATTTCATCTTTAAGTGCATTATTAATTTCTAAAAGAAAGCCTAAATCAGAAATTAAATCTGTAGTTATATTCAACCCTTCACGACTAGCCATTATAGCAGTACCATGATCACCAATACTTCCAGTAATAATTACTTTGTCTCCAATTTTTAGCCCATTATCCAATATTTTTATTTGTTTATCTTTTATGCCTATTCCTGTGGTAGCCATAATTATTTCATTTAAACTTCCATGAGGCATAACTTTTGTATCTCCGGCGATAATTGCAATATTTGCTTCTTTTGCTTTTAAATTGAACGAATTTATAATTTTTTCTAAAGTATTAAATTTAAAACCTTCTTCTATAATTATAACTGATGTAATGGCAATAGGTTCAGCACCCATCATTAATAAATCGTTAACTGTGCCACATACACTTAATGAACCTAAATCTCCTCCTGGAAAAAATATAGGGTAAACAGTGTGCCCATCTGTGGTAATTACAATTTCTTTGTCATAATTAGACAAAGGAATAGTTGCTCCATCGTCTAATTCTTCAACACCAACACCATTATTAACGTTCTTATACGGAATGTTTTTAGTTATAAATTCTATGAGTTCTTCTTGCAGAACCCCTCCAGCTCCATGAGCTAATCGTATTATATTTAAGCTCTCTTTTTTTAAACTCATAATTGTCAAATTGAAACAAAAATTAAAAGAATTTAGATTCTAAGATAACCAATGTTTTTTCTGAATATCCATTCGATATGATTAATTAAAAATCTCAATCCAAAGTTGACAATATGTTAATTTTGAATATATATTCAAATACTAAAAAGTATAAATTTACTATACTTTTGGAATAAGAAATTTTTAATAAAGTTATGAATAAGATATTTCAACTAATTTTTTTTTAACAAATTAGCAAATTTAAACAAAAAAAAAAACACAATAAAAAATTGATAAAAAATGGCAGTAAAAGTAGCATTCTTACAAAATTCTGATTGCTGGGGGTGTCATCAAAGCCTACTCAATTTGCATTTAGGTTTACTTAATGTACTTCCAGCACTAGATATTGTATATTGGCCAGCTGTAGTAGATTTCAAATATGATTCATTAAAAGCAAGGGCTGATGGAGAAATTCTTGTAGGATTCGTTGAAGGAAGTTTACGAACCAAACATGATATCGCACAAACAAAATTATTACGACAAAAATGTGCTTTAATTATTGCTTTTGGTAGTTGTTCATGTTATGGTAATGTACATGGATTAGCTAACCAATGGAGTAAGGATAATTTAGTAAAACGCAAATTTTCTGAAGTTGAAAGTATTGCTGATGAAAGTGGTGGTGAGCCTATGGTTAATACACCTGGTTTTGCTGATAAAATTGTCCCTATAGACGAAATTATTAAAGTTGACGCGTATATAGCAGGGTGTCCTCCAAAACCAGAAGCTATTGCGAGTGCTGTAGTTTTCTTATTAGGTCAAAAGCCATTTCCTATGAACGATTTATCATTCTGTAATGATTGTTCTATCAAGGATAATTGTCTATTAGATAAAGGTACACTATGTTTTGGTAGTATTACCAGCATTGGTTGTAGTTTAAAGTGTACAACAGATGGTAAACCTTGCGTAGGTTGTTTTGGACCTGCTAAAACAGTGGATTCTAGAGCTGAAAAACTTAGTAGCATGATAAACAATCTTGGTACAGTCAGTTCTGGTGATAAAAAGAGTACATATGAATTTTTAACTCTATTCTTAAATGTACCCTTGATGGCTGGATTTGATTTAGCCGGGGATATTTTAAAACAAATTAAAAAACGGGGATCTCCTGAGACACCTTTAGCGAATTTACCTCCTACAACAGGAGAAATTGCTGGTAAATTAATGAGTTTTCTTAGAGATAATCGTGAATTTACTGAAATTTCAAATGTCTGTGATACCTGCCCACGTATAATCGGAAGTAAATCTACAATGACAAGAGTTAAGCGGGACTATGAAGGAATTCCTAATTTAGAAGATTGCTTCATAGAACAAGGATATATCTGTATGGGCCCTGTAACCAGAGCAGGATGCGGCGGAATGTGTATAAAAGTTAACGCACCTTGTACAGGTTGTTTTGGTCAAACAGAATGGGGGATTAATCAAGCTGAGAGATTCGCAGATACGGTCATAAAAGGATTTAATGTAAACTTATCTAAGGAAGAACTACTTCGTCAAGTGAAGGATCATTTAGGTACGTTTGAGAAATTTACTTTAGCAGCAAATAGAAATTTTATAGGAGGCGAATAAAAAATGGGAAAAGAAATAGTAGTTGACCCAGTAACTCGATTAGAAGGACATAATACATTAAGAGTAAAGTTGGGTGATGATGGAACTGTTCAGGATGTTCAATTTAACATTACTACTACTAGATTTTTTGAGAAATTTCTAGAAGGGCGATATTGTGAACATATCCCTAGGATTACACCAAGAATCTGTGGTATTTGTCCAATACCTCATCATTTAACTCCCACTAAAGCAGTAGAAGATGCTTGGGGTATTCAGATCCCTCCTGCCGCTTACAAATTGCGACAATTATTACAGAACGCAAAACAATATTCATCGCATGCCTTACATTTCTATGCACTTGCTGCTCCAGATTTCTTATTAGGTCCTATGGCGGATCCTGCATTAAGAAATGTTGTCCATGTCATTAATAAGATGCCAGACGTAGGTGCTATGGCTCTAAAAATGATGGATTTTGGTCAAAAATTATGTCAAGCAATTGGGGGTAAGTCAGTACATCCAATAGTAGCTATACCTGGGGGGATGAAAAAACCCTTGGATGAGGATGTTAGAGATTTGTTTTTAAAACAAATTGAAGATCAAGTTGAATGGACAAAAAAGACTGTTGATATTGGTTTAAAAGTTGTGGAGGATTATTGGGACGTGGTTGCTAATGTAGGTGTTGTTCCTACATATTACGTTGGTATGACTAAAAATGGTGTTCATGATATCTATGATGGAGATATTCGAATTGTTTCTCCTAATGGCGACAAATTTGATTATCCACCTCAAAGATATTTAGAAGCGTTAGGTGAGCATATCCCAGAACACTCTTATGCAACTCACATGTATTATAAACCAGCAGGATATCCTGCTGGAATTTATCGAGCTAATACCTTAGCAATGATAAATTGTGCTGATAAAATGGCTACTCCTTTAGCTGATGAGGCCTTACAAGCAATGAGGGCAAAGGTTGGGACAAATGTTATCCATCATACATTTGCTTATCATTGGGCTCGATTAATTGAACTTGTAGAATCCATTGAAGTGATAGCAACGTTATTGCAAGATGATGATGTTGTTAATCCAGATTGTAAAACTTTGGACGTACAACCAAGAGAAGGAAATGGTGTTGGCATTACTGAAGCCCCACGAGGATTACTCTTATATAACATTTGGTCTGATGCAGAAGGAATTTGTAAAAAAGCAAATCTACTAGTAGCTACAAATCATAATATTGCAGGCATCGAGAAGACGTTAATGCATGTAGCTAAGCAAGTATTCGAAGATAAAGCCTTAGATGGATTAAAATTACCAGACCCATGGATTAAATAAAATATTGAAAATTAAATATAAAAAGCGTGAACAAAAAAAATGAGTGATGTACCAGAAGGATTGGTAAATCTCTTAGAAATGGTAGTCCGCTGTTTTGATTGCTGACTATCGTGTGCCGCACACATCACGGTTGTTGATGAGGAAGGCACTGAGATTTACTCTCGAAAATTAAACGTAGGCTTAGGATGAATATCCAATAAAAATAATAGATTGGATATAACTGCCCACGCAAGGGTTAAAGCCTACTAATAACAAAACATAACGAAAAAAGAGAAAAAAAGTGAGAAATAATGAGTATAGATTTTGAATTTCGAAAACAAATTATGGATTTTCATATTGGGTCTGATTTAATCAAATACTGTTATCAATGCAGTCGTTGTGCTGATAATTGCCCCGTTACAAAAGTCACAAGTGATTTTTATACAACAACTGGATATAACCCAAGGCAGAATATTTTGAATGCTTTATTGGGTTATAAAGAAGCAATTTTTTCAGAAGATCCCTTAATTATTTGGGGTTGTACTGTATGTGATACTTGTGATGAGGTTTGTCCGCAAAATATAGAATTGACAGAAATATTTACACTATTAAAGAATCAATCTATTGAGCAAGGGAAAGGTCCAGATTTTATATATTCTCAAGCTCAGGCGATATTTGATAGTGCCAAAGCAATTCCTTCACAACCTGCGATTGAGAGAAGAAGAGAGCAAATGGGACTACCTGCGGTTGTTGCACCAGATATCCATGAGTTGCAAACTCTATTGAGAAATATTGGAACACATAAAAAATTAAAATAATTCGAGGGTATGAATAAAATGGCAGAATTTAAAATGTTTGAAGGATGTACGATTGGTAATAGAATTCCTTTTATAGAAGCAGCATCTAGAAAAGTCTTTGATAAAGTTGGGATTGAAACTTCTCAAGCACCATTTTCATGTTGCCCAGATCCTACTGGAATGAAAAGTTTTGATAACAATGCTTGGCTAACTATTGGCGCTAGAAATTTATGCTTAGCTGAAGCTGAAGGAAAAGATATCATATCATTATGTAACGGGTGTACCAATACTTTACGAGGTGTTAAACATCAACTAAAACATGATTCTTTAAAAAAAGAAAGAATTAATAAAGAATTAGCTAGAATCGGAAAAGAATTTAAAGGTACTATAGATATAAAACACTTTGTAGATGTATTAAAAGAGAATCTTGATAGAGTTAAAGGATCCATTACAAAACCATTAAATGGTTTAAAAGTTGCTTGTCATCCTGGATGTCATTATATGCGACCAGCTGAATGGATGGAATCTGATGATCCAATGCGACCAGAAACATTAAAAGAGCTTGTGACTGCGAGTGGAGCAACTGTAGTGGATTATGATGAGTTAGTTTTATGTTGTGGTTCTGCTGTGACAAATGCATATGAAGAACATGGAATGGCTAATCTAAAGATTAAGATGGATAGCATTAAAACTGCAGGAGCAGATGTTATCTGTGTAAATTGCCCAGCATGCTTTCAACAATTTGATACAAGACAACGTGATTTATCTAAAAAATATGAAACCGAATATGATATTCCAGTCTTATATATAACAGAACTATATGCTTTAGCTATGGGTTATAGCGCTGATGAAATTGGCTTAAAATTTCATAGAACCCGCTTGAAATCCATTTTAGAGAAATATGGTTTGTAAGTTCTAAATTTATTAAATTTACTAATTTTTTTTTATTTTATTTTTCTTAAACTTAATGGGTTAACTATACTTATTATAGTAGTTGTTAAATCTTTTTGTTTATAATGTAAAACGTATGTAAAGTTTAAATAATACCAAATAAAATTATAAATAGCTTTTTCATTTTTTTCAATTAAAATAAGAATATAATAAAATTATGATTAAAAGATAAAAGCATGTCATTATACAACTTAAAACGCGATCCGTCATGGTTTTTTTCGTATATTGAGAATTATTATCATTTATTTTTGGATATAAAATTTGATAATAAAGTTGTTTCTAACGCAGTTATTAATTTTTCAATGGATCTGGGTTTACAGGGTTATGAAGGATTGCTCTTTTACATTTATAAACCACATTCTAAGAAAATAAAATTTGATCTGATTAAACACTCAATTGATCAAACACATCATATTGCTAATTTACCTTATGATTTAAGTGAGAGTCCTATAAATTCACTAGATTTAATTATCATTCCATTTGGATACTTTAAAGATGAACATAAATTAACCTTATCTATCCTATCTGAAAAATCAGAAGCAGGTTTTGAAATATATGCTTGGTCACCGTCAAGTCTCTATAAACATGTGAAATCAGTTATTAGAATTGGTAATCAATATAATGAATTAATTCCTATTGCAGATTATGAGGGATATTATTTTCAAACAGATAGTGCTTTTAAAGGAAATGAGACTGGACGCCTTTTTGATCTAATAAATTTGCTTATGGAAATTGATAATAGTATAGATGAATTTACTAATGAACCAATAGTTGAGCCAATGGATTCAGACATGAAAGCTCTAGTTAAAAAGAGTAATGAATTCTTATTTGAACTCTGTCAAACATCTGTTCCATTAGAAATAAAAAATTTACTACGAGAATTAGAAAGATTAAAATTTAATATAGATAGTTTATCAAAAGAAGAAATATTTAATTGGATTGATGATTTAATTACTTTCTATTCAGGAAAACCTGAAAAATAGTTGTTTTGTAAAATAAATTAAAATAAAGTAAAGATCATTCATTCACTTTTTCTTAATTTTTGTTATAAGTAGAATAATTAGTGCTAGAACAAAGAAAATAATAGCTGCTATTAAAAATCCAAACTTAATTGTTGCACTTAAAGAAGCAATAAATGAATTAGTAGATGAAACTGATGTTGGTGTGTCTAACATTAAGAGTAAATTGATATTCTCAATTACATCAAATAATCCTGAAGTCGTACCTAATAGGGTTATAATTATCCCCCAATTTTGCAGTTTTCCATTTAATCTTCTTGAAACTAATAAATTGAGCCCAAAAGCAATGAATACATATCCAATAATGAATATAAAATCCCAATATATTGCTAAAGTTTGATTAGTTCTTCCATTAGATCCCCACGCAAAAAGGATTGCTTCAGCCCTTTCTGAAGACCATGCAAATTCGAAATCTATGATTCCATAATCATTCAAAGTTGCTTCAATTGGAATAAAAACTAGAAGATAAATTAGAATAACGATAACAACACCGATAATAGTAGTTAATGTCAATAATTTGTCCTTAGGAGTTCTCTTTAATTTATTTAAAAGCACCATAAATCACTCTTTACAGAATAATAAGTTCTAAACTAAATAATAAATTATTATTGTTTTCATTATATATTAAGATTAAAATCTTCTCTTTTCAAAGTTAATCAATAATTTTATTTTATCTTAATTATTATAATTATAATATAACTTTACATTCATTTGAAATAAATAATGTGCCTTGCTATACCTGGAAAGATCTTAGAAATAAATGATAATTTCGCCCTAGTTGATTTTAACGGTATTGAGCAAAATATAATTATCGCATTAATCCAAAATCCAGAAGTAGGAAAGTATGTCATAGTTCATGCAGGGTATGCAATTGAACAAATGAATGAGAAAGATGCGTTAGAAGCTATAGAGCAATGGAAAGAACTAGCTCAAGATCAGGATTTAAATCTTGAAGATATCTTATAGATCAAACAATTCCTTTTTCAATTTTTTTAACTTTGCATACAAATTTTTTAATGAGTCAATTGCTTTTGAATTTGGGTTAAATTCTAATGGGGATATTCCATTTAAATCTGCCTTACCTATCTCTGAATCAAATGGAATTGAGTGATAGAGCGGTATTTCCCATTTTTGGACTCTCTTATTAATTATGTCTAACTGAGATTGATCTAATATCTTATTAGCTACTAAAAAAATATTTATGATTCCTAATTTTTTTGATAATTCTATAATTTTTGAACTAAGATCTAATGATTTTTGAGATGGCTCAGAAACAACTAACATAACATCTATCCCCTTTGCAGTACCTCGTCCTAAATGTTCTAAACCTGCTTCAAAATCGACAATAACAATTTCATCTCTCTTAACAAACAAATTATATAATAAAGTTCTAATTAAAGCATTTTCTGGGCATAGACACCCTGTTGCAGGTTCTTCAATAGATCCAAGAACAAGTAATTGTAACCCGTCAGGTCCATTAACTTTAAACTTATCAGGAATATCAGAAACCTCTGGATTAATGTTATATACACCTGGACCAGCACCTAGAACTGATGTTCTCTCTTGAATCATTTCTTTCATTTCTGAGATAGGAATTAAATTTTCTTTAATTTCTTGGCTAATCCCTAATGTATAACTTAAATTCATAGCAGAATCGTTATCAATAGCTAAAACTTTAAAGCCATCTTTGGCAAATAATCGTGATAAAATTCCAGCAATTAAAGTTTTACCAACTCCACCTTTTCCTGAGACCGCAATTTTCATTGTATTTAGTATTTTACTAAATAAAATAAATATTTAGTTTAGAATTGGAAAAATTATAATTTTGATTATTTAAATTTAATAAGCAATTTGAATATTAATTTATGAATTATTAATTTCCTTAAATAAATAAATTATTAAAAAAAACTTCTTTTAAAAGGTTGAAAGAACATTAAAAGCAAATTCTGTGAAAAACATAACCTAAATTATAGTTATATTTGCCCCAAATGTGTTGAACCATTTTTAAAAAGAACTCAATTTTTAAATTTAAAGGAGATAAGGCAATATCAGATATTAAATGCCCTAAAGGTTAATTCAAACGATGTTTTAGATAAAATATGTACATTAGGACTAATTAAGATTAAAATTGTTAAAGATATTGCTTATTCTGGTTTAATAATATATGATTGCAAGGAGAAAGTGATAATCAAATCTTATTTTAAATCAGATAAACCCAAATTTAGTGAATACTTTCCATCAATTTTATTTCTAACTCAAACAGATATTTTTTTAGATTTAGTTGAAAATATTAAAGAGAAACCAGATTGTTATATTATTAATTCAAGTGGTCAAATCCATCCATTCCTGTACGGAGCTGCATGTGATTTTGGTTTAAAAATTAGTACACCAGTTATAGGTTATACAAAAAAATTATTATATGGAGTTTTAAGAGTACTGGAAGAAACATCAAACATTCATGAAATTTATTCTAATGATCATTTAATCGGCTATGCTATTCCTAAACCTAATTCGAAAAAATTTTTTTATATTTCTATTGGGAATAATATATCTCTCAAAACAGTACTTAAAATATTCTTAGAACTTGATTTAAATTTAATTAGCAAATTGAATTCAAAACTAAGCAATTACATTCAAAATCAAATAAAATAAATAAATTTTGAGTTCTTTGAAAATCTTATGTATTTTCCCTTCTCATACACTGCATTTTCTTAGAAATTTTCATCATTTCATCAAAAATCCTGTCATTTTCTTCGGGATCATTTGTTTTTAATAATCTTTCATTAAGATCTTTTATATTTAGTGTTAAATCAATAAATTCTTGTGGTGGTTCTATTTGATAAAAATATTCATTATCTCCCTTCTCGTTTAGTTCTATGTATACCCATTTTCTTTCTTCTTGAGACCAATTCCAGCGATTAGGTGTGAGTTTTCTCGGCATTATTTAAAATTTTATAAATAAGTTATTATTTAAATTAAAAATTCATAATATTAGATTAAATCTGTTATTAATTATAATTTCTTTAGCGTATTTTTATAACTTTTTTTACTTTCTAATATTAACAGATTAATATTTATTAAACTAATAAAAATAGGTTTTTTAAGAAATCACTGAGAAAATTCTTTTAATGTTTTTTCAGCAAGTTCTCTAACATCTACATCGGTATCTTTTGAGAGTTTTTCCAATAAATTTTTTAACTCTTCTCCTTTTTCTTCGAATTTACGTATTGCTTTAATTGAATTATATCTAATTAACCAATCTTTATCATGAATTAGCTTAAGGAATGCGTCATACACTTTTTTATCTTTTATTTCACTTAAAATTTCTATAACATTTCTTTTTATCTCATTGTTTTGACTACTTAAATTTTTAATAAGGAACTCAATTACATTATCTTTATTTATTTCATCTAAGAGTTGATACATTTTCATAAAGAGAGAGATTTGATATGATTTAGGTAAATTAGGTGAGACTTTTAATTGATGATAAGACTGATTAGGGGAAATCAAAACTTTTTTTTCTTTTAAGTTGAATAATGATTGATTTAATTTTTCATTTTCTTTTTGAGAATTTAATAATTTAGCTTTTATTTCTTCAATCTCTTTTGTACTATCAGCTATTTCTTTTTCTTTTGCTTGTAAATAATTAATCTTAGCCTTATACTCTTCTATTTCTGATGTTAATGCTTCGATTTCTTTATTTGTTAAATGTAATTTTTCAGATTGGGCTCTTTCATTCGCTTCTTGAATTTGAGCTTTTAAAGTTTCAATTTGCATAAGTAACAATCCATTTTCTTCCATCAATTGAAAATTCAATTTTTTAGCATCAATTAATTCTTGATTTTCAGCTATATGATCATAATTTTGCCTATTTTCAAGTTGTTCTTTTAAAGATTCAATTTGAACTTGCTTTTGTTCATTTTCTTCAGTTAATTGAACAATTAATTTTTTGGTGTTTATTAGTTCTTCATTTACTTCAGTTTGAGAATTAACTTTTTTATAATTTTCTAATTGAGTTGTTAAATCTTTAATTTGTTGATTTAGAGTGTTAATATCCTTATACCTCTTTACTAAATCTTGTTTTTGGATTGCAATAGTATCTTTTAACTCTTTAATGTTCTCAGGTGTTTTTTCTTCAAATTCTAAAAGTTTACCTTTTTGATCTTCGATTAATAATTTTTGTTCTTTTATTGTAAAATTTAACCTATTAATTTCTTCCTTTAAAACATCTACTGTTTGTTCAAACTCCGCTCGAACTTTATTTTCTTCTTCAACAGTATCAAGTAAATCCTTTATTTCTTTACTCATAGTTTTTATATCAATTATAAATAATTAATAATAGTATCTTATCAATTTATATATAATGAATTGAATTCTAATAATTCTTTACATAATTCAATAAATATTTCTTAATTTCTCTTTTTTATACTAATTTCATATATTTCTCCCTAAGGGACTTCTTTGTTAAAATTTTTACTTAGATAGAAATCTTTAAAAAAGATATTAAAATATATTTCAATTGATATAATTAGATGTAAAAAATAGGAGGATTTTATATAATGACGTATGAGGATCATCAAGGAGTAAATAAAGATAAAGAATATAAAGATGATGACAATGAGGACGATGATGACGATGCAGACTGGGAAGACTATGATGATGATGAGGAATTTAATGATGGTGATTGGGATTATGAGGAGGAGGAGGATGACGATAATTGGGAAGATTATGATAATGATGAGGATTGGTGAGTCTGATATATATACCATTTAAATTTTAGCAAAATAAAATATAAGAACATTCTAAGTTAATAATTAAGAAAATAATTCGACTCTTTCTACTCCATTATGTTATACAATCTGTATTTCCGTAATTTTATCTCCTTGCTGAATTGAATTTACAACTTCTTGATCCTTAGAACTTTTTACTTCTCCAAAGATCGTATGTTTATTATTAAGATGTGGTGTTGGGACATGTGTAATAAAGAATTGAGATCCATTGGTATTGGGTCCAGCATTTGCCATCGCTAAAATCCCTGGCTTATTAAATTTTCTTCCACTCTGAAACTCATCTCTAAAAGGATATGAAATGCTTTGACCCTTGAATGGAAAGAATGTAATTCCTTTATCTTTTGGACCACCATACCCTTTTCCCAGGGGATCACCACCTTGTATCATAAAATCCGCAATGACTCTATGAAAAATTATTCCATTATAGAAGCCCTGTTGTGCTAGATATAAAAAGCTAGAAACAGTTATAGGAGACTCATCATCGAAAAGTCTTAGATTAATATTACCTTTATTTGTAATAATACTAATTTCAGTCATGTGATTATGAAAAGATATAACATTTTTTAAATTTTTTAACTTTTTTAACTTTTTTATTCAATGAAAAGATTAAAAATCATTGTAATAATACCCTTTTATAACCCTCATAAAATTTTTAATTACAGCACATTGAAAAATGACTGCTACCAACGACGCTTCTATTTTTTTCAACCCAAAATCAATTGCAATTATTGGTGCTAGTAATAGACCTGGAAAGGTTGGATATAATGTATTAAAAAACATAATAGATTCTGGCTATTCTGGAAAAATTTTTCCTATCAATCCAAAAGCTGGTGAAATTCTTAACTATAAGACTTTTAAAAGTGTATTAGATGTACCAGATGAAATTGATATAGCGATTTTTGTAATCCCTGGAAACTATGTAAATTCAATTGCAGAAGAGTGTGGTAAAAAGAATGTTAGGGGCTTAGTTGTTATCTCAGCTGGTTTTAAAGAAATTGGTGGAGAAGGTATTTTACGCGAAAAAAAGCTTATTGAAGTTGCTAAAAAAAATAATATGAGGATTATTGGTCCAAATTGCTTAGGATTTATTGGAATCCATTATAATGGTTCATTTGCATCAGAAACTCCTAAAAAAGGACATATTGCTATGATCTCCCAATCTGGAGCAATGTTAACAGGGATGATGGATTATTCTATGGAACAAGCGTTTGGTTTTTCGTGTAATATTAGCTTAGGGAATAAAGCCGATTGCTCTGAAGTGGATTTCATTGAATATTTAGCAGAGGATGAAGATACTAAAGTGATTCTATGTTATCTAGAGAGTATAGAAAATGGAGAAAAATTTTTAGAAATTGTTTCAAAAGCAGCGAGAAAAAAGCCAATAGTCATTTTAAAAGCGGGAGTTAGTGAAGCAGGCGCTAGAGCCGCTTCAAGCCATACTGGGGCATTAGCAGGGTCTGATATAGCATATGATTTAGCATTCGAAAAATGTGGAGTAATAAGAGCAAATTCGATTGGAGACCTTTTCGATTTTGGTGAAGCTTTTCTGTACCAACCAATACCAGAAAAAAATTCATTTGCTATTATTACAAACGCCGGCGGTCCAGGAATAGTAGCTACTGATGCATTTGAACGTGAGGGCTTAAAATTTGCCCAATTTTCAGAACCGATATTACATAATTTAAGAGATAATTTACCCCCAGAAGCAGCTATTTTCAATCCTGTAGATATCATTGGAGATGCATCACCAGAAAGATATCGATTTACTATTGAATCTATTTTTGGTATAAATAACAAAAATGTTGAAGGAATATATGAAGATTCAATTACTACTTATGGGGCATTAATAATTATGTCTCCACAAGCTCAAACAAGACCAATTGAAGTTGCCAAATTAATTTATGATATCTCCTCGAATCATCTATCAACCAAGCCGATAATTTGTGCTATGATAGGTGGAAAATCTGTTAAAGATGCAAGAAAATTTTTGAATCAACATCATATACCTTGTTATCCATTTCCAGAAAGAGCTGCTCACTCTTTAAAAACATTAGTAAGTTATAAAGATTTTTTAGACTCAAAACCTTTGGAAAAATTAGAAATTCCTGAATTTACAGTTAATGCAGACAGAGTTAAAGAAATTTTTGATGCTGTTAGAAAAGATGGACGAACTGTACTTTTAAGCCATGAAACGAGCGAAATTTTCGATTGTTATGGAATTAAATCTCCAAAATCAAGATTAGCAAGAACTCCAAGAGAGGCTATGAAATTACAAAAAGAAATTGGGAGATCCGTTTTAAAGATTGTCAGTCCACAGATAATTCATAAGACTGATGTAGGAGGGATTGTTTTAGGTGTCGAATCTGAGATAGATGCCTTCGAGGCTTTTATTCAAATTGTGGATAATGCGAAAAAATTTGGCCCCCAAATAGCTAAAATTTATGGCGTTGAATTGCAAGAAATGATTGACTTCAAAAAAGAAAAAAAAGTAATTGAACTTATTATTGGTATGTCTCGTGACCCTCAATTTGGTCCAATGTTGATGATTGGTTCTGGGGGAATTTACGCTAATTTTCTAAGAGATATTTCATTCGCGTTAGGATATAAATTTACAGAACAGGCTGCAAAAAACACACTTCAAAAAACTAAAATATACAGTCTATTACAAGGAGTTAGAGGAGAACCAGCTTCCGATATTGATTCAATTATAGAAGTGTTGTTAAGATTATCACAACTAGTAAATGATTTTAAAGATATTGTTGAGTTAGATATTAATCCATTATTATCCTTTATTAAAGGATATAGTGCAGTAGATATTAAAATTACTATAAGCCGAGGATAAGTTTTAAGAAAATATAAAAAACCTATAAAATAAAATTAAATGGTAAAGAAAAAAGATTGTAGGGATTTATAATGGTAAAAACGATTTATTTATGCTCGTTAAGGGAAAGAGTAGGAAAGAGTTTAATTTCGATCGGAATTCTGCAAAAATTACAAAACGAAGGTAAGAAAGTAGCCTATTTCAAACCAATCGGAATTCCAAAGGGAGCTTTTACTAATAAGGCGGATCGCGATGTAGGGTTTATTCAAAATACTATTTTCAAAACAACATTCCCATATGACATAATATCTCCCGTTTCTATTCCAGATTGCTATTATGTGGATCTCATAGATGTTAAAAGAAAGGAGGAGAATTTAAGAATGATTAAACATGCTTACGATGAATTATCTAAAAAATTTGAATATTTAATTATTGAAGGTTCCCCAAGCATTAAAAGATATACACGCGTAGGCTTAGATGATGTCACCATAGCGCAATTAATTGATGTTAATGAACTAGTTTTCATAGAAACACAATCTTCTGATAAATGCATTGATAATTTATTCTTCTCTAAAAATTATTTTGAATTTAGAAAAATCAATATAAAAGGAGTTATTTTTAATAAGATTGATTATGACTATAAAGCAAGGATTGAAGAATTAGAAGAAAATCATATTAAAAGATATGGAATCCCGATACTGGGAATCATAGAAAAAAGTATTGAGTTGTTTGCACCTCGAGTAATCGAAATTCAAGAAGGCATCGGTGGAGAATTAATTAATGAAGCAGCATCTACGAACTTAAACAATAGGATTGAAACAACAATAATCGGCGCGATGAATGCTCAAGCTGCTCTGAAATATTTGCGACAGGTAAAAGCAGCAGCAGTTATTACAGGCGGAGACCGTACAGACTTAGCTTTAGCAGCATTAAATGAAAATGTTGCATGTTTAATCTTAACTGGGTTTATACAACCTGATATAAAGGTTATTCATACAGCGAATGAAAAAGGAATTCCAATAATCCTTAGTCCATCTGATACATACACAACACTAAGAAATATGGATAGAATATTACCGGGAATCCAAGAAGATGAAATAGATTTAGCCTTAAAATTAGTAGAAAATGAATTAAACTGGGGTCTTTTATTAAAATAATAATAAGATTGATTTTTTCTTTTAATTTTTCTTTGTTTTCTTGCTTTTCAGATGAATAGAGACTAAAATCAAAAAATTATTTAATTTTAAAATACAATTGCAAACAATAATTCTATTTTATTTTTACTTTATGAGGAGAGATGGTTTCCCAAAGATTAAAAGTTATAGAATATGCTATAAGAGAAATTGCTGCAATTGCCAGCGAAGTTGCTAAGAGTGGAAAAGAAATTTATCATTTAAATATTGGAGATCCAGTAATTTATGATTTCCATACACCTAAATATATTTCTCAAGCATTAGCAGATGCTACTTTTGCAAATAAGAATTATTATGTAGATTCTTTAGGTCTTCCAGAACTTCGAGAAGAAATCAGTAAATCTCTTAAACGCCAAAATAATCTCAATATTAATAGTAATGATATTTTAGTAACTTCAGGAGTAACAGAAGCAATTTTCTTCCTTCTTGCTGGATTGATTGAAAACAAAAATGAAATTCTCATTCCAGGTCCTAGTTATCCATTATATATTAATTACGCTAAGTTCTTCAACGGTATTCCTATAGAGTATAAATTAGATGAAAATGATGAATGGGAGCCAAATATTGATGATTTAAGAAAAAAGATAACGAAAAAAACACAAGCAATATTAATCTGTTCTCCAAATAATCCAACTGGAGTAATTTATGGTGAAAAGAAGATAAAACAAATAATTGATATTGCCGGTGAACATGATTTACCTATTTTATCTGATGAGATATATGACCAAATTACATATGAAAAACCATATATTAGTCCTGCTTCACTCAGTAAAGATGTTCCAATAATAGGATTGAATGGTTTTTCCAAGACACATTTGGCAACAGGATGGAGATTGGGATATCTCTATTATTATGACCCACAAAATAAACTAGAGGAATTAAAAGAAGGAATTGCAAAAATGGCACGAGCGAGGCTTTCAGCTAGTTCAGTAGCACAATATGCTGCCATTGAAATATTAAAAAATCCAGGAACACATACAGAACAGATGGTTAAAAAATTAAAAGAAAGAAGGGATTATTCCTATGATCGATTAAGAAAAATAGAAGGAATTACATGCGTTAAAGCCAACGGTGCATTTTATTTATTTCCTAAATTTGATTTTGAAGAGTTAAAAAAATGGAAGGATGATAAAGATTTTGTTATAGATCTTTTAAAAACAACAGGAATCTGCGCTGTATATGGTTCTGGATTTGGGAATTTTGGTAAGGGACATGTAAGATTCACTTTCTTACCAAATATAGACATGTTGGATACTGTATTTAATCTCCTTGAAAATTTTTTGAAGTGATACACTTTAAAGCAGAATAGTATTCAATAACTAAAATTTAAAAAAGGGAAGATTATATAATATTCATGCAACACACGGAAGTAAAAAATATCAGGATTTCAATTTACTTTGATTTAATCTGTGGTGCAATTTCATCAAGCTTAGCACTAATAGCTATTGTTTTTACGTCAATTAAATTTGGGATAGAAAGTAAATATTTAACAGGGTTTATAATAGCTCTTACTTTTTGGATACTATATTTAATATTTTCTTTGTTTATGATTTTCTATGGAATTTATCTCTATATGCAAGAAATACATTTTGATGATAAAAAAAAGATAAGGAAAAATTTAAAACCACCAATATTATAATCCATATTTATCAATTGTTGGTTTAGGAGAAAGATTAAATTTATATTTATACAATTTTATACTAATTAATTAGAACATTCCAACAAAAATATTTAATTTTAGTAAGAATATAATTGATTTGTCTATAATTCTAATTTCTGTAAAAATATGGTAAAAAAACATGCCGGAAAGTAGTCGCCAATTAAATGATCTTAATAAAGTGTTTATTCCATGTCGAACCGTCTTAGAAATGGAAACATTGACTTCTCTCTATTTATCGACTCAAAATTATGATCAAATAAAAGATTTACCAGAAAGTCAACCATCAAGCAAAATTATTATTCAGATTTTTGGCATAAAAGTAAATGAACCTTTAATGAGTATTGTCGACTATTTTATTAATTGTGCGATTCCGAAAGTTAAACCAGTGGTAATGTATGAAAGGGAACACCATGATAGGTATAGAATGGGTAATATTGAAGCTTATACTAAAACACGTGTTTGTCTTTATCTTGCCTTACATAGATTAAAATTAAAGTTCTTAATCTTGAAGAATTTCTTAGATAGATTTAGAAAAAATGAATATGAACTGGATTTTTATCAATCTCAGAATTCAAGTGAAAATCAAACTATGCTCTCAACATTGTATAAATTCTATCATGACAAAAACAAGATGAATCTTATATTAATGCTTCCTAAAAAAAAAGTTTCAGAAAGGGTTAGTAAACTAATCGATACTCAAGACTCTATTACTACAGATAAAATCATAAATATGGTTGCTACCCGTTTATTTACAGATGAAAAAAATCAAATAAAATTTATTATGAGAGAAATAAAAGCATCTCTGTTTGTTTGTAAACTTATTTTTGCGACAATGGATGTTAAGAATCCATTTTTACGAGCACACGATACAATGATTAATCCGGAAGAAACGATGATTAGTAATGATTTTATTCCAGAATTAATTCCCGCAATGTCAAAATGCTTATCTGATAACAATTATGTCCAATTGGAAGAATGTATAAATGCATTTGATTTTCTTATGAATAAAGTATTAGATGGAATCAATTATGCTTATGAAGTTGCTTCAGGAGGGATTATTAAATTAGAATTAGATGAAACATTGTATAATACTGGTAATATCTTTGTAGAATTGCAAGTATAGAATGTACGTCTAGAATTCTTCGAAAGGAAAAAAAAACAAAAAAATAATTAATTATTAGCTCATTTATTCGGTGCTTTTCTTCCTAACCACTTTTCACAAAAGGTATCAATGTCAGGCAGAAAATTAAAAACTGTAGGATATCCTGGAGGTATTGATTCAACATCTAGTAGCGTAAAACATCCAGGACAGAAATATTCACGTAATTCCATCCAGTCGGGGTTGCATCCCATATATTTAGGGTAAAATTCTTCAATTTCTTCAGTTGTATCTCTAACTCTAACTCGACATTTTGTCTTCCAATTCTCCTGATAATCATATATATGCCAAGGAAAACTTTTATAATTTTTTTTATTCTTTTTTTCGAAATAATAAAAATTCTACAAATTTCTCTAATTTTTTAGTTTCTTGGAATAAGTTAGGAGTTTGATCTTGGAGATATTCCATAAAAATCTTTATATCATTGTTTTTTTGAGATGGAGCTTCAGAGATAATTCTTTTTACATGTTGAAAATTTGATGCTCTTAATAACTCATTATTTATTCTATTGCTTTCTTTTGTTAAAAGGAACAGATAGTAATCGCTTATGTCCCAAGGATTCAAAAATCCATCTGGTTTATCTCCATCTTCAGCTAATTTTCCCCGTGTTAATCGTGTATCAGTTCTTGTAGGTAAAACCATATTAAATGTAATATTTTCTTTTCTAAATTCCTTCGATAATGAATCCATTAAGCCAACTACGGCATATTTGCATGTTGTATAAGCCAAATATAAGGGTGCAACAGCCCTATAATGCTCACTGCCAGTAATTATAAATCGTGCTTTATCTTGCTTATCGTCTTTTTTTATATAAGGATAGGAAGCCCGAAACGTAAAATATACTCCAAGAATATTGATATCAAGCGTTTTACGAAATATATCAACATCTAATGTTAAAGAAGATTCTGCTCCAGTACGCCAACCGGCGTTGGCTATTACTCCATTTAATGGTCCAAGTGTATCATAAAAATGGTTAAAGATGTTTTCTACATCCTTATAATTCATTATATCTCCTGCTTTAATAGATACTGTTACATTAAATCCTAAAGATTCTATTTTTTGTTTAACCTCATGTAATTCTTCTAATGTACGAGATGCTAATCCTATATTTGCTCCCTCTTCTGCACATAAAAGTGCTATATATTTCCCAATTCCTCTCCCAGAGCCGGTAATTACTATATTTTTATCTTTTAATAACATACTAAATTCAAGCATTAATTAGTATTGAAATATTCGAAATAATGAATAATAATTTGTTATAACTATATAAAATATGTCCTAACGAAAACGTTTATATACACTTTTGTCTTATTATTTTAATGCAGAAAAAATATCATTTCCTTTAAAAAGGGGTGATATAGAGAAGA
>JBHLMP010000044.1:0-31867 GCA_048938025.1 Promethearchaeota archaeon
CTTCTCGGCGATGGACTTTACGCCCACCAACCCGTTTCCCAGAGTCTACAGCGCCAGCAGTTTCGGAGTTTAAGAGTGGGGCGAGAGATTTCTCTCCCATACCACACAATTAGTGCTCTACACCACTGGCTACTTCGTCTGAGACTTGGCTGATACCAACTTCGGGGAGAACCAGCTATCACCGATCTAGATTAGCCTTTTGCTCCTATTCCCAGTTCATCCAAGCGAATTGCACATCAGCACTGGTGCAGACCTCCATCACCCTTTCGAGCGACTTCATCTTGACCAGGAATAGATCGACCGGCTTCGGGTATTATGACAGAGACTTTAGGCCCTTTAAGACCATTCTTCTGGCCTAATCCCTTAGAAGGAATAGCTAAACGTTTTCCAGATGGCAAAACCATCCTTCAACGAGTAGTTTTCCCTAATGTGATAATTAAGTTGCAAGAATATTGGTTTCCCTACGCCTACATGGGTGATCCACTTAAGCTTGCCTCTACCATAAACTCCCTGGCCAATGATTCCAGACTGATGATGCAACCCTAGTCCTCTGTACTTTGATATTCTGTCACCAGAACTCATTCGTACAGAATCTGTCCTTTCAGGCTGCATCCCTACTAAACTATTTGGTTTCAAGCACTTTTCACTGCCCTTCCGGGTTACTTTTCATCTTTCGCTCACGCTACTATTTCTCTATCGGTCTTGGGACATATTTAGATTTACCAGCGTGTATCTGGCACATTCGTACGAGAAAACCATCCCGCACTAATCGGGGACTCTCGCAGCAACCACCTAGATTATGATTACGCGGCTATCACGCTCTATGGCTCGGCATTCCAAGAGTATTCATCTTCTCTAGGGAGGTCGTACAAGGCCCACACACCACATCTCCCATAGGTTTCCCTAGGGATTCGGTTTGATCTGTTCCGCTTTCGCTCGCCGTTACTCACGGAATCACTATTGTTTTCTTTTCCTCCTGGTACTAAAATGTTTTACTTCCCAGGGTTCCCCTTCCCTTCCGGGAATCTTGTGGATTATTAGGCCACAAGCGGATGTCCTATTCGAGGATCTCGGGGTCAACGTCTACTTGCGACTAACCCGAGCTTATCGCAGCTTGTCACGCTCTTCATCGGTGCCCAAGCCAAGATATCCACCAAATAGCGGAGGCGTATTGGCGTCTAATCGAGGAAAGATTCAGATTGCTTGTATAAAGGATTGTATACTAGGATAATAAGTTAATTGGAACGATTCTTTGGAAATTATTACTTAATGGGGAGTATGTTCCTATGAGCATGATTTTTCATGCTTGGCTTGGTTTACTCACTTCCCGTATCACCTTAATCATTAGATACTCCATGCGCCGGAATAGACATTTCTTTATTTTTCATACGATTTCAATTTCTCGCATGTTTCACTTTTTAAGATGTACTTCCGCGAGGCCAATACCAATTAAAGGTGTATATCATCCAAAATAGATGACATATTTTCCCACCAATAATTTTAATAATTTTGATGGCAAATATACCATCGGCAAAATATTAGAGTAATTACTTAATTAAAAATTTTATGGTCTAAAATTATTAAAAAACAAGAATTATTTGTGAAAAATCTAAAAATAAATTAATAGTAAATAAAACCTATTTTTATATATTGGATTTAATCCAAATCAGAAAATAGAATAAGTTTTATAGTTTAAGTATAGATACCTTAATTATTAGCAATAGAAAAGAAAATTTTGTATTAAATAATTATAATTAATTTACCATTAAATTATGTGTTGTAAAGTTCTAGTTGGTACTTCTGGTTGGGGTTATGATGAATGGGTCGGACCTTTTTATCCAAAAGGTCTAAAGAAAGAGGATTACCTTCTTTATTATTCAGAAATTTTTTATACGAATGAGATTAACACTACCTTTTATAAAATCCCTTCAAAACGGATAGTAGAAAATTGGCTAAATAAAACTCCAAAAAATTTTTTATTTTCAGTAAAGATACCTCAAACAATCACGCATGAGCATAAATTGGATATTAAATTCTGCTTAGATGATTTAGATTATTTTTTAAAAGTTATGAATCCACTAATTGAATCTAAGAAATTAATATCATTTTTAATTCAATTGCCTCCCTCTTTTAACAAAGAAGAACACTTTGGCAATTTAAAGCAATTTATAGACAATTGGCCAAGAAATCGTGAAAATGATCATTATTATATAGTAGTTGAGTTTAGACATAAATCTTGGATGGATCCCGAGACATTTAATTATTTAAAGGAAAATCTTTTAACTTATTGTATTGTAATAGAGCCATTGTTACCGCCCCGCATGGATGTAACCAATCCAGAATTTGCTTACATTAGGTTTCATGGTTATGGTAAGAAAATCTGGTTTGATTATTTTTTTAAAGAAGAAGAAGTAAAAAATTGGGCACATTCAATAAAAATGATAATTCCAACAGTAAAAAAGATAAGCATCTATTTTAATAATCATTTCTCTGGCTATGCTGCAAAAAATTCTTTAATGTTAATGAAAGAATTAGAACTTGAACCTAGACATTTCCCTAAAAACATAAACATTCTAGAAATTAAGAAAAAATCAGGGACATTTTCAAAAGGGCAAATAGGCTTGGATGAATTTATGAAATAATTATAAAGTATTATAACATAGAATTTAGAAGTTTTATGAATTTATAACGGAGTCAAAAAAAGATTGGATAAAATAAAATTAAAGATTGGTGTTATTGGAGCCGGTTCTATAGGGAGTTTGTTTGGTGGATATATTGCAAATTTTAAGTTTAAAACACATTTCCCTGAGGTAATATTTTTTTGTAGAAAAGATCATGCTAAAGCTATTAATAAAAATGGTTTAAAAATTATTAGGAATCAATCTACTTATGATATAAAAAGTATTAAAGCTTATGAAAATGAGAAAAAAATTGAAGATAATATATCTAAGAATTTATCTTTTAGTTTTGATTTTATTTTTCTTACTACTAAGGCATACGATATTGAAACTGCTATATTTCAATATAAGAAAATAATTGAAGCAAGTAAATATTTAATTATTTTGCAGAATGGAATTGGGAATGAAGATATCGTAAGTAAATTTTACCCAAAAAATAAAATTATTAGGATAGTAACTACTAATGGAGCACTTTTAACTGAACCGGGGAAAGTTATCCATACTGGCTTAGGTATAACAAAAATTGGATTTCCATTTCTTTTTAGATTGGATCTTAAACCAAAAGATTTTGAACAATGTCAATCAGATATAAATTTGTTGAAAAATATTTTCAATTTCGTAGGTTTAAAAACAATAATCGTTGATGATATTATTAGTGAATCTTGGGAGAAAGTATTCATAAATGTTGGAATTAATCCCATTGGAGCTTTAACTCAATTAAGAAATGGTGAATTATTGGAAATCGAGGGGTTAAAATATTACATGGGTGAAGCAGTTAAAGAAGCAATTAATGTTGCTAGAATGAAAAAGATTAACCTTTCTGAAAAAGATTATATTGCTTTAACTTATGAAGTAGCGAAAAAAACTTCAAAGAACAAAAATTCTATGCTACAGGATATTTTAAATGGGAAAACAACAGAAATTGATTTTTTAAATGGAAGAATAGTGGAATACGCCAATAAACTAGGAATTGAAGTGCCAATTAATAAAGTTTTAACATCTTTAATCAAGGGATTAGAATATTCATTATCTTAATCAATATCAACATTTTGAACCATGTAGTACGCGTTTTCTCCATCTCGGTAATAATTCTTTTTGACATTATCCATTTTAAAGTTAAATTTTTCATATAATTTTATCGCGATATAATTTGATACCCTTACTTCTAGGACTAATTCTGTGATTTTATGTTTTTTTACAGCTGATATACTATTAGATAACAATGTTGTACCAATTCCTCTTCTTCTATATTCTTCAGAAACTGCAATAGATACCAAGTGTCCTTTATTTACATATCTTAAACTATCCATAGAAGGAATTTGCTCAACTCTCCACATCACATAACCTATAACTTTATTATCTTTATCGGTTGCTACCAAAAACGCTTCTGAAAAATTATCAAGAATGCTTTTATAGAAAAAGTAGGGATAATCTTCTGGTAATTCTCGTTCATTTACCTCGATTACGCCCTCCAAGTCATTTAATTTACATCTCCTTATTAAAATCTGAGATTCAATTTTAATATTATTTATAATGTTTATCTTAGTTTCTTTATCAGTACCCATTGTTATCCTTGATTAATGATAGTTTTTAAAAGATAGATTGTTAATATATAGGATAATAATAATAGAAACATTTAAGCTTTTATGAATTAGTTTATAATAGCTATTTCACGTTCCTAAAATTTTAAAAGGATCTTCTTTTTGTTTTTCTATATAATTTATTATAAGATCTAAAGTATTTTGTATATTCTTTTTATTATCAAAGTTTTCAATAATTTTCTTTAATTCATTTTCACTAAATTTTTTTAGTTCCCCTGTGATTTTAATCATTTCAGGTAAAGTTCTGACTATATTATCTACAATGGTTATATCTGCACATAATGACGTTCTACTTAAAGGATTTAAATCGACAGCAATAACCTGTTTATTTAATTTTTTCAGTGCCTCAGTTCTATCCCCATCCTCTAAGGGAATTAATACTACATCTGCCAAATAAATACCATTTGGGTCAACTATTCTCCTATTACTTGAAAGTTCTTTGATTTCAACCATTTTTTTTTCATCTATACCTAAAAGATTAGATGCACCAGCATTTTCCAATACTTTTTTAATTGCCCCAATTCTACCCTCTTTTCTATAAAATAAATTTATTTCAAGAGGTGCATTAACAGCATTAGATAATTCTATAAGGTATTCGGGGCATAACGCAGCAGTATTTCCATTAACAGATATTACTGGTTTTCTAGCTAATAATAAAAGGGCAACTGCCGCTTTAATAGCGTTCTTGGCTGTACTATTTGTTTTCTCACCTAGTATATAATCAAAACATTCTCCCCTACCATGTGCTATTAAACCAGCTTCAGCAGTAATTAAATTTCTCATTCCTTCAATAATTTTATGTCTATAATTCAAACTCTGATAACGTGGATGATCCTTTGGAACCTTATGATCTTGATTCTCATTAGAATTCATGATTCATAGATAAGTATAGGTCTTTATATAGTTTAAAATAAAGGAAAACTATTAATCTTTTGTATCTTTTATATTTTTGTTGATAATTATGAGCTCTATGGTAGAAAAGAAAAGCAACGATTTGCAAATTTATCACACGAAAAAAGTTTTAGAAGACCTTAAAGGTAAAAAGGGATTCCACACAGAATTAATTTCATTGTACATTCCGCATGATCGTAAGGTTTCTGATGTAACAAATTATCTTAAGAATGAAATCAGTGAAAGCCAAAATATTAAATCAAAGTTAACTAGAAAAAATGTATTAGATAGTATAAATAGTCTTTTAGGTAAACTGAAAAATGTAAGAGATATTCCTGAAAATGGGTTAATTATGTTTTCAGGAGCAATTCCGCAAAACGATACACCTGGGACTGAAAAAAATGAATTAACAATTATCGACCCTCCGGAAAAAGTTACAACATTCAGATACCATTGTGCGAGTGAATTTTTATTATGGCCTCTAGAAGAAGTACTTAAACCAAAAGAATCCTATGGTTTAATTGTTATTGGAAGATCTAAATCTGCCGTAGGTTATATTAGGGGTGAACATGTAGAGGTTGTGAGAGAATTCACTTCAGGAATTCATGGTAAACATCGAGCTGGTGGACAATCACAGAGGAGATTTGAAAGAGACATTGAGGAACAAGAAAAACAGTTTTATCGTAGAATCTCAAAGGAAATCAGTGATTTATTTTTATCTATGGAAGATTTGCAGGGAATCTTTATTGGAGGACCTGGTCCATCTAAAGAAAAATTTGTAAACGATGAGAGCTTGGATTATAGACTGCGTGAAAAAATAATGGATATAGTTGATCTTGGATATGGAGGCGCTGAAGGTATTCGAGCATTAATTGAAAAGATAATGGATAAAATTGAAAACGTAAAATATATCCGAGAAAAACAAATTATGCAGCAATTTTTAAAAGAAATTTCAAACGATACTGGACTAGTTGCATATGGTCTTGAAGAAGTCCAAAAAGCATTAAATATTGGTGCTATTAAAACACTAATTTTTTCTGAAAAGTTGGATGTGCATAAATTAAATTTAGAATGTTCTAATTGTGGATATAAAGAATCGAGAACTGCTAGAGAACAAGAATTAATAATGATTGAATCATCAATTCAAGATGAACTCTGTCCAAAATGCAGTTCGAACACATTTAATATTTCAGAAAAAACTACATTAATTGAAGACCTTGGAGCTATCGCAGAGACTATGGGGACTGCAGTAATAATAATTTCCTCTGAAACTGAAGAAGGAGAAATGCTATATAGTACATTTGGAGGGATAGTTGCCATCCTCCGATTTAAACTTACATATTAACCAAATATTAGTTTTTATCTTAAAATTAACTGACTCTATTAGAATAGTTTTTAAAAATTTAGAGTAAAATTGGTAAAATGGAGAATAATTTATGGATTTAAAAGAAATTTTATTGAATTTAAATATGGTAATGTTTGGAGGCAAAGGTGGTGTTGGAAAAACAACATGTGCTTCAAGTTCAGCAATTTGGGCTGCTGAACATGGTCGGAATACTTTAATTATTAGTACAGATCCAGCTCATTCATTGGGTGATAGCTTAGGAGTAGATTTACCTCCAGGTGAACCAAAACAAATACCTGGTATTGCTAATTTAACAGCATTAGAAATTAATCCTAAAGCTAATATTTCAGAATTTCGCGGATTAACAAATATAAATCCAATAGATGAAATGGGCATGCCTGATATTATGGGAGGAATGCCATTAATGGAAGATTTGCTAGAATTAACTTCAATGAATCCTCCTGGTATAGATGAGGCTTTAGCTTTATTAAAAATGTTAGAATTCGTAGAAACGGAACATAATTATGATTTAATAATTTTTGATACAGCCCCCACAGGTCATACACTTAGATTTTTAAGTCTTCCAGAAACTTTATCGGGATGGATAGGAAAACTTATTAAAATGAGAATTAAATTTGGAAATATGTTTGGCGCAATAAAAAGAATTTTTACTCGAGAGGAAAAAAGAGAGGATAATTCTTTAAAGATTTTAGAAAGATTAAATAATTCCATCCTTAATGCAAGAGATGACCTCACTAATCCTTTGAAAAATTCATTTGTAATTATTATGATCCCCGAAGAAATGGCAATAACAGAAACAGGTAGATTATTAAATGAACTTATTAAAAATAATATCCCCGTTTCAAATATAGTCGTAAATCAATTATATCAAGATCCATCTGATTTATGTAATTTTTGTAGAGCCAGACGAGAGATGCAACAAAGAAACCTAATTAAAATAAGAGAAATTTTTAATGAAAAATTAGGTAAGAACTTGATTGAACTACCTCTTTTTAAAGGAGAAATAAGAAAGTACTCAAAATTGAAAGAATTAGGAGAATATTTAATTAATAATATGCCTTAAGTAAAATCTTTTAAATAATTACAATATGTGCAAATTTTAGTATTTCCACATGGATATCCACATAATTGACAAAAATTATAATCTATTTTCTCATTCTGATAATACAATGATTTTGATAATTCTAAAAATCCATTGAATAGATTGAATTCTATCTCTGGACTATAATTTTTACATTTCTGAATAAAATCTAATACCCTCTTTCTTATTATAGGATCTTTTTCTCTATACGGACAGTGTGAAGGATAATAATCGAATTTTTTTATGTTTGCATATAAAAAGATCTCATCCTCTGGAATTCTCATCAAGGGTGTTATCTTCTTTATAAAATAATTATCAATTCTACTATTCTGCTCCTTAAAGAGATACTGATTTGCTATTATTTGAAAGCGTTTATATAAAATATTCATTAAAAATGTTTCTGCCACATCAGTAAGATTATGACCTAATGCTAAAACAGTACCTCCTAAATCTTTTGCGCTATCATTTAACAATCTTCTTCTAAACGTTGCACAATAATTACAAGCATATCTATAATCAATATATTTCTTCTTGATACTTATGATCTCATCTAATTTATATCCTATTTTTTCCTTAAATGAAATAATTTTATGTTCTATATCATATATCTTACAAAAATCTTTAGCTTTTTCAATGCTATTTTTTCTATAACCTTTTATTCCTTCATCAATCATTAATGCTATAATTGGCTCAGAATTATATGTTCTTTCCTGAATTTTTATTAAATTATAGAGGAGGGAAATTGAATCTTTCCCACCAGACAATGCAACAATAATTTTATCATGAGGATTTAGCATTTTATATTTAGAAATAGTTTTGTAAATATTTTTTTCAATATTCTTTTCAAAACATACAGTACAGAGGGTTTCTCCAGAATACCTTCTCTTAATGACAACTGCATTTTTACAATGAGAACATTTTCCTTTTTCTAAGAATAATTTATAATTCATTAAAACCAAGTAAAGTTCAATTTTTTAAGTGATAACAAATGATTACTAAATCCAAAAAGTTAGTGATCCAAATTTCACAATTGATAAGATTAAGTTCCCAGCCACTATAATTAATGTAAATAATCTAATAATATTAAGAATAGATCTTTTTAATGGTTTTTTTCTATCGTGCCAATATTCATATGAGACCTCAATTATTGAATTTTTATCTAATTTACTTTGTTCCGGTAAATCTAATATCAATGTTTCTTTAAAGCCATCTCCAAATTTATCTATTAGATTATAATTATCTTCTGATAATAGAATTTCACTGGATTCTTTTATATTTGAAGGGTCTTGAATTGAAATTTTTACAGAATTTACATTTTCTACACGATATTCTGATAAATCATATTCATTTGCATCTGGTGTAAACTGATATTTATCTTTCTTTTTTTTTATTATCTTATAATCTTCTCCAATCCCCCAATTGAGTAATTCTTTTACCATTCTATCTCCATCAAATATAGGTAAAGGCAAATTATTAAAGAGGGTTATACTGAATGCTATTATAAAAAGCCAAGCTATTTCTCTTAATAAGAATTCAGGAAAAAAACTTGTAAAAAATTTAGCAACTCCATTTTTATACATCCAAAAAATATTCGTAAAAATCCCTATGAGAACCCCAATAACTTCAACATCCAATATCCATGATTCTGAATTTGAAGAAAGATTTATAGTATTCAAATTGAAAACTGTTAAACGTTTTTCTAATGTATCTCCATTTGTAATATTTATAGGAATTCCATCAATTTTATTAATGATTAATCCTACTGTTATATTCCCATAATTATTTCCCCCTTCAGCATCAGTATAAACCTTGGTTATTTCTAATTCATCATTAGAAATGTATTCGTATCTAATTCCTATATTGTATCGAGGACCAAGTGTAATATTCTTTTCAAAATGTTTATCATTTGATGGATGGTAAATTTTTAATGTCAGATTATCACCAATAGAACATTTTAAACTAGTCTTATTATTTAAAATATTACTAAGCGTTCTTTTTTCATAATTGTCAAGTTTAACATAATCTTCGTCAGGTGATCCTTTCTGTTTAATTGCTAGTATTACGTCACCGTTAGAGATGTTTCCATAATTGAAACCTCCTTCTTCCTGCTTTAGTACTGTGTTTATCTGAGCAACTTGGCGATACCAAGGTGATATCATTAATGGAAACGCCAATAGTAGTATTAGAGCAATCCCTGCAGTAATACTATTTATATAAGTACCTGCTGCTGCTATTCTTAACCGTGTATTTCTGTGGAATTTAATAGAATTTAATTCCCTTTCATCAACTTCTACAAAAGCTCCAAATCCAATTATAAAAAAAAAACCTGCTCCCAGAACTCCTGTAGATTTAATATCTACCCCATCAACGCTAGCAGCAATTCCGTGAGCAAATTCATGAGTAGTTAATATAAACAAGAGGGGGAGAATTAGATAAAAAAATAAAGGCAGATCTATTGTAACGCCGGGAATTAAGGGAACTACGGCTTGTTCAATTCTAGGATTTATTATTAAATTAATGAAATTTACAAAGAAAAAATAAAATGCAAAAATTGTGAATCCAAATGATACAAAAATCCCAATAGTCCAAAAAATTTTCCAAAACTTTTGTGCTCTTCTAGAAATTTTTTTTATAAAATTATTTAACTTTTTAGTTTTAAACATAGCTAACAATGGGAAAAAGAGATACGCTGCCTCTTTTCTATTTCTTAATAGAAACGCTAATAGAGATACTAGTATCCAAAAGATGAGAGAAATTATAAACCAAGGATTAAAGAAAAAATCTAAGAACGTCATATAATTTTTTACTCATTTTCCAACTTCTTCTATCTAATTTATATTAAAAGTTAAAGTTATTGGTTATAATTTCTTTTTAATACCCAGTTATCAATACAAATTTCTATTCTTAATTTTGGGATTAAAAAATACCTAAAAATAGAAAAAAATTAAATTATAATTTTAATATTGTAATATATAGATTAAGCATCAATCTTATAGTCCTTACCATCCTCAAGGAATTAAAAGCGGGGTGGGCTAGCCTGGTTTATGCCGCAGGGCTCATATGTGGTAAATATTTACCATGGAGAGACCCTGAGATCGTTCGTTCAAAAGTAAGGTGCTGATTTCCAGCAGGTTGAAAATCGAACCCCCGCTACTACTTTTTCCTATTTAATAATGAAATCAAAAATTATTAAAACACACAGTTTTAATTAAAGATTTAAAAATAATAATTATTATTTGCAGCTTAACAATTATAGCTAAAATAATTTGTTCATATAATAATACTTATCTAGAATTTATGAATCATAAGAAATGGAATTTGAATGAGTTTTTATCAAAGTAAATTTCCAGCAATTAAATGTATGATTAAGCATGTTTTAGAGGGTAAATTTTCTGAAGACGATGTCTTACTATATACTATTTTTGGGAAATTAAAGAATGTTCATATTATTGGAACTATTATTGAAAAGCGAGAGGAGGTTTATCAAAGAGAAGGTGAAGAAAGACAAAGAATTATATTCGAGTTAGATGATGGTACTGGATTTGTTCAGGCAGTTAAATGGGAAGGTAATTTTGAAAAATATAAAAACTTAAAGAAAGGAGATATCATTGATTTGGTTGGAAATTTCCCAAAAAAATGGAAACTGTATAACACAATATCAATAAATTATTTAACGAAAGTAGAAGATCCAAATCTAATTTTATTGAGAAATGGGGAAATAGTTAAAAAAATTAAATCAGGAGAAGTCCAAGAGATTCCAGATCTACTAGACACTGTTAATGATGTTGATGAAATCGATGTAGATGATGTATTTAACGAGGAACAAAACATTAAAAAAGAGGATATTAAAGAAAACATATATGAAGTAATTGAAGAACATTCTTCAAATGGATTTGGGATTAATTTTGAAGAGCTTAACAAAATAATTCAAATTAGTGAAAGTGTTTTAAAAAAATATATTAAAGATCTAGAGATGGAATCTAGAATTTATCAATCTGATAATTATTATCAATCTTATTAAAAATAAAGTTATAAAACAACTTTTAAAAATAGTAAAATATATTTTCTACGCAATTTTTTATATTTATAATTAAGTTTAATTCGAATTTGATAATAATCATGGATTTATACGATTATAAGAATTTGCTAGATAAAGCATATGAAAAAATTCCAGAAAATGTAAAGCAGTCTGCTAGATTTGAGATTCCCAAGGTAGAAATTCGTATAGAATCAAAAAATACTTTTATCACAAATCTTAATAAAATTCTTAACACTCTAAATAGAGATAAAAAGCATTTTATGGGAATTTTCCTTAAAAAAGCGGGGACAATGGGGGAGATTCGTGGGCAACAATTATTCTTGAAAGGCCAATATAAAGAACAAGTTTTAAACCGGCTAATTGAAAGTTATACAAAAACCTATGTATTATGTAGTATTTGTAATAAACCAGATACTCAAATTCAAAGAGAGGGTAAAAAATATTACCTTAAATGCACTGCCTGTGGAGCAAGACAAGAGATAAAAGAAAAATAAACCGGGAAGTATATGAAAGTATACCTAAAAATTCATATTAAAGATGAGATTGAAACAATTGCTTGTTGCGATGAAGAATTACTTAACCAAGTTTTCAAGGAAGGTAAGTTGAGAATCGAGATTTCAAAGCAATTTTTTGGAGGAAAATTAATTAATTTAGATGATGCTATTGAAATTTTAAAAGAAGCATCTTACTTCAATATTGTAGGTGAGAATATAACTAGTAAAGCAATTTATTATAAAATTCTCCCTAAAGAGGGAGTCAGATGTATTAATGGAGTTCCAATGGCTTTAAAGATGATGTTTTAATGCCAAATCGATTTTGTGCCATATGTGGCAAAGTAATTAGTGATACTGATCCTCATTTTGGAATGTGTTATGATTGTTATTTAAAGGAAAAACCTTTATTTGATTTACCTAAACAATTTTCATTGAATATCTGTTTAGATTGTGGAACTTATTCCAAAAAAGAAGATTGGATTAAACCGATAGATCCCGAATTATTCCCTACAATCAATGAAGCGATCCATAGATTTTTGTTAAAAAATTATTTGAAAAAAGGTAAAATTGATTTCTCTATCACTTTTGATGAGAAAAGTTATGTATTTTCTTCAGAAGGTTTATTAAAAAACCTCGATGTCATTGTTAATGGAAAAATGAAAGAAAACAACAAATTGAAGCATCAAGAAACAATCAACATAAATTTAAATTATCTTCTGTGTAAAAACTGTTCAAATATAAGAGGAGGTACTTATTATTTATCAATTATTCAATTACGAGTGAAAGATGAAACCCAATTTGATTTAATAGATAAAGCTATAAATGAGATAAATAAGTATGTTGAAAAAATATTTGAAAAGGATCAAAAACATTATATTTCAAAAAGAGAGGATCAAAAATTTGGTGTAGACTTATATTTAAGTTCAAATGAATTAATGAATTATCTCATAAACCTACTAAAAGTGAAGTTTTATTTTTTAATGAAAAGGACAAAAAAATTAGTTGGCAGAGATATTCAAAAGGGTAAAAATCTATATAGATTAAAAACCTTGATAAAATTTTTACCAATACAAAAAAATGATATTGTTATAATAGAAAATGAAGATTTTCTTGTTGAGAAGATTACTAAAAATAAAGTCTTCCTAACAAGCAAAAAGAATTCAAAATTGATAAAAAGTTATTCTTACTTTTTTAATGAGAAAATTATTAAGAAAAAAATATAGAGGCAACTTTATTGGAACAAGATAAAGATGAAACAGATGAGGATTTCGATGAAATTTTTAATAATGAGTTCAACAACAAATTTGATACTAATATTGATGAGTTACAAAAAAGGAAAATAGATGATAAAAGAATAAAAAAAATTGATCATTCAAAGAAAAGAGCAGCAATAGAATCTGTTTTTGATGAACGTACAATTTTTCAATTAAATAGAATATTAACACATGGACCATTAGAAAGAATTGAAGGGATAATATCCACCGGGAAAGAAGCAAATGTTTATCTAGCATATGATACTAGTGGAAAAGAAGTTGCTGTTAAAATTTATAAAATTGATAGTAATACTTCAAAATGGATGAGGAATTATATTATTGGAGATCCAAGATTTAAGAAAATTCCTAGTAATATTTCAAAAATTATTTTTTTATGGGCAAGTAAAGAATTTAAGAACCTTAAAAGAGCATTTAAAGTGGGATTAAGTGTTCCAAAACCAATATTTGTTAAGAATAACATATTAATAATGGAATATATTGGTTTTGAATCCATTCCTGCTCCAATATTGAAGGAAATTAAGAGACCAAAGAATTTAAATGATTTGTTAGATGAAATATTAGATTTCATAAAGATATTATATCAAAAAGCTAAGCTAGTTCATGGAGACCTTAGTGAGTTTAATATCTTGTATCATAATCAAAAACCGGTCGTAATTGATATTTCACAAGCAGTATCAGTTCAACATCCTAAAGCAGAAATTTATCTAGTTAGAGATATTAAGAACATGTTAAATTATTTTAAAAAATTAGGGGTTAAAACACCAAATCCCGAAAAATTTTATTATAAAGTCATAAATTTAGACAATTAAAGAAATAAAATAAAAAGAATTAATCAGAATATTTTTATATAAAAATGAAAATCGGTAAAAATCGTATAGCAGTCTTAATCGGGAAAGATGGAGAAACAAAAAAAGAGATTGAAAAAGCATTAGCAGTAAAAATTAATCTAGATAGTAAAACCGGTGAATGTGAGATTTTACCGTTAATTAATGTTCTAAATTACAATCCAATTAATGTTTACGCAGCAGAAAAAATTATCAACGCGATTAATAGAGGTTTTAATCCTGTTAAGGCGATGAAATTAGTAGAGGAAACATATGAACTAGAAATTTTTAATCTTTTTTTGCTTTTAGGGAAATCAGATAAGAGGATTAAACGAATAAAAGGCCGTATTATTGGAAGAAATGGAGAAATGCGTAAGGCAATTGAAAGGTTTACTGAAAGTTATATTTCAGTATATGGAAAAACGGTATCCATCATAGCGGATTATGAAAATTTACAGATTGCAAGAAAAGCAGTTAGTATGTTGATAAATGGAATGCCTCATCATGTTGTTTTAAAGTTTCTAGAAAATAAATATAATGAAAAAAAGAAGGAGCAATTTAGACAGTTATATAAGCCTGAATTTTAATAGCCTATTTTAAAAACTTGTTTTTATAAATTTTAGAGGCACTATTTAAAATATCTTTTCCATATATAATCTCTTTTAATTCCTTGAATAAGAGGTTTTGATTTCTAATGTTTTCTACTGAAAAAATTTCCTTTAACTCTTCCTTTTTGGAATAATTAAGGTGAACTTCAAAACTTTTAATAGAATATGAATTCTTAGTATAAGATTTGAAAATAACTATACTCCGTGGATAAAGACTTTTTTCTTTTAAGAAAATAGCCCAACCATCGAAATAAAAATCAAAATTAATAGAAAAGAATTTTTTCCAAAAACTTATTTCTTTAAGAATCACATCTATTTCATTTTTTATTTTTGGAGAAAACTTGTTTTCCATATAATTTAGTATAAATAGGAATATTTAAAGAAATATTAAAAAAAATTAATCAAAAGCAATTTCACCAATGTTAAATATATCGTTAGATAAACCTAATTTCGATTTTTTAAATTTAGATTTATAGGATGGTTGATTCATTGAGAAACAATTACCAAAAATTTGAGGAGATTTAATACCTGTAATAAGAAGCATGACTCTTAAAAACCCATCAAATTCATCTGAAACGCGTGCACCCCAAATAACCATAGAGTCATTTACATCCATTTTTTCGGATATTTTTTTAGCTACTAAGTTAGCTTCTGCTAAAGTCATGTCATTTCCTCCACAAATGTGAATTAACGCACCTTTTGCTCCTTCTATACTCACATCTAATAATGGAGAATTAAGTGCATCATTAATAGCATCATCAACACGATTCTCATCTCCATTTGATTCACCAACCCCTACAATTGCTACACCACCAGTACTCAATATTGTTCTAACATCTGCGAAATCCAAATTAATCAAGGATGGTAATGATATTGTTTCAGTAATACCTTTTACCATTGTTGCTAATACTTCATCAGCAACACTAAAAGCTTCTATAATTGGTAAGTTAGGAGCAATTTCTAATAATCGATTATTATCTATTACGACTAATGTATCAACATATCTTTTTAAAAGATTCAAACCAATTTTTGCCTTGTCCATTCGTCCTATTTCTGTTTCAAATGGTAGAGTCACTACTCCCACTACAATAGCACCTTCCAGTTTCGCAATTTCAGCTATAATGGGAGCACTGCCCGTTCCAGTTCCCCCTCCTTCTCCACATGTTATAAATACTAAATTTGAATCTCTTAAAACTCTTGTTAAATCTTCTCGAGATTCTTCCGCAGCTGCTTTACCAATCTCAGGATCACCACCCGCACCAAGTCCCCTTGTTAAATTTTTTCCTATTAAAATTTTTATATGAGACTCCACAGCATCTAAATGTTGACAATCTGTATTTACAGCAATACACTGAGCCCCTCTTATACCTATTTTCATTAATCTATTAATTGTATTATTTCCTGCACCACCACATCCAATGATCTTAATATTGGCATAGCCCAAATTCTCAATTTGAGCTTTATTTATTTCTCTCTTACGTGCATTTTTAATAAATGATTCCATTCAAAATCAATTATTGAATTTAATTAATTCTTTACAAGAAAAAATAAAATTGAAAAATTATAATTGATGTGTTATCTAAATATTATATATATTTTATAAAATTTAATGTAACGAAAAATCGTTTTGAATATCAGGATCAAAGATTTGCTTTAATTGATTATCTTTAATGAGGAAAATCTTTGGTAAAGGATATGGAAAGCGATTTGAAAAAGTTAAACAGTACGCACCTGTATTGGTGACTAAAACTATATCCCCTTCTTTTAAATACTCACTAAAAAAGTAATCTTTTGCTAATACATCTTGATCAGTTGGAACTATTCCTAAGAATGTTGTTGGTTTATTATGCGAAAGACTAATTTTAGATGCATTATAAAACCTTAGAGAACATCTAGCGAATTTCGGACATATGTGATTTCCTATATTTAAGAAAGCATTTCTATCATTAGATACTTTTAGAATTTTAGCTATAAATAAACCAGCATCACCAACAAAGTACCTACCAGGTTCAATATAAATTTTCTCATAATTAATACTAAAATCCTCAAAGATGGTTCTTATATCTTTAAAAATTTTTTTTAACTGGTTTTTAGGCATTATAGTAGCTTCTGGAAACCCCCCTCCAATATTTATATTTTTAATATTAATCCCAACTCGCGAAAAATTCTTTAAAGACTCTACGATAGCTGTAATATTTTTTTTAAATTGCTCAAAATTATTCATTTGAGTACTATAATGAGATAGCATTGTTGTTATTTTGATATTTTTACAACTTTTAATTAGCCTTTCTAAAATTATTAAGTTTTTTTTATCAAAATTAATACCTAATTTACTTTTATATTTCTGAGAATTAACTCTGATACAAATATTTTGGTTAGTATTATATTTCTGAGCAACTAAATTAACTTTTTTTATGTCATTTATATTATATACTATTAATTCTTTGATTTGGTTTTTTATACTAAGTTTTATCATTTCTTTTGGTAAATAGGGACCTCCAGCTAATATTTTATTAGGGGGAAATCCGATTTTTAATGCTAATCTAAGTTCAGGTAACCCAACAACATTTGCACCAATTCTTTCTGAACATATAATATTACAAATATCGGGAAGAAAATTAGCTTTAAATGAATAATAGCATTCAAAATCATTAAACTCAGAACTAATAACATCTATAAATGATTTGATATTATCTCTTATTCTGTTTTCCAAAAAAATTAATAATGGCGTTTTAAATTTATTTAGAATATCTTCAAGGTATATCAAATCAATTAAAATTTTGCCTCCCTCTTTCTTTAAGAAAGGATTTCCAGAGATTTTCTTCATATTTTTATCATTATTGTTTATTTATTAGATTTTGGTATAATATGTGTGTTTTTTCTGCTATTATATCCCATGTATAATTCTGTGATACTTTTGATTGTCCTGCTAAGCCCAATTTTTTTTTTAATCTCTTATTTTTTAATAGAACTAGAACCTTATTTGCAATATCAATTGGATTATCGAATTCCACTAAGAGTCCATCATAATTTTCTCTTATTACTTCTGGTGTAGCACCAATTCTCGCTCCAATTACTGGTTTTCCAGCCGCCCAAGCTTCTAAAAATGAAATTCCAAAAGCATCACTTCGACTTGGCATTAAATACAAATCTGCTTCTCTAAATGCACTCAGTTTTTTTTTATCATAATAACCAGTTAAATTATCGGGTGTAAAATTAAGGATTCTAGCATTTCTTAACTTACGAACTTTTGATAATTCACGGTTAAATGCTAAAGTTGAAGGACCAATAAAAACAAAATAAATTCTAGGAAATTTTTGTAAGATGTAAGGGATTGCTTTTAAGATTGAAATAGCCCCTTTTTCATAGTTTTTGTATCCACTGAATAATACTAACTTATAATTTTTTTCCTTTCTTTTAAAAAAATTTTGTTTAAAATAAGGTTTTACATGTTTCAAGTTTTTAATGTCTTTAAATTTTTCATAATCCACACCCATAGGAATTACCATGATTTTTTCTTCTTGAATTCCATAATTTTTTATCAAAACTTTCTTTTCAAGATTTGTACAAGTTATAATAATATCGAATTTGCTTAAAACCTCAATTAAACTTGAATCTAAGTAACGTGGATTTGAAAAATGAAAAAATGGAGTACAAATTTTAGGTTTGTTAATGAGATTTCCTAAAATTAAAGCAATGATTAAATTAAAATAAGGATAAAATGTAGCATGTATTAAATCATAATTTATCGTTGTTTTTTTTAAGAAAAAATTGATTAAATCCTCCATATACGGCCCATTTTCTATAAATTTTATTAAACTTTTATCATGTAAATTCAAAAATTCATAACTAGGAATTTTTTTCAAAGTAGTTATTATTTCTTCATGAGAAAGATTATGGTTTATCGAGAATCTATTAACGCTAATGTTATTTACTCCATAAAAATACTTATTATTCCTCGTTATAAATCTCCCCTTAGATTCGCGTAAAGCTTTGAAGTCAATCGCATTTGATGTGTAGATATCTATATTATAATTATATTTTTTTGATAAAATTTCTGCCATTCTTTGAAAATAAAATTCAGCACCAGATATTGATGGATAATATCTTGTAGGAAGAAATAAAATATGGTTCAAAATATATTGATCCTTTTTACTTATTAATTATAATTATATATAAGATACAAATGTCAAAAGATTTATTATTAGCCATTTTTGACATGGCTAAAAAGAAACAGGTTCTAGACGAGGATCTAATAGATTTCTTAGAAGTCCTCTTTCCTAACAGATCTACTAATATTATTGAAGTATTAAAAAGGGGAATTACAAAAAACATTTATAAACCTTCAAATAGAATAGTTTGGACAGCGATGGGTGAAAATCAAGAACATTTAATTTATCCTAAAATATTTTGTAGTTGTCAAGATTTTTATAAATCAGTTATTATTAAAAGGGAAAAACTTGTTTGTAAGCATCTTATAGCTCAAATCATTAGTGAAGCCCTAAACAATTATAAAATTAAAGAATTAAAAGATCAAGAATTTAGTGATCTAATTAAGGATTTGAGGTTAAAGGTATAAAATTTCGACACTTCTTATTGATTCTTTTACTAGATCAACTACATTAATAGTTGATTCAGCTTTAATAATTTCTAAAGGTTTTGCGTGAGTTTCAGGAAATTGAGGATTATATTGGCAACTAGCTGAACTTTGAGAACAAATATTGTACAATCCGATTTTTTCACTTAATCTTATTACTTCAAGTTTATCCCAGCCTATTAAGGGACGCAGGATAACAAAATTCTCTAGTAAGTTATTATATGCAAATAAGTTATCAAGAGTTTGACTAGCTTGTTCTCCTAAAATATCGCCAGTAACTATGAGATTAGTGTTTTCATTTTTTCCAATCTGCATCGCTATCCTTAACATTAATCTTTTACATAAAATGCAGGTTAATTTTCTTTCACTTCTTGTCTTAAAAAGTTCTAAATTTAAATTATGGTTAATTAAGTACAATTGTATATTATTTTTTGTAAATACTTTTAAGATTTTAACAATTTGAATTATTTTTTTTTTCATGGAATGATTTATATCTTCTGAAGTTAAAAACGATAAAAAAATGGGATGGTATTTCTTATTAATCATTAAAAATGCAGCAACTGGACTATCTAACCCTCCCGAAAGTAAAGAGACAAATTTCTTCATATTATTCTTATCAAACTTTTCTTAATTTAAAATTCTTATATGTTATATATTTTTAAAGCAAATTATTTCACTCTGATTTCTATACGATCCCATTCTTTTATTGCTTTATTGAAATCATCAAGAGATATTTCACGTGCGATCTTTATCTTATTTTCAAATTCTAATTGTCTTATCTTTAATATCAAGTTTTTGTTTTTTCTATAAAACCTTTCAACATTTGGATATTCAATTTCAAATATTTCTTTAGCCTGATTCAAATCTATGTTCTTTAATTCATTATAATTTTTACTAACAAAATTACACAATGGATCAATACTTAGCTCCATATTAAATGAATCTATTCTTTTTAAGGCTAAAGGATATGCTTTACATGCTAAAGGTTTTTTTTCATGAATAGTACAACCTACTTCTTGATTGTAAAAAGGACAACATGCCTTAGGATTGTCTAAGCATATCTTAAATGTTAGAACTAAAATGTTTTTATTAAGAATATCAGGAAAAATTAAATCTTCTATAACTTTAAATTCAATTTCATATTTTTTCGCTAGCTCAATTAATTCATCTACTTCTTCTGGATAAACGGGAATTCTCTTCCTATATCCAATTTCATTTTCCTCAACCTCATAACAACATATTCCACACTTCATACAACGATATTTCAAAATCATAAGTTTATAAATTATTAAGGTTGTTCTCGAGCCTAATAATTAAGATCCTTGATAGGATCAAGTTGTATTCTTAAATTAAGTTTTTGATAATATGATTATATTACTTTTACAATAAATCTTGTGTCTACTAGGATAATACATCGTTTTTAAATTGATAAAAAAAACCTTATTACTAGGATAATTTTTAAAAAAATAAGGTTTAAGATATGGAAGGAATAAGAATTATCAAACATATAGATCTTTCTAAAGAAGATTTTAATAACCCAATTTGTATCTTGGGAATGCCTGGCATTGCTGATGTTGGTAAATTTGCATTAGATTCGTTAATAGGCCAGCTTGATGCTAAGAATTTTATGGATATTATTTTTGATGATTATCCAGCAGGAGCAATTGTAGATGACAGTATTTTATCTGCTCCTAAAGCGGAAATTCTCTATTGGAAAGATCCAAATAATTTGAGAGATATTATATTAATTACTGCTGATGCTCAAAGTTTAACTCCTAAAGGAATATATAAAATATCAAATTTTCTTACAAAAATCATTATGCACTGTGGGATAAAATTAATTGTAGCTTTAGGAGCTTATCCTGTAAGTAGTCGAATGCTTAACTCAAGAATTCCAAAAATATTTGCTAGCTCTACAGATCGTGAGTTATTAGAGAAATATTTAATAAAAGATAAATGTGAGAAGATCCAAAAAGGAGTCATTATTGGTGCAAATGGTTTAATTCCTACATTGGCAAAGGCAAGATTTAATGTTGATGGTTTAGTTTTTCTTGCTGAAACTGATAATATTGCAATGGTTAACGAGGATATTACTGATTTGAAAGCATCCATTACACTTTTAGAAATGCTTAAGAAGTCATTTACATTACCAATTAAAAAGAAATATTCTTTAGAGAATATTGAAAATATAACAAAAAATCTTCAAATCAAACGAGATCAATTAGAAAAGGATCTTGAGACTCTCCAAATTATTGATACTGATGATAAAAGAAAATCATTATATATTTAAGGTTATAGATTAGATTAATAATAAATTATACTTATAAAACTCTTCTCTACGTTAAAGAGATTAAGCAAAAAATATATTAATTATGTTAAATTCAAAATAATAATGAGATATATATGTGCTAGAAAAAGCTGTGGAAAAGAAGTGAGTAAAAAAGAATTAAGTGCACTTCCTGGTATTAAATGTTCTCACTGTGGATTTCGAATATTATATAAAAAACGACCAGATATTATAAAGCGAATTAAAGTTCGCTAATAGTTATTCTTTTTTTAAAAAAAAGGCTTTTTTAATTTGTTAATATTAAAAAACCTAAAGTATTCTAGAGAGATGCTTTATTTATACATTTAATTCAAAATTGAGATGATTTAGAAGTTCTTTATATCTATTCCGAATAGTTGCTTCAGTCACACCAGCAGTTAAGGAAATTTCTTTTTGTGTTCGACGCTCACCTTCCTGAATAGCTGCTACGTATAAAGCAGCTCCTGCTAAACCTGTTGGGGCTTTCCCTGCTGTGATACGATGTTTTTTTGCTAATTTCAAAATTGAAGCAGCCCTGTTTTGAGTTCTTCCTGAAAGTTTTAATTCAGCGCAGAATCTTGGAATAAAATTTATTGGGGAAGATACTTTAATATTAATTTTTAATTCTCCTAAAATTAACCTATAACATCGTGCAACCTTCCTTTTATCAACTGATGCAAATTCAATGAAATCATCAAGAGTTTTTGGTATGATATTTAATCTACAAGATAAGTAAATCGATGCTATTAACATAGCTTCTATTGATCTTCCCCTAATGAGATTTTTTTGAGCCATCTTTCTGTAAATATGAGCTGAAGATTCTTTTAAATCTTTAGATAAGTTTAGTTGAGAAGAAAATCTATCTAATTCATTCATTGCATACGCTAAATTCCTATCGATTGATTTATTTGTCCTTGTTCTTACATGCCATTTCCTTAAACGGTATACTTCTGCTTTCATTTTAGGGCTTATAGTTTTTCCAAAAGCGTCTTTATTTTTCCAGCCTATCATTGTACTTAATCCTTTATCATGTAAAGTTAGAGTTGTTGGTGCTCCTACTCTAACTTTCTTGTTTGCTTCTTCTGATGTAAATGCTCGCCATTCAGGACCGGAATCGATGATTCTTTGTAATAATACCAGCCCACATACATTACATATCACCTCACCCCGAGACTCATCTGAAATTAAATTTTTATTGCCACATTCTGGGCATAAATTTAAATTTTTTTGAGTCATTGAAAGATCCAAATATGTCTACTCTTTTAAAATTCAGCTATTTAATTTCTATAATCATTTTCCCACATTTAAATGTTTGCGTTTCGAGGATTTGTCGGTTAATAATATACTCAATCACTAATTTTTGTTTTTTAAATTAAATCGAAAAATTTTAATAAGTTCGGTATTTCTCTTAATATAATGCGACATTTTTATAAGACTCATGGAAGACACTGCTATCTTCGTTCTTTTCAAACAAAATGCCCAAAATGTGGTGTAGATGTGCTATATTGGGAATGTACGCATGGTAGTAAAGTATTTTTTGATTACCCACCCTATGGAAAATTAGTAAGGCATTTTTGTCGATATCAAACAGCTAGGTTTGATAGAAAAAGAAAATTTCCGATAGTAGTTAAAATTCCAAAGGGTTTATTAGAAAATAGATCACCAAGTTGTCCAGTATGTGGGAAATTGTTCAAAAATGATAAAGATCTTAATAATCATTTAGAAACTCTAAGAAAGGATGATAAGCCCCATAAAACATTTTTTAAAAATAAATTTGTATTTCAAAATGACAGTTGGAATAGCAATCAAAAAAACATTGATCAAATTAAACTTTATGATAAACCAAAATTTGGTAGAATTAATATTAAAAAAAAGAATTGAAAAGTTAAGAGTATCGTTATGAATAAATTTTTAATTAATTAGTATATAATTATTTTATAATAAATATTAATGTCATTTAATGTTATTAGATTCAGATATTAATCTATTAGAATGGGGAAAAAAATAAAATGCCAGTTGATCCAGAATCTGCGATTCATAATTTAATGCAAGCTGAACCATCAATTATTGCTGCTGTAGTGATCCGTGGAAGGGATATTGTCTATTCTACAGATAATTGGGATATAAGTGCTGATGTTGGAAGAGTTGTATCAAGTTGGACCTCTATGAATGCTCAATTCATTATGATATCAGGAGTGAAATATTCACTTCTGCAGTGCACTGCAGAAAGATTAGTTGCCACTTCAATTAGAGGTGAAGGCCATATTGTTGGGGCAAAAGATGAAGAGCATAAAGTTATTACTTATGTTGAACCAGATGGTCCAATGAATGCAGCATATATGGATACTGCAAGAACGTTGGCATCAATGAGCTCCCAAGGTCAATACATGAATGGAAATACTCAGTTAGGTGCTAAAGGTGCTGCAATGGGAGGGATAACCAAAGCAAGTACAAATATTGATCCTCATCTAAAAGGTGAGATTCAATCATTTTTAGAGTGGCTTAAAGATACTGAAGGTCTTTCAGGATATATCAGTTATTATCTTCAACAAAACAATACCCAAATAATTACTGAATTATCAAAAATTTATAATGAATTAAGACAAGTTTTTGGTGTTTAAAATCCAGTTACTTAAACAAGAGAAATTTATTATGGATCCAGATTTTAAATACAATTTAAATATTGGACAACTGTGAGATTTATGGGAGACAAAAAAGAAAAAAGTTACTTAAAAAAAATGAAAAATCTTTTTGCTAAAAAAAAAAAACCAAAAAATCAACATGGGAGTATCTATTATCCATCAGAAGAAGATGTAGAATTACAGATTCCAACTATACCAGAAGCACCAAAACAAAAAGAAAAATTTGCTTTAGATTCTCCTGATATAACACCCGATGTACTTGAAAGAATAAGGAAAGTAGAATCTCCTGATACGAGAGTTGTTTTAGTAAATTGTGAAAGATGTAAAGCAGTTATACCTATACCTATCCTAAAAAGGATGGTTTTAAGTTCAAATTTACCAGTAGTTCCTGTAAGTTATGTTCATATGAACCTCCAAAATAAGGATCAACATTGCATAACAGTACATATTGATCACGACTTTGATATTCGAAGACAAAGGATATCTGATGTTATTCTTTCTTCTGATTAATTTTATGACTATCTCTGATCTTAAATAATCATCTTTTCAAATACTTTAATTTATAATATTAAAAAAGATTTTTTTTTGATATACCTGATTGTTAAAAAATTATTAAACTAGTTAGGAGCGCAATAAGAAAAGGAAGTAGGCACAAACAACATAAAAATCCACACCAACTTTTCTTCCATTTAATATAATCATTAGGATTTAGAATTGCATGACAATTTGAACAATATTTTTGTGATTGATCATTAATTTTTGTCCCGCAATTATAACATAAGAGCAGTTCATTATCTAATTTTCTATTATTTTTAAGCTCAATTTTTAACACTTCGAAATTTACTATGAAATGAATTTATAATATGATTATATAAAATGACGACTAATTTTTATATAATATTTAAATAAAATTAAATTATATAAGCATTGTTAAAATAGGACTTATATATTTTACTATTTCCTTAAAAGTAATATTAATTGGAAAAAAATGAAGCTCTTAGCAGAAAAGGATATAAAAATTGAAGATATTACAATTTATTTAAATCTTTTTCAATTACATAAAAGTTATCTTTTACTTATATCAGATCAAGAAAATATGGGAATTGGAAATGTAACATTAGGAACACCCCCTCCTATTGAAGGTTTAAAATCAACCACAGCATCATATAGTTTGTTTGGTGTAGACCCAAAACTCTTAAGTACATTGATAGCTGAAAGAGCTTCAAATATTCTTAAAGCACCTGTATTGCTTCTCTTATTTCTGAAAATTAAGAAAAAGGATAAGGAAATAGCTAAACCACTTATAGATTTCATAAATAACGTCTTAAATGCTATTAAAGAAAAAAAATAAAATGCAGGGAGTGGGATTTGAACCCACGTACTCCTGTGAGACCGGATTTCTCATCAGAAATTGCAATAATCAACGGTAATCGTGTTTAACAGATCTTGAGTCCAGCTTATGAGATTTTTTCGCTCAAAAGAGTCCGGCACCGTTGACCAGGCTTGGTTATCCCTGCTTGAAGAATTTTTTACATAAATTAATACTATGAAAAATAAAAACTATGATAAAAACCCTCTAGTATTCAGTTATGCGAATAACATAGGTAAAGTTATTACCAACATCATTACTGCCAACATTACAATTAAAAAAATACACTGGATCCTCCCTTTTTTCTTCTGTTTTCTCTCTTGTTCAATATAGTTATCTTTACAGCCTTGGCTGCAAAATTTTCTATCAGTTGGCATTGCCTTACCACAAATAGGACAATGTAGATGAGGTCCCCATTTTTTTTTAATTTGATCTTTCCACGAGGATTGAGACATACAATTTTCCTTTTAATTTGATTAAATTAAATGCTATATTAATTAAATAATCTTAGTTAAAATAATTTATGAGATCTTCAATCTTTCGAGATAATAGTCCCACTTATAGCTTTATCTCCACTCCAAAATTTTTCGAATTCACTAAGCTCTTTCCCAGACATTAGAAACACTTTAATATTACTGCGTTTTAAGATTTGTAAAGAAACAGCATCAAAAATACGATATTCTCCTGCAGCAGCCTGTTTAGAATAGGGCAGTTCTAAAATTAATTCTTGTAGTTCATCGTAATTAAGGTGTTTGAATATTTTTGCATCATCAAACTTTTTTGGATCTTTATCATAAATACCATTTACATCTGTTAGAATTACTAAATCTTGTGCGCCTATAAACTCTGCTACTTCAAGAGCTACAGAAGTTGTAGACTGTCCTGGTTGCAATCCACCCATTATAATAAATTTATTAAAAAGAATTGCTGTAGACAATTCCTCAATTGATTTTGGTACAAGTGGATAAGCAAAATCTTGAAAAGATGCTATAAGTAATTTCGAATTAATACGGGATATTTCAATACCAAAAGCATCACATAATGCTTCTGATCCATTAAACGATCTCACTGCATTTATATACTCTCTTGCAACTAGTCCCCCGCCACAAACAATAACATGAGTACCTGAACATTTCCTGCTTTTAAAAATCTTACAAAATTCAGCAATTTTTTTTAAATTAATTTTGCATTCTTCAGTAAATAATAGTGATCCGCCGATTTTTATGACGACATTTTTATCTTTCATTGATTTTCACACATAAAGATTTGTTTAACAAAATTTAGTTAATATTCAAGAGTGCATACAAACTGATATATATTTTATATTTTTATTCATAATATTTTCATTCAATTTATCCTTTTATTAATATATAGTTGATTTAATAAATTAAGTTTCTTAACATAGATGAACTTAGATTCAAAAGAAGTTATTGTTGAAGTTCCTCACAGAATATCAGCATTCTTTGAGATTGTAGATAAAATTAATGATAAAAAAATAAGGAATCCTGAAAAAATTGGCTCAAGAGGAGCTGGCTTTAACGTTAGTGCTGTGGGCAGAACTAAAGTAATAATAGGAGGCGTGGATGAATTAGATAAAAATGGATTAAATATATATATTAACAAAAAAAAAGTTAACCAAAAAGCCGAAACTACCTATTACATTTATAATTATATTAACAAATTTCATTTATCGAAGTCTATTAAAATTGAAATTTATCATGATTTTGATTTACCTGTTGGATGTGGATATGGAGCAAGTGGTTCAGGAGCTTTAGGTGCAATATATGGTTTAAACCAAGTTTTAAATTTGAACTTATCGAAAATTGAAAAAGGTAGAATTGCTCATATTGCCGAAGTTGTAAATCGAACAGGATTAGGTACAGTATGTGGACAATTGGCAGGTGGATTATGCATATTAAAAGAACCTGGGTATCCCTGTATTTTTGAGCGTATTGTCTTTCCTAAAGATTTAATAATTATTAGTGGATCTTTTGGGATAATCCCTACCAAATCTATTTTAACAGATCCCGTATTAAATTTGAAGATAAAGATAGCCGGTAGAAGGGCTTTAGAGAAATTAGCTTCCAAACCAAATATAAAAACCTTTATTAATGCTGCAATTGAATTTGTAGAAGAAACAGAGATTCTTAAAATCTTAAACTTAACTGAAGTTAAAGAGTTAATGACGAGTTTAAATAAATTGAATATATTAGGAGCAAGTATGAATCAATTAGGACGTTCAGTATATTGTATTTGTAAAAACAGGAATAGAGAGCAAGTCTTAGAAATATTTAATTCATATAAACCACAAATAGAAATTTATAACTTATTATTTAACGATAAAGGACCTCAAATTCTGAAAAATATTTAAAAAAAGAGATTCTTCTTATGGAATTTATTGGAATATATTATTAAATATATCACTAATATTATGGCAATTTCTTATACTATAATCATTCCATAAATTATACTTCAAAATAATTTTATTTGCTTTCTTACCTAAATGTTGAAAATTATTTTTGCTTAAGTATTTAATTCCTTCTTTATAATTTTGAGGAACTTTTATATATATGTATGCCAATCCTTTTTGTTTTTGAATACTTAAGAATTCTTTTAACAATTTTTCTCCAATTTTTTTATTACGAGAGATAGGATTCACAAATAATAAGTGTAAGTACATGATAGGGACTAATTTCTCTAGTGAATCCAATTTTTGACTCTTATCTTCAGCTATTAAAATACCCACTAATATATCATTAAGATGAGCTGATAGAACAAAAAAATCTTTATTTAAAAACTTATTCTTAAAATCATCAATAAAATCTATAAACTCTTTTGCACATAAATCTAAATCAGTTAAACTTTCATTATTTGCCGGTCTAATCTCAATTTTTAAGTTAGATGTTCGAGACATTGTTAAGAGATTATTTGTATAATTCTTGCTTTAAATTTTGTATTAGATCTGCCTTTATCATTCCATTAGTTCTATCATTTCCCTCACATATAACGCTTCTTACACCAATTATATCAGGAGAGATCTGCTTAATTTTAGGTAAAACTTTAAGATTTATATTTCCAGCTAAAGCAACTCTAAGATTCGATTTTATGGCTTTATTTTTAAACTCAAGTAGTTGATCAACATTTAAAAAATCAAATAAATTTTTTTCATCTTTAATATAAGTATCTAGCATAGCAATTTCAGCTCCAGATTTAGTTGCTATTTCTGGAATTGATAAAAATTCAGGTGATGTTTCCATTCTAGAATAATCAGCATAACCAGCAGCTACGACTAGGATATTTTTATTAAAATCTTTTACTGCTTTAACAACATTCTTCATTAATTTAATACCCTGTTCCTTATTTTTTGGACCTTTCAATCCTACTTTTATAATATCTGCTCCTGAAACTGCTGCTCCTAAAGCAGCTAATGAAGCAGAACCCGGTAAATTAGGAAAATCACCAATAGTTGCACTTAACAATTGAGAACTATGATACGGGATTAGTTCTCTCATCATTTTAATCATCCAAGGAAAATTTGCCCCCAAAGATCCCTCTTCAGGGTTTTTACAATCTATGTAATCAGCTTGAGCATTAATAGCAATTTTAGCCTCTTCAATATTTTTAGGACTTACTAATAGTTTGATTTTGTTCCGCATAACTTATCTATATTAAGTAAAAAATATTTAAAATATTTTTTAGGTATTAATATATACTGCAATTTAATCTTAGTTAATTAACCTATAAAAAAATCTTAAATAAAAATATTACATAAAAATTTAAATTCAATTATTATTATTAAATATAAAATAAAATTTGGTAATGTATTATGTCTCCAAAAGAAATTACAAAAGTAGACATGACTAATGAGGTTTTTAAAGAACCAATTGAAGTGATTAAACAATTATCTGATAATCTAGATTTAAAGTATACTAAAATAATACAAACCTATGTTATGGAAGATAGGCGATTAAATCTATCATTAGAACATCAAGGCTCTAGTTATTTTAAAGGAAAAGTAGTCTGGATTGGTAATAAGAAAGATGATACTGATGGATCTATATTTTGTGTTGATACAAAAGATGAGCTCAAGCAAATTAATCCTACTGCGGAAAATACTGAAAAAGTAATTTTAGATATAAAAAAAGAATTAATTAGAGTTGAAACTGCGTCGAAAACAAAGTGTTCTGTATGCGGCAAAAATATAGAAATCTTTGATGAACTAACCGGTTGTCCTATATGTGAAGCAAAAGCGCATAAAGATCATTTAACAGATTGGGTAAGAATGAAACACTCTTGCCCTGTTTGTAAGAAATCTTTAAATGTATCAAGTACAGGTGTGATTTTTATCGATTAATTTTTTTTGTTTTGCTTAAAACTTTTCAATTTATCAATATTTAATGATCCATCATATAAAGCAGTAGCAATTAATACACCTGAGAAATTTTGTTCTTTATAACTTATTATATCATTGAAATTTTTAATACCTCCTCCTACCAATATGTTTCCCTTGAAAGAACGCAAAATTTCTAGATATGATAAAGGAATACCTCCCAATTTCTGCCCAACTCGATATAAATCTAAAAGTATAATTTCCCTAATCCCTATTTCTTCTATTTTTTTAATCACTTTCAAAGGTATTTGGTTCTTTATTTCTTTAATACTTGAGATGATTTTTCCCTTATACATATCTATACTTACAATTAATTTATCAAACCCTACAATATTTATAGCGTCAGAAATTATTTGAAAATCTCCCATTGTTTCTAAACCCAAAATTAATTTATTAAAAGCAAATTTAGAAAAAACTAAAAGATCTTTTCTATTTCTAATTCCTGGATCTATCATTATATTTACATTTAAAGTCTCTAATATTTCCCTATATAAGTCTAAATTCGGTTTTTTTTTAATAATAGCATCTAAATCTGCAATATAAAATTCATAAAAGCAAATTTGTTGCTTTAAATCTTTTATAATTTCAATTGGATTTGAAAATTTAAAAATCTTGGATTTTAAAGGCTCATATTTACCTCTTTCACCTTTTACCGCATGTACCGCTTCAGAATTTAATATATCTATTACGGGTATAATTTTAAAGCCGACCATAGAATTTAACTACAAATAATTTCTATAATTAATACAAAAGTTCAAAAAATTACAGATATGGAATACTCTTTTTTTTTTTAAAAATTGATATTAATTAATTATTAAATAATTTTATTTTTAAAGTATAATTTCTAAAATACCATTGATTAATCAAACCGCAAATTTGTTGTGTTTTATATGAAAACTGAGGCATATATTAGGAAAATAATTGAAAATACAGGGTTAGAAAGAAAGGAAATTGAACAATTAGTTGAAGAAAAGAAGACAGAGTTAAAAGGTTTAATTTCTGATGAAGGTGCTTTATTTATTATTGCTAAAGAGTTAGGAGTTGATATAAAGGAAGAAACTAGAAAGCTCCTAGAAGATATTGATATTAAGGTTGCTGATATTAACGTAAATATGAAAAATATAACTCTGATAGGCAGGGTTAAAGAAATCAATAGAGTTTTCACTTTTAATAAAAGTGATGGTAATGTTGGAAAAGTAGGATCCTTTTTATTACATGATGATACCGGAGATATTCGAATTGTCTTATGGGATGATCACACAAATGTCTTTCAAGAAAATAATTTTGTTAAAAATGAATTGGTTAAGATTTTAAATGGACATGCCAAAAAGGGTAAATATGAAGAAGTAGAAATTCATGTTGGTAATTTTGGAAAGTTAATCTTGTCACCCGATGATATTGATTATAAAAATTATCCTAAAATAAAAGAGGAATTTGTGCCAGTTAATAGTATTGATTTAACAATGAAATCAGTCGCTATTGAAGGTAAAGTAATACAAAATTATCCAATAAAAGAATTTGTAAAAAAAGATGGAGGAACTGGAAAAATAGGGTCTCTTATTTTGATGGATTCTACAGGATCTATAAGAGTTACTTTTTGGAATGAAGAAACTCAAAAAATTAAAGAAATTGAGCAGGGAAATTTTATATCAATTACTAATTTGAATCCAAGATTAAGCAATCTTGATTCTACAACAATAGATTTATT
>JBHLMP010000045.1:0-31657 GCA_048938025.1 Promethearchaeota archaeon
GAACCTGGTCTCATGGCAATTCCATGGGTTAAAACTACAACATTTTCATACATAATTTCTGGCAATAAATCTTTAGTCCCAACAGACGTTCCTCCAGTAAAGATTACAATATTCGAATCTTTTGCGGAATTATATAAAGTTTCTAATATTTCGTCCTTAATATCCTTTAAAGTTGATTCTTGGATTACAACTCCACCATAAGTCTTAACCAAGCTAGAAATCATGGGAGTGTTGGAATTATAAATTTTATTAGGCTTTAATGGGTTTCCAAGTTCTAGTAATTCATCTCCCGTAGCAAAAACACTCACTTTAGGACGCGTTCTTACTTTTATTTTGGTAAATCCTGAAGAACTTAATAAAGCAATATGTTCTGCCTTTAATTGAATTCCCCTATTAAGTAATTTTTTACCTTTTGGAATATCTTCTCCTTTTTTTGAAATATTTTTTCCTGGAGCAAGTGAAGTGAATAACGTTATAATATCCTCTTTTATATCAGTATCTTCAATTTTAATAACGGTATCTGCGCCTTTAGGAATCGCAGCTCCGGTAGAAATTCGTATTGCTTCTCCCTCATCCATTTCTAGGTCAGAAAAACCTCCAACTTCAATTTTTCCAACTAATTTAACTGTTTTGGGATTTTTAAGTGAAGCTTCAAAAGTATCTGTTGCTTGCAATGCATATCCATCCATTGCAGACCTTTCAAATGGAGGGATATCAATTTTACTAACAATATCCTCAGCTACTATCCTATTTAAAGCAGTTTTTGTTTGAATTTCTTCAATAGCTGTAAATTTAATGTGAGAATCTAATTTCTTAATAGCATCCTCTAATGAGGTTAATTTTGAAAAACCAATCTTTCTCAATCTCTCCAATTAAATCACTCTTCTTTCTTGATAAGATAAGTTATATGACCTAACTCTGGAAGAATCAATTTATTAAAAGCTAGTTTCACAGCATTCGGAGAACCAGGTAAAAGAAATATAGTTTTACCTGATAAAGTACCGGCAATAGCTCTTGACAACATTGCAGAAGATCCTATCTCCTTAAATGACAAATACCTGAATAACTCTCCAAAACCATCAATCTCTTTTTCTAATAAGGGTGTAATCGTCTCGTAGGTAATATCTTTAGATGTTAAGCCAGTACCTCCGCTAAATATTACAGCATCAATTGAAGAATCTTTAATTAATTTATTTAATATAAATTTAATATGATCCTTGGAATCTGGTATTATTTCAGAAAAATTTAATAAAATTGACGTATTTGCTTCTATAATTTGATTTACTAAAGGAATTGTTTTATCAGAACTGGTTTTATTCTTTTGAATTTCATTAAATCGACTTGTACTTACCACAATTAGTGCTATATTTATTTTTTTTGGAGCTTCTTTTTTATGTTCTTCATGCACTTTCATAATCTTATTCTCATAACTTTTAACTAAAAGAAATATACCTTTCTCGTATCTCCTACTTCAATAATTGATTCTAACTCTTCAATTTCAATATACCCATCAGCATTAAATATGGTACTTATTGCCTCTGAACCTGTCTTAATCGGAAAAATCTTTTTAATTCCGTTAATCTCTTTTATCTTAACAGTCTTAAATTCATGCCTTCCAACAGTACTATATATCCTCTCTCCAACGTCTAATTCTTTTGACTTTCTTTCTTTCAAGGGATATCCTGACGTTCTTCTAAGAAAGTTTTCTATTAAAACATAAAAACAACTTAAAGCTGATGTGGGATAGCCCGGTAATATAAATAATATCTTTTGACCTAGTTTAGCAAATATTAAAGGCTTTCCAGGCTTTATCCTAACTCCGTGTACAAGAATATCGACGTTTTGGTAAGTTTCTAGGACTTTTGGACCTAGGTCACCTTCACCTTTAGAAGTTCCTCCTGAAAGAATTACGATATCACTTTCATTTAAAGCTTTATTAATAATATTTTTGAGGTCTTCAAAATCATCTTTAATAATCCCTAAGAATTTTACATTTGCGCCTGTATTTTCGATTGCCTTCTTTAATACAATTGAATTTACATCATATATCTTTCCAATCTCAAGTTTTTTCGTCTCTTGAGCTAGGAGTTCATTTCCGGTACTGATTAGACTTATAATCGGTTTTCTATACACTGATACTTGCCTTATTCCACATGAGGATAGCAATCCCAATGTAGGTAAATCGATTAAACTGCCTTTTTTGCAAATAATATCCCCTTTTTTCACATCATGTCCAATATTAATTACGTGAGTCCCTGGAGTAATAGCCTTTGAAATTTTTATGTTATCCCCCTCTCTATCTGTAAATTCAACCATAACCACCCCATTAGCATTATCAGGAATGGCGGCACCTGTTGCTACATAAGAACATTCCCCTTTTTCAATTATTTTTAGAGGTCTATCACCAGCACTAATTATTTCTATAAGATTAAATGTTATTAAATTATCTTCTTCGGCACCAAAAGTATCTTCAGCAATTACAGCATATCCATCCATTCTTGACTTTCTAAAATGTGGAACATCAATATTACTTATTATGGCTCTTGAGATAACTCTATTGAATCCTTCTTCAAGAGGTATAATTTCTTCTTCTGAAATTATTTTTGGAATTGAATTAAGTAACTTTTTAAATTCTTCCACCTGAATTGCCTTTAAGAATTTCATATTCAGTCCAAAATTTTATCAGTTATCTTAAAATTGTTAATGGATCCATTTAGAGGTTCCATCAATAAAATCTTCTCGTTTCCACACTGCTATTTCTTTTTTATACGAATCAACTGCATTTTTTATAGCACCAAAACCTTCTTCTCTATGAGAAGATGCCACAACAACGTAAACTAAGTCATCAGAAAGGCTGAAATCACCTTTAAAATGAATAATTTTTACGTCTATAATTCCATTTTTTTTCTTTAGTCTTTCACAAATGTCTTCTATAGTTTTATTTGCTAAATCATCAAAAGAATCAATTTTCATGCTTTTAACTTGTTTACCTTCCTTTGAGCTCTCTCTCACAATTCCAGAAAAAACATGAATAGATCCTACTTTTTTTATTTTAGGATTATTTTTTACTGTTTTAATAATTTCCTCTAAAGTGATTTCTCCTTTATTATAAATACCAGATCGTAATTCATTAGTCTCATTCATAATATCTCATCCCCCTGATACTGGTAATAAAAGAGCAATTTTATCTCCTTCATTTAAAGATGCGGATAAAACATCTTGACCATGGATAGGCTTATTATTTACAATCACTGATATGTTATTACTTAAAGATTTATTCTTTTTATCCAATAATAACTCTTGCATAGGATCATATTTTTTAATGAGTAAATTAATTAATTCCTTCAAATTTTTGCTTGATAAATCGAATTTTTCAGTATCTTTTTTTGTAATATCCTTAAATTCTGCAAAATATAGTACTTCTATTAACAAATTATACACTTTATTTTAAATCAATAAAAATCTTTTTTAATAATAAGGTTCTCTTGAATCAACTACCTCTTTTACAATTGATTCATATTTTGATAATGAATAGTGATTACGCAAAACTTCTTTAACATTTTTCCCAAGATCTGAACGATATAAACACCCAAAAAGGTTTCCATCACATCCAACTCGCAGCTTAGTACATCCCATACAAAAATCGTGGCTAGGAGAAATAGTCTCAATAACAGCAGAATTAGGCATAATGAATACTTTTCTATTTTGCATATTTCCTCTAATGATTGTTCTTACTGCTTTAGATTCAAAATCTTCTATAAGAGGTTTAACATCATAATGATGCTTTTCATAGAACTCACCATTCCCTCCTAATGTATCAGAAACTTTATGCAATTCAATTAATTGTAAAATAAATCCATTTTTTGCACAGAATTCAATCATGTTTTCTAGTTCATTATCATTAATCCCTTTTAAGACAACAAAATTTAATTTTATAGGATTAAATCCAATTTCTTTAGCTTTATTTAACCCTTTAAGAACTTTTTCTAAAGAATTTAATCCATATATTCTCTTATATACTTCGGGTTTAAGTGAACCTAATGAAACATTAATTCTATTTAAACCGGCATTAAATAATTCCTCAGCCATTTCATACAAATAATATCCATTTGTAGTTAAAGAAATATCTTTATAGATGTTCAAATCCGCTACATTCTTTATAATTTGTACTATCTCTTCTCGACATAAAGGTTCTCCACCAGTAAATTTAATTCTTGTTACTTTTAAGATTTCGGCTAATATTTTACATAATTTAGTAATTTCTTCTACAGCTAATTCTGATGTTTTTGGAGTAAATCCTTCTTGATCACAATAAATACAATTAAAGTTACATTTAGAAGTAATTGAAAATCTAATGTGCTTGATTTCTCTATTATTCTTATCTTTCATTTTAGGTGAAACTACGTTTGTTTAATCTTTTTTTCAACTTTTATTTCAGTAATTAGGGTGGATGGATATTGTCCCTTCTCATCTTTTTCGTACATTTTAACAACATCCCAGATATTTAGTAAAGCTGCGCTTACTCCTGTTAAAGCTTCCATTTCAACTCCAGTTTTGGCCATACTCTTTACTACACATGTAACTTTAACGAATGTATTTTCTTCAAAGTCAAAATCTATATTAACATTGTGTATCGGGATTGGATGGCAAAAGGGAATCAAATCCGGTACTTTTTTAACAGTATTTATAGCAGAGACTTTTGCTATTGTAAAAACATCTCCTTTTTCAATTTTATTAGTCTTAATTCTGTCTATAGTTTCTTTTTTAAGCTTTATTTTTCCAGACGCCCTAGCAATCCTAGGAATTGTATCTTTTTTAGATATATCGATCATTTTAGTTAAAACTCTTAAAATTTTCGTTTTAGCTTTCTATACATATCGACAATTTATTTAAATTGAAATTTCTTAAAAACTTAATCATAATAATTTAACATCTGTTGCTTTAAAATTAATAAATACCTCAGAATTTATTGCTAATTCTAAATTATTTAATGATAGTTTTGTTATTGTAGCTAAAAATCTTTCAGATTGACAATTAATTATGAGATGACAAATATTTCCAAGATCTCGGATGTCTTCAATATTTCCTTTGAAATTATTGCGAAAACTAACATTACTAGGAGGATTTTTAGAGATTCCTATACTTTCTGGACGAATACATACTTTTACTTCTCCTTCTACTTGCTCGGAAGCGACAATAGTTAAATTATTGATTTTGATAATCGTTAATCCTGATTTTAGGTCCATTTCTGCAGTTCCAGATAATATATTTTCATATCCTACAAAAAGGGCAGTAAATTCATCTTTCGGTGTTGTAAAAATCTCATTAGGAGTTCCTATTTGAGTTATTCGTCCATTATTAAGTACAGCTATCCGATCTCCGAATTTAATTGCTTCAAGAGGATCATGAGTACTCATAATAATAGTTTTTTCCTTATCTTGCTTTATTTTGGTAATAAAATCTTCTAATAATTTAATATTCATAGGATCTAAATTGGCTGAAACCTCATCTAATAGATAAACCTCAGGAGAAAAAACAAAGTTCATAGCTATCGCTACACGTTGCATTTCTCCTCCTGATAATGATCTGGCATTTTTTTTCTCCAATCCTTTTAAACCAACAAGTTTAATAATATCATTAACCTTGTCAATATATTCCTCCCATTTCATACCACGCGCTCTTAATCCATATGCTATATTATTAAACACAGAAGTGTTCCGCACTACAGGTTTTTGTCTCACAAATGAGAATTTTCTTCTATAATTGACCTTTGTTTTTCTTGAAATATTGCTTAAAACTTCATCATAATATAATATTTGGCCTTCTGTTGGAGGTTCAAGCAAATCTAAAATTCTTAATATAGTTGTTTTACCACTTCCATTTGGACCTATTATCACGAAACATTCCCCCTTGTTAATTGAAAAATTGATATTAGAGAGAACTTTAATACTTGATTTGTCTTCTCTATAGAAATCCTTATAGAGATTATTTACTTCAAGCAAATTCATGTTAACCACCTCTGGCTTGTAATCGTGTTAATCCATAATTTACTATAAAAGCTATTGAAATGAGAAGTATACCTAAAGCAATAGCCATTCCAAATTCTCCCATTCGAGTGTTAAGTACTATTGATGTGGTAAAAGTACGGGTTTCCCAACGAATATTTCCCCCAACAATCATTACAGCCCCTACTTCTGAAATAGCTTGACCAAATGCAACAAGAAAGCCTGCTATTATAGATTTTTTAGAATCTTTAATTAATTCCCACCATAATTGACGTTCATTAGCTCCTAGTGAAATGATAGTCTCCTTTAATGTTGGATCTACACTTTCTATTGCTGCCTTTGCAGTACCAGTTATTATAGGAACTGCTAGAAGGAATTGGGCAACAATCATTGCTGATGTCGAATAAAGTAAGCCTAGTGAACCCAAAGGACCACTTCGAGATAGTAATAAATATACAATTAAACCCATTACCACAGGAGGAAATCCCATAAAAGTGTTAATCAAATTCGATAGTGTTTTTTTTCCGCGAAACTCACGTAAACCTATAAAAGAACCAATTGGTAAAGCTACTAGTGCGGCAAGAAAAGTTGATGTTAATGAGACTCTGAATGATACCTCTATTATTCCCCATAATTCGCGATCAAAAGTAAATAACAAACGAATTGCTTCTACTATTCCATCTATAATATCATTCGACATATTAAAACTGAAAAATGTTTCATTTATTTAGTTTGATATGATTAAAAAAAAATTTTAGATTTGGATAATTTATTCGTTTAAAAGTATAATTAAACAATATTTATACAGAAAGCCCAGCAAATTCACTGTGAAAAGGTGTCCAAATAGCTATTTCCTCATCAGTAGTTGGACAATCATGTGTTTCATTACAAATTCCAAAGCAAGCATGGAATAATATAGCATTATTTTTTCTATATGCATCTATTAATGCTTGACCATATGGTGAAGTAATAAAACCAACAAATCGACAGACAGAAACATACTTGACATGAGAATGTAAAACAGGATTAACAGGTATTACACCATAAGGATTTAATAATAGATCCTCTCCATCAACAGATACAGCCAAAATATTTAATGTAGTATACGTATCATTAAACGTAAGCCAAGTTCCTCTATCTACTAGCGTATATCCTCTGTTATTGGCATCATTATAGGTAATAAGTAATGTATCTCCCATGCCAGCACCCACATCTTTATAATAATCCGTACCAGCGGTAGTAGGATCCCATGGAATTATTGCCCATAAACTTAATTCCTTGGAATGGGTTCCTGAATTATCTCCTCTTGAATAAAAAGTTGTATTATGACCTTCTGTCATCCCTAATTTCAATTTTGTCATTACTGTAGTTATATTATCTCCAAGTTGTAAATTTGCGGGATTTGAAGTATGACCTACTATTAGAAAATCATTATACATAACACAAGCACGATGAATTCCATAGGGTATTTGACCTCCACTATCATTTACAAAAGCATCTTCTCTTGATCTTGAATGAACAAGAATAACATCAGCATCACCACTTTGCCCATAAGCTATTGCTTGACCAGTTCCCACTGACAATACTCTAATTTTTATACCTGTTTGTTCAGTGAATTTCGGAAGTAAATAATCTAATAATCCCGAATCATATGTAGAAGTTGTTGTTGCTAAAGTAATTCTCTTTGGATTTTGAGCGTTCAATATATCAATTACAAAATATGTTCCAACTGAACCACCAGCGATAATTATAAATGCTAATAGAATTGCGGTTTTATGCTCCCTTAAGACTTCTTTAAATGGTTTTTTTATTGACATCTTTTTTCTTTCAGATTTTTTGTTAAAAAATGACGATCGGTTTTGTGATACATATCGTCAAATTTCAAAATTTTCAATCCTTAATAAAGTCTTACTTACAAAAATGAGGATTTAAAAATAAAAAAATAAGATAAAAAAAGGTATGAGGTTTAGGACATGGTTACTATTCCTGAATTTTCATCTAGATTAATTATTCCTTTTATAGCTAGCTGTTTAATAGTTCTTGTTGCCATTATTGGAGGTACATCTAGAATTTTTTTGAGATCATCAAGTTTACATGAGCCCTGTTCCATTATTGTTGCGATAATATCAACTTCAGGGATTTCTTCATCAGAATTTTCAATCAAGAATGAAGTAAAGAAACTATTTCTTTTGATTTCTTTTAATTTTTTATCTAATTCGTCCATTTTTTCTTCAGAAAAGCTAGCTTTTAATTCAGCTTCTCGATTTTCATTATCAATCTTTTTTTGGTCTAGTCTCATCTTTTCATTTTCTTTCATTGAAACTTTTTCATTTACAGAGTTTAACTTTGCTTTAAGGTTATCCAATTCAAACTGGGGTGTCTTTTTGTCATTAACAGCTTTCTCAAGTGTTGTTTTTAATTCTGTTATCTTAGATATTAAATCTTCTTTTTTAACTCGTGGAATTTCAATTTTTTTATCTAATTCATCAGCTTTAGTTCTTAATTCCATTAATTCTAAATTTTGTTGACGAATAATTTCCTCTAGTTTTTTAATTTCGATCTCCTCTGCTTTTGCATTTTTCCAAATTTCACTTAGACTCTGAAGAATATCCTTACTATTACTTTCAAAAGTTTGATAGAAGGTATCAAAAGCAGTTTCGAATTGTTCAACTAATCCTAGAAGTTCTTTGATATTTGAACTCATTAAAAATCAACCTCCTCCAACAATTTTACAGTACCCGTTCCTTCGTTGTATTCAATTGGTCCATTCTCCTTTACCATCTTTCTTAGTATGTTTTTAGCTTGATCTTCTCTCATATCAATAGCGACAATAATATTTCTCAAATCTAAAGTACTACCTTGTTGTAAAGCCCTAATAAACTGATATTGTGCAGAGCTAATATACCCTTTACCTATTAACCTTTTCATAGCATTAACTCTGTTTTCATAAGATTTTACAAAGTTTTGCTTTTTATAGAAGGTATTTTTAAGATCAGTTTCAATTGCTTTTAGGCTCTCATCGAACTTATTGAGCTCTTTTGTTAATATATCAATATTATTTTCTAATTCCTTTAGTCGTTGATTACGATTTTCTAATTCTTCATTTTTAACCCTAATCTCTTCTTTTGTTGCATTTAATTCATTTTGAGCAGTTTGAATTCGGGCTAATAACTCTTGACGTTCTCTTGTTAGTTCATCTACATTTTCTTCCAATCTTAAAGTATCATGTTGTGTCTGGGAAATCTTAGCTTTCAACGTGTTAATTTCATCGTTAATCGACTCAATCTTCTGTTGGTTTTCTGTTTTAACTTGTTCTAATTTTTCAATTTGCTCTAGTAATTTATTTAATTGATCTTTCAATTTAGGGGTAGATTCTGTATTTGTTCTGCTTAAGTCATCAATAACATTAACAATTTTTTTGATCTGATTTTTTGAATCAAATAGAAAAGTCATGGTAATACTCCTCTTAAATTATTAAAAGGGTAAAACAGATTATATAAATATTATAGGCTACTTATTTTTAAACTTGTATATTTGTAATTTATAATTGTACTATAACTCTTTTTTAATTTCTTCAATGAAAGTAGCCTTTTTAATCGGGCTTAATCTAATTGACCTTCTTTTCATAACAATATTCAAATTATCAATTAAGCGTTCTGTGAAGTAATTAAAATCAAAATTGAAAGAGGTTAGGGAGTAGTATTTTTTTAGAAATATGTTGATTAACTCAATCTTGTGTTTAGGGTCTGTCATTTCAAAAATTCCAGGATTAGTGTCTAATAACGCTGTACAAATCCAGGCTAAATCATCAATATGGTTTCCTTCATAAGAATCTTCGAAATCAAATCCATATAACGTATCTGTAGTAAAATCAATAATAAAATCCTTTAATCTTGTGTCACCTTTATTTAAAACAATGATTTTTGAAGGATCTTTTTTACTAATAATATTGTTTTTATGTAATTGAGCAATCCAACTTGCTATCTTTTCAACACTATTTATAATTCTTTTTTTAACTTCTGAGTCTAGATCATCTAAAATAACTGTATTAAGTAGATTATCATTTATCAAATCACACAGATTAGTTCCAGTTAATTTTTCAAGTATTAGGTAAGATTTTTTGAATAGTAAGAGCTGAGGAACATTTATATCTTGGTTTTCCAATTTTTCATAAGTTTTAATCTCGTTTTCCGCATTTTTTGTTTGGAATTTCTTTAGGATTAATTCTTTTGGAAAATTTCTTGGTTTTCTAATAAATGTTAATTCATATACCAAATTTTTTTTACTTGGCAATTGTATTAATGAAAACGTATTTAAATCTCCAGAAAAGCCTGAAATCTCATCCTTAAAATTTTTAGCGAATTTTTTTTTAATTTTTTCAATATCCATCTTCAAAAAGTATACTTTTTTAATTTATCCTCAAAAATCTAAATATTTCTAGATTATTTATATTAATTTTTAAAGATAAACTCTTTTAAAATTTAGATTTATAAAGAAAAAACAGGATCTAAATAATTAAGTTCATTAAACACTTCTTTTCTTTTACGACAACTACTACATAATCCACAAGGTTGATCACCATCATAATAACAGCTCCATGTTAATTCAAATGGCACATTTAATTTTTTAGCTAATTTTAATACTTCACTTTTATTCATTTTTAGTAAAGGATGTAAAAATTTTATAACAGATTTGTCTTTTTGATGTTTTCCTTTATTTATAAGCATCTCGAGTGAATTGAAAAATTCTATGCTAGCATCTGGAAAATTACTTGTATCCTCAATCAAATGTCCTCCTATGATGCAATTACAACCATACACTTCCGCATAATAAGCTGCGTTAGAATAAAAAACTAAATTTCGAGCAGGAATAAAACCCTCTGGAGCATCAACTACACATGGTACAGGAAATCCGTCTATACGTAATTCAATAGCTTCCTTCAAATACGGGATTGGAATTTCAATTATTTCTATTCCTAATTTTTGTGCTTGCTTTAGAGCTGCTTTCCTCTCATTTTCAGGGCGATAACTGTAATTAAAAGTTATTGCAATTAGATTATACCCTTCTTGATGAGCCCAATAAAGACTTGTAGCAGAATCGATTCCTCCAGATAATAAGATTATAGCCTTTTTATCTTTCTTGTCTTCTTTAAGAGTCATTTTTTCAGTTATAGCTGCCCTAACAGCTTTATTAATATCTGATAGACTAAATCCTAATGCTTTTGCTGTTAAATTTCCATCAGAGGTAATATCGCTCTGCATAACATCGATCATTTCTTGGCATAATTCAAGTTCTTCAGCGGCTTTCTCATAAGGTATATTTTTAACTCTCGGTTGTGGGACATTGTAACCAAGTTCTACCAGGTTTTCATATACCAAGGATACTAATCTAAGCATATTAATGATTTCAGGTCCAACAAGATCATAAATCTGGTTGTTTTCTCCAACACCGTTTGCAGCAGCTAAAAAAGCTTTAGTAGCATCTTCTACAAATATTGGTTGCATAGGAACTTTACCATCACCAACAATTAATACAATCCCATCAACAATCTGTTCTATCATTTCTGGAATTAGCTCATCATTAGGACCTAAAATATAAGAAGGACGAAATAATATATATGGAACATCTCCCTCTCTAATTATTTGTTCAGCAATGCCTTTAGAACGGAAATATTCATTATTTGCCCATTTTACCTTCCCATATTTATCAACACCTAAACCTGAAGGATATATAATTCTAGAAACATTAGCTTTTTTAGCAGCTTCAACAATAGCACGAACTCCCTCAATATTGACCTCCTCAAAAAGTTTTTTAGTGCCACATACGACATTAGCGAAATGTATAACTGCCTTGCAGCTTTTGAATGCTTTCTCTAGATTATCAATATCGAAATTTTTCACTAGAAATGGTTTTGCTCCTAATTTTTCAATTTCTTTTATGACTTCTTCTCTTCTGACAATACCAATAACATCCCACCCTTGCAGAACAGCAGTCCTTATTGTATGTTGCCCTAAAAATCCATTAGCACCTGTAATTGCTAATTTCTTAGATTCGGTCATAATTTTTCACTATAAATTGGAAAATTTATTTCTATTTCTATTTAACTTTTATAAATTATTTAATTAGTTCAAACATATGAAGGTTCCATACTACAGTATTTTTTTATTATTTTTAAACATAAACTATAAAAACTCAAAATAGCTAGTCTTATACAAAAAAATAGAAGTAATTATGAACTAAAAGAAGGTAGCTTAAAATGGGATTCAAAGTAATTTCTAAATCACCAAAAGCAAAATTTAGTGCATGTCATTTTTTAAAAGAGCCCTTTAAATGTTCAAGACTCCATGGACATAATTATTATATTTCTGTTGAAATAAGCGATAAGTTAGGTAATAATTATTTTGTTGTAGATTTCATTGAACTCAAAAAAAATTTAATTTCAATAGTCAAACCATTAGATCATTATCTATTAATTCCAACAGAATCAGATTATTTAAAGATCAATGAAAAAGAAGAATCTGTAGAAATTATTACTCACAATAAAAGATATGTTATTCCCCGTACTGACATTTGTTTTCTTCCTTTAAAAGCTACCACTAGTGAACTTCTTGCAAAATACATCCATGATAAGTTAAAAGAAATATATAGTAGTAAAAAGATAGTTGTGAAAGTAGAAGAAAGTAAAGGTTCAATAGCACTTTACGAAGAGTAATCTTGTTTAGAACATTTTGAACATGTTCAGCTAAATCAATAAATATATTATAACTTATTAAAATAATAAGTAAACATATTAAGTTTAGACTTTCAAGATGGCTGAAAAAAATTACAAATTAGGAATATTCTATGGTACAACTCCCAATACAGAGATGCTAGCTCAAAAGTTTGTAGGCCATCTTATAAACGACAAAGAATTTTGTAAGGCTTGCGAAACATATGAACAAAATGTAAAATGTGACAAATGTCGAGAAAATATAAAGAGTTTTGCCAATTTAATCTATTTTTATGAAAAAGTGGGGGAAAATATACCTGACTTTATTGAAGAACCAGAACAATTTTTACCTAAAAATTTACCTAAAGTTAACTTTCTTTTAGTTATTGGAATTCATCAAGATTTACTTTCGGGACTTCCTGAGTATCTAAAAGATAAAGAGATAAAAGCTGTAATTATTCCAATTGAAGATCCTAAATGGGTTCCTCCTGGACTTCAAGTGCAAGTTTTAGAAGAATTTGAAAAATATGGAATACAAGCTGCCTTTCCAAAACCCTTTTGTTCATTGAATAAAGAATTAGATGAATATAACAAAATTGGATTTAATATCACTAGAAACCATAATTTTATTAAAGAGTTTATAGATTATTTTAAAGTTGGAAAACCAATTGTATCGTTGTTGTTAAGTAAAGACGGAGAGTATATTGAAGATACATGTGTACTACAATCAGCACCATGTGGTTCAACATTTTTTGTTGTCCAACAACTTAAATCTAAATATTTTAAAAATGGTAAGAGCGGAGAGTTATCCTTAAATGAAAGAATAAGTAAAGCACATCATTCCTACCCATGTAATGCTTCAATGGACCAAGATTCTATATTAAAGGATTCCATACTTCATGTTGGAGGGTATTTAGTTAGAAATGCCATTAGACGAGAGCTAACCCTTGAAGAACAAGAAGGACAAAAACTTGTGTATGTTATAAAATGACCTTTAATTTGATATTAGATTATAATCAGATTTTCACTTGGATATTTATTAAAAATAAAAAGGCTTTTGAAAATTTATTAATAGTGATTAAATATAGCTTGATTCTTTTATACTCCATAAATGGTAAGTTATAATATGAGGACATCTATATATTAAACAGGTGAGTAACTATTACTACTATAGAGTGTGCTTCATCTATTTGTGAAATCGATCAAAATGAAAAAGAATCATTCTTCGAAGTAAAATTCTGGTATTTCATAATTCCTGCTGCGATATTAATTGGAATCTCTATATTTTTAGAATTCTCTTTTGAATTAGTGTTAATTTCACAACTAATCGCAATCTTCTCAATTTCTCTTTCCGGTACAGGTGTAATAAAGGAAGCAATCGAAGATGTTAGGAAAAAAAGAATCACAGCAAATATTTTAATGCTAATTGCTGCTATTGCATCCTTTTTCATACTTCATGGTCAAGAAGGAGCAACAGCGCTATTGTTATATTCAATAGCGGAAAGATTAGAAGAAATTACAACTGGTAAATCAAGGAATGCGATTAAAGAGCTACTTGAACTTGCACCAGATGAGGCATTACTAAAAACTGAGAATGGATATAGAAATATTTCATCAAAAGAAGTTAAAATTGGAGAAACTATTGGTATCAAACCTGGAATGAAGGTACCTCTTGATGGAATTATTGTAAAAGGGAGTTCCTATTTCGATGAGAGTGCCATAACAGGCGAATCTGTTCCTGTCTTTAAAAAAGAGGGTGATGAAATCTTTGCCGCGAGTCTAAATTCAGATTCTTTTGTTGATATTGATGTTATTAGAGAAAGTTCTAATACTATTGTAGCACAGATAGCAGAAAGCATAAAAGTAGCACAACAAAATAAAAGTAAACATGAAAAGTTTATTGAAAGGTTCGCTAAATATTATACCCCAATCATTCTTTTATTATCAATCCTCGTTATGAGTATCCCTCCTTTATTTGGATTAAGCTTTTATGATTGGTTCTATAGGGGATTAGTTCTTTTAGTAGTATCTTGTCCGTGTGCTTTAACTTTATCAACTCCATTGGCAAATATTGCTTCTTTGACTAAGATGGCAAGAGAAGGAATTCTTGTTAAAGGCAATAGATTTATTGAAAAGATTGAAGATGTCGAAGTCTTTGCTTTTGACAAAACTGGGACACTTACCGAAGGTAATTTAAAGATTTTTGATGTTTATACTTATAATAATACCAATAGATCAGAAATAATTAGTATTGTAGCCAGTTTAGAATCACTTTCTGAACATCCTATTGCTAAAACTATAGTTAAGCAAGCAAAAGAAATGAAGTTAACTTTTCAATCCGTAGATAATTTTGAAGTGATAAAAGGTAAGGGCATAAAAGGGAGGATTAACGGAGAATTATTCTATGTAGGGAGCCATAAATTTATTGAAGAATTAGATTATGAATTACCTATAGATGATATTAATGAAATTGAAAAATTAGGTACGATCCCAGTTTTATTAGCCAATAAGAAGAATTTGCAAGGAATAATAACAATTAGAGATGTTTTAAGAGTTTCGGCTCCCATTCTTATAGATGGTTTAAAGAAAAGGGGTTATGAAACAGTCTTATTATCTGGTGACAACAAAAATGTATGTAATTCAATTGGAGAATGTCTGGATATAGATTATACATATGGTGAGCAACTACCAGATCAAAAACTACAAGAAATTCAAAAATTAAAAGAAAAATATAAAGGCGTAGCTATGGTGGGGGATGGAATAAATGATGCTCCGGCATTAGCCCTTTCAGATTTAGGGATAGCTATCGGAGCTTCTGCTACAGATATCACATTGGAAACAGCAGATATAATTATAATAAATGATGATTTAAAGAAAATTCTTACATACATAGACTTATCTAAAAAGACTAACAGAAAAATCAAACAAAATATTTGGACCTCAATACTAGTAAAAGTTTCTTTCGCAGTATTAACGGTTATTGGACTAATGACCTTATGGTTAGCGGTGGGAATTGGCGACATGGGGGTCTCTTTATTGGTTCTACTTAACAGTATGACAATTCTTAGATATAACTTCTTATATAAAGAAGTTCTCGTTGAGGAACTGGAAAATAATGCGAAATTGATCATTTGTAAAAATTGCAATACAAAAGATATCATTCCACAACATCATGGTAGAGATATGATTCAGAAAGGAGATAAACTAATTTGCTGGAGGAATATCCTAAGTAGCGAAGAATTGGAAATTTGTAATGAAGAATTACCACTTCACTGTCCCTATTGTCAAGAAAAGCTCAAGTTAGAGTAAGTCTTACCATCTTTTCTTCTTTATTATCTTGATGAAAAGTATATTACTAATAAACTGTTAATATTCGAAAAGACAGACTTTTTTTATCCGATAAGATAAATAAATTTTAATGAAAAATTCAAATAAATTATTATTACTCGATTATTTATGAAGCGAGATAAAGCAAGAAAGTATGGTCAAATAATAAAACAGAGTACAAAAATAAATAAAAAATTATTTCCTATTATTTTTATTGGGTGTATAATTATTGGTATATCAATCTGGGCTTTTTTTATGGCACAAATCCCCCCGATATTTTTACAGTTATCTCTATCAACCAATATTGATGGTGGTGCAAATGGTGATGACGGAGCTCTTGGAATGGTAATGGATGAAGAAGGTTATCTTTATGCTACAGGTTATATTACAGTACCTGGACAAGGTAAAGACATATGGTTGGCAAAATTCGATTCAGACCTTAAAATGTTAACAAATACAACTATCAATGGAGTAGCCAATGATGATGATATTGGTTATGTCCTCGTTTTGGATGAGAATGGGTTTCTTTATTTAATTGGATTTATTTCTCAGATTGGAGAAGACCATAATATTTTTCTAGCAAAATTCAATCGTACTGATCTTTTAATGCTAAAAAACACTACAATTAATGGTCCTATAAATGGGACCGATGAGGGTTATGGAATGCTTTATAACAATAATGATAATAGCTTATATATTGCAGGAACTATTCAAGAACCAGGTGAAGGATATAATATCTATCTTGGTAAATTTGATACAAATCTAAACCATGTTAAAAATGTTACACTTAATGGACCAGAAAATGGTACTGATAAAGGAAGATTTTTGGCTTTTGACAATACGGGCAATTTATATGTTAGTGGATCAAAATCTCAAGTAGGAACAGGGTATGATCTTTGGCTTGGTAAATTTAACACAAATTTAACGCTTTTAGATGAAATTATCATAGCAAGCCCTACTACTGGTGAAGATAAAGGGTATGGAATTATATATGATGGGATAGGTACAATTTATTTAACTGGAACTTTAAGTCATAATACACAAGGTTATAATATTTTTCTAGCTAAGTATGATACGTCTCTCAATCAAATTCAAAACATAACTTTAAACGGTCCAGCAAATGGAGAAGATATCGCTTATTCTATATCTTTTGACGGGTCTCAATTAGTTCAAACAGGAGTTTATAGTGAAAATATTGGTGGAGCAAATATTTGGGTCGCAACTTTTAGTACAGAATTGAAACTTTTATTACATGATACTGTAGATGGGGCTTCACATGACTATGACACTGGTTATGGTGTAATAACTACCTCAAGGATTTATATATCTGGATTTGTAAATCACCCTTCAGAAGGTACAAATATATGGATTGCACGATATGGTATAGTTATTATATGAGTTTATATCTCTAATATTTACAATTCTATTATCTAATAACGCCCTATCAATATTCTTCTTGTCACTTCATTGTCCATATTGTCAAGAAAAGGTAGAATTGAAATAATTTATTATCTAAATAAGAGGTTTTAGATGATGCAATCACATTTTTCACATTGTTTTACTAAATACATTTTTTACAAAGGGATATTTTTTCGTTAATAGCCCATCTAATTTTCGAACGCTTCATATCTGTATGATCAGTTATTTTTTCATCTATTATTTAGTATTTTATTAATGTTTTTACCTTTAATTTTAGTTTATTTAAATTAATTTTTGTAATCTTCTTGAGAGTTATTTTTGGTATTTCAACCCCCTATTAAATCTTTAAATTCTTTTAAATTTCTGATATTGTCAAGTCTCTTATCCTTTAATGCCCTCTCAATACAATTTTTATCAAGCTCTATTACTTTCGTTAATAATTCTAAAGCTTTTACTTGGTTATTTCTTAATGATTCAAGACAAGCGGTATTATACAATATCTCAACATTCGTAGGATCTTTCTTAAATGCTTTAACAAGATAATATTCAGCTTTTTCAAGATTTTTTAAGATCATAAATAGATTACCAAGATTGTTCTGAACATCAGTAACGTTGTACAAATAGGTTTTGGGATCTTCTTTTGCAAATATTTTAAAGATTTTTAATGCATCAAGATACATTGTCTGCGCCTCCTTAAATTTCTGTAATTTAACATAGACGTTTCCAAGGCAATTGTTTATAATAGCAACATTATGAAAATAAACTTCCGGATTTTGTTCTGCTAATTGTTTAGATATTTTTAACGCCTCAGAGTACATTGGCTCTGCATCTTCAAACTTATTTAAACCTGCATACAAATCTCCGAGGTCTATTAGAGTCAGGGCTAAACTTGGTAAAACTTGACTTGGATTTATTTCTGCTAATTTTCTTTTAATTTTTAATGCTTCAAGGTGCATCTGTTCCGCTTCTTCAAATTTCATTAATTCACTATATATGATTCCAAGATTACTTTGAGTTGTAGCAACGTCATTTAGATACATATCATAACACATTTTAGCTAAAGATTTATAAGTATTTATAGAATCAATGGTTCCATCTTTAATATCATCAAATAAACTTAAATCAACACAAACATTTCCAAAATAATTTGAAATTGCGGTTTCATTAGGAAAATATGTATCATAATATTGATTTACTAACTTGTTGTAAGTTTTTAGAACATCTAGGTATGACTTATCCTGATCTTTTGATTCATCTTCATCACTATACATATCTACAAGATCACTTTGAGTTGAATCAAGTTCAGGAGTATAAACATCATAATATTGTTTCTCTAACTCTTTATAAACCTTTAAAGTATCAAGAAATATCTTTTCCGCCTCTTCAAACCGTTTTAAATCTGTATACAAGGTTCCAAGGTTCTTCTGTGTTGCAGCAACATAAGGTAAATATATTCTATAATATTGTTTCGCCAATTTTTTATAAGTATCTAGAGCATCAAGGTACGTCTTCTCTGCATTCTCAGTCAATCCTACAGCAGAAAACATATCTCCAAGCACTATTAGAATTGGTGCTTTAAATTTATCTCCAAGTGTAATTAATTCTTCTGCGACATTAATTAATCTTTTATATTTATAATCAAATTGATCTATTAAATTCACGATTGCGAAAAATTCATTAACCAAATCCTCAGTGGGATTTAGTTTTACTCTATGAAAAAGAAGTTCAATATCATCATTAAGATTTTCCCCATATTTTTTTCTCTTAATTTCATAATAACGTATAGCTTTTTCATGACTTTTTTTATCTGTTAGGATTTCTAAAGCTTCTTGAATTTGGTGATAAGAGAAATCATATATCTCTTCTTTGCCTTTTTTCTTTTTTATTATTCCTGTATCCAATAATGCATTAAAGGCTTTCTCTATGTTTAGCAATTCATAGCTGGCTTCAATGCCTTTTCTATCAATGTTTGTATCTACTTCTGTATTTATTACACTCAAATTTTTAACCAATTCTAATGCTTCTGGATTTGATAAAAGAACCTGTTCAATAACTAGCATATAAAAATTCTCTACATTTGTCTTATCAAAAACTTTCAATTTGTCAAAATTCATTCTTTGATAATTTTTTTCAATTAACTTTTTCAAGCCAGAATGCTCCTTAGGGAGTTTCTTAATTAACTCCCTTACCTTATTTGGTAAATTCAACTTAAATCACTTCTTTTTCTAATTATTAATGTTGAATTTCACATATTAATATTTAAATTTACTTGATCAAGAAAAATTAGAATTTAAATATGTTTTCATTGTTCATATTATAAAGATACACTTGAGTACTAAATAGTAAATTAATTTATAGTTTTGAAATTTATTTTATTATTTAGGAATTAAAATACTTTGCGGGAATTGCCAAGTTTGGTCAAAGGCGCTGGACTCAGAATCCAGTCTCGAAGGAGTTCGGGAGTTCAAATCTCCCTTCCCGCATCATTTGTTATATTAACCAAAAATCCACTTAAAATTGCGTAGTAATTAAGAAATTTATTTTAATAATCTAAATAATATTAAATTATTATAACTAAATAGTAATATAATAAATTATACAATCATCTAATACGAGTATGTCAGAAAAACAACCACCCTTAGAAGAAAATGGAGAAGAAAAGAAAAAAAAAACACCAAAAGATGAACTCTCAGAGGAAATAAGAAAGCCAATGGTAATTTTTCAATTTAATGACCAACTAGGGGAATTTGAAGAGCTAGAATTTGAAGAAGATATTGAATTAGTTGAATTGTTGGATCCTAATTTTGTATTGTTATTTGTTGATCCAAAACATTTTCGTGTATGGATTTGGCATGGCAGTAATACTACAACGAGAATGAAATTTATTGCAGCTAAAATAGCTCCTACCGTTAGAGATAGATATGGTATTGGATTTAAAATCGCTGCTGTTGATGAAGGTAATGAAACTATTGGCTTCAAAACAATGATGGGATTAGAAAAAGAAATTAATTATGCGGAAGCGCAAAAAGGACCAGCTTATGAAGGAACTGTGGAAGATCTTGAATTACTTGAGTCTTTATCACGAGAGAAAATTTTATTATTATTAGAGAAAGCAGGTATACCGGAAGGATATGAAAGAAAAATGGTTATCGTAAAAAATAAAATTTTTGGTTATAGAGAATATGATAGGAATTATCCCGGTTCTGTCATTAAAGAAAAGCAACTTTTTCCATTAAGAGAAGAAATCACTGATGGTCCATATTTGGCAGATAATTATATCCCAAGAATGCTATTCTCTTACAATAATGTTGTTTTAACAGAACTTCTACAAAAAAGAGATGATAACCGGGAAAACTAAATCTTTAATCTTTTCAACCATAACTTTTTCTGAAAATAAGATTATAGCAGAAATTATAAAATTCAAAGTCTTTTATCTATATTAGTGCAAACAATTAATACTAACTAAATTGAGATTTAAAAAAGTAGATTTTATTTTTCTCTTTACAATCATAATTGTAACAATTTTTTCAGTTGATCTTATACTAAATGAATCTCATCGGGAGATTATTGAAAATATCTCTAAATATCCCCCTTTTCAAAATTTTGGATCTGGATTGCTAATAACCTTTTGGGTATGTGTGATTGGAAATTTACTTCCTGTACCTACTCCATATACTTTTGTATTATGCTTTTCATCACAACCTTTTCTAGGGATAAACTATTTTATTCCTTTATTAGTTGCATTTATTGCTTCATTAGGATGTCTAGTTGGAGAGATGGGAGGTTATGGTGTTGGAAGAGGAGCTTCTGAATTTATATCTGAAGAAAAAAAAGTTAATTTGAAAAAATATCAACAATTTTTAGTAGATCATCCAAAAATTGCTCCTTTTCTTATCTTTTTCTTTGGTTTAACACCTTTGAATGATGATATGATAACAGTTCCTTTAGGTTTAATTAGATATGATATAAAGAAGACTATCTTTTGGTGCTGGCTTGGAAAATTAGGATTAATGCTAATTTTTTCTTATAATTTAATTAATATTTGTGCTTTATTTGGAGGAGAAAATTGGATTATTAGCATAGTATCTATTTACATCATCATAATTATGGTATTTATTATGTTAAGAATAAATATTGTTGAAATTTTAAAGAAATTAAAAATTGTAAAGACTACTTAAATAAAATTTCTGATGTTGGTGAATAAATACAAGATTTTTTCAGACGTAATTTGATTACATATCTAAATATATCCCCTATATAGAAATAATTATGAAGATTACATAAAAAACTTATTATCCTTTTTTTATTCTCTTGAGTATTTCTCGATTATATAATTCTGTAAGGACCAAACATATTTTTCAAGGTTGAGAATTAAAATTTTTTGCTGAACTTCACGTAAGTAAGAAACATCTAATTTTTTAAATAGGGATTTTAAATCATCTATAGTTTCAAAGATTTTTACAATAATCTGCCAATCATTACGCCATTCTATATCTTGAGATCCTAATTGTTCCATCTTTATACAATTTTAAATTTAAATTAACACAATATAATGTGTTTTCTGAGGTATTTCATAGAAATTTAGATTTATAAACTTTTAGATACAAAAGAATTAATGATTATGAAAAAAAAGGAAATTTGAAATTTTAAAGCTATTTTAAATTTGTGTTAGATATTATTTTGTCGATATTACAACAGTTTCAGAAGCATTTTGCATAATTCTTAATCTTTTTTCAGGTTCACCTGAATTCTTAATGATTCCAATAATGAAATCTATTATTAGAAAACCACCACTTTTTAAAAGATTATTAATAGCATAATTTCCTGGTGTTGTTGGTTCAAGTGTTTTCTCATCCACCGTTCTTAAGCTTAATGCTACTTTTCCTAATGTCTGACCATCGTTGTAAGTCTCTAGGAGCCAGAAGTATAAAAAACCAATTAACCAGTTGAAAGGAAATGTAAACCACCATCTTCTAAATACAAAAGGATTATAAAAAAAGAATGGTAGGAAAACTAAAAATGAAACCACCCAGCTTATTATACTAATGGTTATCCAATCAATAATAATAGCTCCAAATCTAGGCCAAAAATCTCCGTATACAACACCTGAAGGTGCAATTTTTTCAACGGTTTGAACAGTTTGTTTTTGAGGAACTTCAGTCTTAACAGCAGGAGTAACTTCTGAAACTTCTATTCTAGATGTTAAATCCGCTCCACAGGTATCACAAAAATGAGAATCCGGTTCTAATTTGTTACCGCATTTTGGACAAAATTTTAGCGACACTTTTTATTCACCATTTTTTATCAAAAGAATTACTCTTCAATAATCTTAAAATATTATATAAGTCTTTTAGAGTCTATTTTTTAAAAAATTTTTATTTAGTTATTATGAGATTTAAAATTAGAGCAAACTAAAATATCTAATTTTTATATTTTATAGATAATTCTGATAATATTTTTCTATAAGTTTAATAGTATCGTTAAAATCTGAAATATTAATTAATTTATTTAAGTCTTGGATTTCAGTTAATTCATCATGATATTTGATTTTAAATTCTTTCGTAAAGTCATTTATAAACTTCTCTAATATTACATTTTTACCATTTGTAGCAACAACAACAGCAAATCCTAAATCATCATAATTAACCATTATATCTGTATTTATAGTTTGAAGTACATCGATCTCGCTAGATTTCTCTGTGAACTCGGAGAGTATATGATTTAATCCGATAAGTATGTTTCCCCATATATTTGAATCAGCTTCGCTATTTGAATTCACAAAATTATAAGAGTATAATAAAACACCTGACTTATGATATATGTTTACAAAAAATATCTTATTAGTAACAACCAAAAACGTTTTGGGGCCTTTAATTATAATAAGACACCAAAAACCGAAACCAATCCAAGCAAAAAATATAAATAAGCTTCTAAAAATTGTCAATTCGAAAAAAATATAAAGAATTGACATCGAGAGAGGAATATACAGGAAGATTGCTGAAATATTTAGAAAAAGGCTTACTTCTTTGTTTCTTGCTCTATTAAATATTACAATATTAATATAGAAATAATAAATAATCATGAAGATTTGAAAGACTATTAAATGCAATCCAAATCGAACATTAAATGAGTATTCAATTGTATTATTATTAATTTCTAAATTAATTGAATCTGGTGAAAGGATATTCCCTATAAGTAAACCAAAAATAATAGTGAAAATCAAATAGGGAAAAATTGGGATCTTCTTGTAATCTTTTATAAAACTATAAAATAAGGAAAGTTGAATTAAAATGATTAAATAAGATATTATAGAGATCTTCCAAAATAATAGGTTAATAAGCTCTGAAATATAAACAAATACAGACAGTAAAAATAGAGTTGAATGTATTACTCCAAGATTAACAATTGTTAATAGAATTAATAATTGCATTAATTTTGTGCCATATTTATCGTAATTCCGGATAAGATAATAAATGGTAAGAATACTCATGCTTAATGAGAAAACATATCCAATTATTAGAAACAACAATAAAATTAGGTTCATAATTATGAAAAATTATTTGATTTATTATACCTAAAATATTATTCAATTTGAGATTTCATTTAATCCAAATTTCTCTTTAAATGAAGAAACAATACTCATTTATAAGATTTTTTCTTTAAAATTGAAATTAATTCTTAATTATATAAGGGGCGAATATCTCATTTATAATAAGTTTTGTATCCTTGAACTCAGAAATATCTATTAATTGCCTAAAATCTTTTATTTTTATTAATGATTCCTTAAAGATTTCATTGAATTTTAACATAAATTGGTGTACTAATTTTTCAATTACGTAATTTTTATGTTTTGTCACCATTAGAATCGCATAACCATATTCACTGTCATATTCGAGAATAATATCTTTCTCCTTCATTTTAACAACGCTTAGTTTATCTTTCTTATCAATAATGTTATTTAGAATATGACTAATCCCAATTAGAATACTCCCTTTTAGAACAGATTCTTCTGTTTCTTGGTCTGCTTCGAAATCAAAAGAATATAAGAGAATTCCTGATCTATGGAAAATAATAAAATCATATATCTTATTAGTGATTACTACAAATAAATCAGGTTTTTTAATAATCATAAAAAATAAATAAGAAGAAAAAATAAGATAAACTGATAGAAATAAAATCCTTAGTAATATATATTGAATAATCAAATACATAGCATATAGAATATTATTAATACAGAATAATATAGAGAGGCGATTAAAAAATTGTGCTAATTTCTTATCGCTAATATTAGGATAACCCCTTATTTCAATATAAACAGTTAAGATACTTGCCAAAATAATGAATATAATAAAACAAACAAAAAATGAAATATTTTGGAATATATAACTAGAATAAAATTCAGATTCTTTAATTTCAAATACTTCTTCTAAATATAATAAACTAATTATTATTCCTCCTAATAACGAATAAAGAAAACCCATAAAAATTCTGGTCCTTTTTTTCAGTAAAATATAACTGTGAATCGTACTCATCATACTCAGCTTAAAAATCATTAATATAATAGAGAGATTCCACAAATAAAGAGCAATATTCTCGCTAAAAATAAGTTCAGTTGATAAATTGAATGAAATAATATAACTTATATCAATTAAATAGTATGCAGAAGTCATTATAGAAAAAATAAAATGGTTAAAATATATCCCCCTGCGCAAAATAACATAAAGGATTACAGGAATAGAAATGGAAATTGAAATTGTAATATATAATATACTTACAATCATGGGTTATTTATGATCAACTTTTATTGAACTTCCTACGTAATGAAGATCCATATTATTTAATCATATTTAAATATTGGTTTTGTCCATAAATTCAAATTTTATATATTTTTATTAAAGATTAACTCGCTTTTAGCTTTTTCTTCCTCTGATGTAGCCCTTTAGCCACCCTATTTTTTTTGTTTTTATTGAATCAAATTGAGGGACATATGGTTTTATATCTAATACAGGTGTTTTATCTAAGATGTCTATATAATTCACTAGTATGATATTTTCTTCTATTCTTAGCATTTTCAATATCGATAATCCAATTGGATTAGGGCGAAAAGGAGTTCGAATAGAAAAAACTCCTTTTATCTCATCTTTTAAAAATGGTTTTGAGAGAAGTGGAACAGGTAATTTCACCATATCGAAATAATATAAACAAAATATGTGCGAAAATCCTTCTAAATCTTTTAATGCAGGTGTAAATTTTGAAAATATTTCAATATTTCCTTTAATATCTGACATCAATGATTGAATTGGAATACCTTTAAAATTTTTAAAAGGAGAGTGAATTATTCCTATTGGCTCAAAACAAATTTTTTCTGGAAATTTACGTTCTTTAAAATTATAAATTTCTCTTTTTGTTATTTCCATGTATTTATTAATCCTCTTTTGTAAAAATTTTTATTTATTAAAAAGCAAATAAAAACAGTGAAATTAATCTTCAATGATATTCAATTAATTGATGAATAACTTTCTAGATTACTTAAAGAAGGATAATATAATAGAGACACTTATTTCACAAGAGATAAATAAAGAATTCCATAAGGATTTTCTTAAAAAAATACTAGATAATATAGAAAAATCTCAAAATTTAATTCAAAGTTCTTCAGAATTAAATCAATCTAATAATATTAATCTTGATTTATTTGGAAATATTTATGAAAGTATATTAAATCATAAAGAAAGGAAGGCTTTGGGTGAATTTTATACTCCTTTTTCAATCGTGGATTACATTCTAAATGAGATAGGTTATAATTATAGGGATGACATTGAGAGAAAGAAACTAATTGATATAAGTTGCGGTTCAGGAAGTTTTCTAATTCAGGCTATTCGAAGATTAATCGATCGTTATAAAATAATTTACAATAGAGAAACAATTGCTGAATTTTCTCTGAAAGAAGTTAAATCAATAATTCAAGGAGTGAAAGACAATATCTTCGGAATAGATATCAATCCTATTGCATGTGCTTTATGCCAAATAAATATTCAGTTTGTTTTATTTGAAATTTTTAAAATTATAGTAAAATACGAAAATAATTATCAATTTCCTAAATTTAATATAAGAAATATAAATGCTTTAAATTTTAACGAAATAAAATCATTTAACTTCGTTGTAGGAAATCCTCCGTATTTATTTATCAGAGATATTCCAGTAGAACAGAAAAAATTAATTGATTCGAGTGATTTTCATACAAAAGTTGGTCAATATGATTATTATCAAATTTTTATTGAGCTTGCTATCAAAATTTTAAAAGATCAGGGATTCCTTGGGTATATCGTTCCAGATTCACTTCTGGCTTTATCAAATCGATCTACAATTAGGAAATTTATTTATAATTCTACTAAAATTATAGAAATTTACTATACTGGGCCAAAATTTGATGATCTTATTGTCTCAAACATTATTTTAATTCTGCAAAAAGAAAGATTAAGGGAAAATAGAGAAAAGAATATAGTCCAAATTTATTATGGATCTTCAAAAAATCATGAAATTACACAAAAAATAATTGAAAATTGGGATTATAAATTTCTAATAAATTTGAATTCCATGGATATTGCCATCCTAGATCATTTAAATAATAATTTTCCAAAGTTTAACGATTTAATAAACTGCAAGGATTTTACAATTCTTTTAAGTAGAGGTATTGAATTAGGAAAAGAAGGTAATGTAATTTTTTGTTCTAAATGTCAAAAATATTTACCCTTACCAAAAAAAGAATTGAAATGTAAAGTATGTAATAGTTCTTTAAATGAAGATTTAATAGAAAATATAATTTATGAAAATCTCAAAAGAGGAAAAGAGAGAAACTTAAAACCTTTCATTTATTCAATAAATCGATACAAAATTAAAGATTTGAAATATATTGACACTGAAAAACAGGGTATAAACTACAAGGACTTAAAAATTTACGAAAATCGAATTATTATTAGGCAATTAAGTGAACATAACCTTATTTCTGCTACTTATGATAAAAATTTTTCACTCACTTCACAATCTTTTTACAATTTGAAAATATTGAATTCAAATACTGCTGAATTTAATCATTTGTATCTTTTAGGGATTATTAACTCCACACTCCTCTCATATTATTTTATAAAATCTTTTGGTTCATACAAAAAACTATTTCCAAGAGTATTAATCGAAAAAATTAAAGATTTCCCAATCAAAATTCCTAAGACAAATGAAGAAAGACAATTAGCAAGAAAAATAGGAGAAAAAGTATCTTGTTTACTTAATTCAACTGAAATAAATAATACTTTAAAGCTTAATATTCAAAAAAAAATTGATCTTCTATTATTTGAGTTATATCACATTCCAACAGTAAATCAAGAATATATTTTCGATTTTATGAAGAATTTAAATTAAATTTATGTTTCTTGTTTTTTAGCATGGTAATTTTTTAGAATCTTATCCCATTTCTCTGCTAATTCGTTTAAATCTGTTTTTCTAAACAAGTTAACTGCACGATCTAAGATCTTCGCTATATTTTCTTCATATTTTAAGATATCTTCCTTATTATCTTTGAAAGAAATAAATCCCATCATGCATAAAAAATGACAAAAAATCAAATAAAAAATATTATAGTATGGAGATGTAGTCGAGATGTAGTCTAAAAGATGATTTTAGTAATATCTAAATAGATATTTTTATATTATCTAACAATATTATATTCTTAATTGTATAATCAACAAGTATGAAAACTGATGAAAAAATGGAAAAGCTACCCGATGAAACTCTTCTTAAACCAATATTAGTAAATTACATGAATGAGATTGATGGTGTACTAGCGGTAGCGATATGTGATAGAAATGGGTTTATTATTTCTTCGGAATTTAAACAACAAGCGGCTGATGAATCAGTAATTGGTGTTATTTCGGCAATTCTTGACAGCTATATTGACAGAATTAAAAGCGAATTTGGATCTTTTGGAAATTTTTTTAATATTACTATTACTGGTGATAAAAAATTCACATTCGCTAGTATGGGTCCACATTCAATTCTGACCACAGTTGCAGACCCGTCAACTTCCGATGTTGAATTAAAAGTCTATTCTGAACATGTAGCAAGTAAAATTGAACTAATTTTAGAAGGTAATGAAGATGTGTCTCCTCAAATTCCTGAGATAATAAAGGCATTGTCTAAAACTCGAGGTGGACAACTTTCAAAATTGGAGGGAGAGTTTTCAAATAAACTAATATTAACTGGAGATTATGCAGTTGGTAAAACATCTCTTATTAGACGATTTGTTGAGAATATATTTGAACAGGATTATATCTCTACTATTGGTGTACAGATTTCAAAAAAAATTGTTAATATAAGTGAACAAACAAAAATGAATTTTATCATTTGGGATATCGGCGGTCAAAAGAGTCAGATGGCTCCATATCGAAAAAAATTTTATAGTGGTACTAATGCTGCATTTATCGTTGTAGATCGAACTCGTCCAGATAATTTAAAAAGTGTTGATTACTGGTTTAATGATATAAAAAATCAAATTCCTAAAGATCTCCCAATTATAATAGTTGGCAACAAATCAGATTTAGTTGATGAAATAGTTATTAGTGAAGATGACATAAGAGCTGTTGCTAAAGAATTCGATTTCCATTACATTCTTACATCTGCTAAAACTGGAGTTGGTGTTAATGATGCTTTCTTATATGTTGCATATAGAGTTATAGAAACTCTCTAAATTTTAAGAAACAAACTTATTTATTTGGTCTACTTCTTTTTATTAATAGATAATTTTAATATTGAAATTAATTAAAGGAGGTAGTACAAAGATTCTTAAAGTGTTTTTTAATCAAATATATGCGACTTGAGATGTAGCTGGCTACATAATGGGTTTCTCAATTAAAGAAATTACGTATAAACAAAAATATCTAATATATTTAACAGAACAAGAATATTCAGGACCATGGTTTAGCTTTAAATTAATAGGAAAAACAATAGGTACTATTCCTGTTATTTTAAAAAACGTAGAACCAACTCCTGTCTATAATATGGTTAATACCCGTATGGGTTCTGCTATCCATAGAATTACTCTTGATTTCAATATCACAGAATACCTGAAAAAACTTATGAAAGAAGGAAAATTAAAAGCTCATTTGTTAAATAAAAAAGAATTCGTTCGCTTATATATAGATATCTTTAACCGTCCAAAGGTACCCTACATTAATACGTATTTTACACTAAAAAATATTTCAGACTACAATTTAAACGATTTTTCAATGTATTTTGTATTTGACTTTGATATTAATGGACTTGAAGGATTTGATAACGACTTTTCAGGGTATGATAAAGAAAGTGACATCATTTATCAATATGACAAAACAGGATTGCATGGAGGCTTTTCTCCCATTTCTAAATCAACAAATTTCGAATCATGTTTAACAAAAGACTTTAAAATAAATAATGAAAAATTAAATCTTTCAAATAAATTGTATGAAGGTTCTGGAGAGATTTTATCGGCCCTACAAATTAAATTCATGACTTTAGAGCCTAATCATTCATTTCAAACCGCTTTAGTAATTTCTGGTGGCGAAAATAAAACGGAGTTAATAGAAAATATACAAGCTGGAAAAAGTAATGCTATAAAATATTTAGGGCAAGTAAATAGATCAGTTAAATCAGAGCAACGTAATTTACAAGAAGAAGCATTCATAAAAATAAATTTGCAAGAAGGAAAGGAATGTGAATAAATAAAATCCAAATTGATGATTCAAATAAAAAAACCTTTAATGGGAAGTTATTTGATGAAAACACTGCTCGAGGTTGGATTTTAACAAATTACCTATTCAATTAATACTTAAAATCATATTTTTGATAATTTAGAATAAATTTATTATCAACATCATTAAAAATTTTTATTTTATATAATAGAATATCTCGTTCTTGTTTTGTAATAACAGGGAATTTATAGTGTACAGAATTATATTTTATTTCTTTATTCTGCTCCTGATATTTTTTTATAAAATTGACATGCTGATTTAGTCTATCATTTAATAATTTAAGATTCAGTTGTTTAATATTCTCTATATTTTTTTTAAATATATTCATGAATTCTGAGTCAACTTCATACCCAATTGAGTTTCTTGCAGAGATCATTGCTGCCAATGATGTTGTTCCTGTTCCCCAGAAAGGATCTAAAATGGTATCTTCATATAAAGAATACATATTTAATAAACGAAATGGTAATTCTAAAGGATAGGCTGCAGATCGCTCTCTTAATTTTTTTTGATTTTTATCGTTTGTTTTTAAAATTTGAGGTGTTCCTCTGATATCTTCCCAAATATCTGAAAACCATTTATTCCTTTCTTCCCAGAAAAACGCGCTGTTATATCTATTTTCCGATTTTGAGATTATATTGCGTTTATTATACCCTTTCCTAAATATTAAAATATACTCGTGTTCAAGGGTGACATAAGCATTAGGAGGTAACATTCCAGAACCGAGGAATTTATTAGGACTATTTGTTGGTTTTCGCCACAATATACAAGGTAATTCAATAAAACCTTTATTTTGGAAAAAGTTGGAAACTTTAACATGATTGGGATATAATTGAAAGTTCTTACCAATTTTTCTTGTAGAATCTCCTATATTGATGCATACTATTCCCCCTAATTTTACTACTCGAACAACTTCATTCCATACTTTATCTAACTCTTCATGCATCAAATTAAATGTTATTCTACCCTTTTCTTCTTCGAGTGCTTTTTTAATCTTATCATTTAAAGAAGAGAATAGAGAATCCCACATTTCAATCATAGGATAAGGAGGTGAAGTTATTATTAAATCTATAGAGTTTGGTTCAACTTCGCGCATTTCAGATGAATTTTTAAAATATATCTTATGTGTAGTTTCCATTATCTTTTTTGGTGTTACCTATCAGTCTATGTTAAATAAAAGTAATAAAAAATTCAAATTCTTATACTTCAATATTTTATTAAAATTTATATAGATAATTATCAAAGATTAGATATAATATGAGTAGAAGTGCTAAAGTTAGTCATGTAATCTTAATAATACTTGATGATGTTAGAGCAGAACATTTATTCAATTGGATGAGGGAAGGAAAACTTCCAAATATAACCAAAATTGCAGAAAATGGTATAACATGTGAAAATTGTGTTACTTCTTTTCCAAGTGTTAC
>JBHLMP010000046.1:0-31195 GCA_048938025.1 Promethearchaeota archaeon
GAGATTGACAATTACTACAAAGAACATGAGATATATGAATCAATTTGTCAAGTATCATTCGGTATCAATCATAAATTTGAAAAAACTCCACATACAATTTTTTACTTCCCAAAAGAAGAAATATCTACAGATCCTAAAACACTAATTGATTACTTAGTAATGCATATACATAGTTACGATCCAAAATTAGCACCTAACGGAAAAACAGTTGTGACATTTACCATAAAAGCTAGTGACTTTGAATTCTGGCAAAACCTTAGAACAAATAATCGCACCAAATATAATGAAGAAAAGGAACGGATAGCAAATATTGCTTTGGAAATACTTGAAAAGTTTTTTCCTGGAACTCAAGATAAAGTAGAAATACGTGATGTTGCTACTCCTGCTACTTATTATAGATATACAAATAATTGGCAAGGAAGCTGGGAAGGATGGATACCTACACCAGTAATAACTAATAAAATGAAACGAAAAATTCCTGGCTTAGAATCATTCTATATGGTAAGTCAATGGGTTAATCCTGGAGGAGGATTGCCACCAGCACTACTTGCAGGAAGAAATGTTACACAGATTATTTGTCACGAGGATAAAAGGGTATTTACAACCAAACAATGATTTATCGTTGATTTCATATCTAATTTTCTCAAGATGAAAGGTTACACTTCTTAATAGCTTGAAAACATTAGAAATCCTTAAATAATTAGTATGAATATAGGATTATGGTGTATGGTTTAGGTACCATACAAAATCCAATCCAATATCAAAAATATTAAGGAGGATATAAAATGATTTTTTTGGCGTATTGGGAACTTAATACAGATTTCGATCCATCAGAATTAGCAGGAGTGGCCCAAACGTTAATAAGTAAAAAATTGTGGCCGGTGGAAGGTACTAAAGAAATCGCATGGTATGTTAGTGCTACTGATTATTGGGGTATAACCATAGTAGAAGCTGAGAGTGAGGAGCAAATGACAGAAATAGTAGGTATGTGGAGAATAGCTAAACCTGGTATTTTTAAGTTAGTTAAAGCCACTCCTGCCATGGAAATAGTTAAAGTACTCCCAATACTAATGAAATTGGCAAAGAAAATAAAAGAATAAGAAAAATAATAAAAAAACTTATTTCAAATCTTCTTTTTTTTTTTATTGATTGTTGTGATAAAATATGGTGTTTTTATTCTATAGTACTTTTTCCTCTCCATTTGATACTTTTACTATTATATGGAAAGAAACTGGCGCTAGTATCCAAATACAACGAATATATCTTAGTGATCCAGATCTCAAATCAGAGTTTAAAGCTCTGGAATCTTTCAAACAAATTAAGATAGGATCTTCTTCACCAATTGCATTGCTTGGTGAAAAAATTCAAAAGTTTTTAAATGGAGAAATAATAGAATTTAGCCAAGAATTACTTGATTTTAATCAATGCTTTGAAATTCAAAAGAAGGTACTTTTAGTTGAATATGGGATTCCAAGAGGATGGGTTAGCACCTATAAGCGAATAGCCAATAAAGTAGGGAAACCAAACGGAGCAAGAGTAGTTGGAAATGCTTTAGCTAGAAACCCTTTCCCAATCATTATTCCTTGTCATAGAGCAATTAAAACAAATGGTGATCTCGGAGGTTATCAAGGTGGTATAACTATGAAACGTAAACTGTTACAGTTAGAAGGAATACAGATATCAGAGAGAGGAAAAGTTATTACTGATAAAATTCATTATTAAAATCTATTATCAATAAGAATTAAAAATACATTTGTATAATCATAAGGAATGAAATAATAATCATAATTACAATAAATATTAAGAGCCATTGAAAAATATTAATCAAACGAAAATTTCTTGTAACTGCTGTTTCTAAGATCTTAATTCTATCTTCTATATCTTTTATATCTTTATCGTCATTTTTCACTTTTATTCATCCTCTTTATAATAAATCTTTTATATTAATCAATTAAATTTTATATCTTATCAATTATAAATTTAGGTTAAAAATCTCCAGAATGGAAGTTTCTACTATTTGGAAAAAAATATGATTATCACGATTAGTTTATTCTTAAGGAAATAAATAGATGAAAAAATCTAATAAAAAATTGATTGGTCAATTTTAAAAGTTTTGAATTAACTCTATATATTATAAAAATTATTTAGAGAGTTATTAAAATGATTGAAACAAATATCACCAAGATGTTTGGATTAAAACATCCAATTTTTAGTGCACCAATGGGACCATTTTTCACGCGTGAATTGGCACTTGCCGTCAGCGAAGCGGGCGGTTTGGGTGTTTTATCAAATGTTAATATAGTTGGGACGGATCCAGTAGAAGAGCATAAAGCAAGCTTAGAATATATGGTTGAACATACAGATAAACCTTTTGGTCTAAACATTCTTACTTCTCGTAATAATAGGGGTGTTAAACAAATGGTTAGGCAATTACCACAGATAGTTATGAAAAACCCCAAAATGAGAGATCAGTGTAAATATTGGCTTACTTCAGCTGGTTCATCAAAAATATTACCTAGTTCAAAATATTTCCAAGAATTAAGGGAAAATTCGGAAGTAAAGCACTTCCATGTAGCTCCTGCTGTATGGTTAGCACAGAAATGCATAGATTCTGGAGTAGACGGAATAGTAGTTACTGGTACTGAAGGAGGTGGTCACCAATCTTATGAAAGAGTTACAACACTTGTTTTACTCCAACAAATTAATAATGCATTTCCTGATTTACCCAAGATCGCATGTGGAGGATTCGCTACAGGAGAGGCATTAGCAGCAGCCTTATCATTAGGTGCAGGTGCGATTGCCATGGGTTCACGATTTATTGCTTCAAAACAAAGTGAGTTCCATGAGAAGTATAAAGCATTAATACCACCAGGCAAACCTCAAGATACAGGGCTTTATACAGGCGCATTTGGACCAATTCGTCTTTACAAGAATAAATATGCATTAGAACATCCTGCTCCTTCTTCTAAAGAAGAAATGATAGCTTATGAAGAATCTATTACTCCAGAACAAAGAGTACACGATTTAGGAGCATATGATAGAGTATATAATGGAGATATTGATACAGGGGCTGTCTTACTTGGACAGTCAATTGGGATTATTAATAGTATTGAGGATGTCAATGATATTATTGAAAAAATAATTAAAGATGCCGAAGTCGTTATAAAAAATAACTATTCAATGATAAGTTAATAAAAAATCATAATACAAAATAAATGGGAAAAGTGATTCAATAAATTTGGAAAAGTCAAAAAAGATTGGGATCTTGGGTGGAATGTCCTATGAATCCACTATTAAATATTATGATTTAATTCTTCAGAAATATTATGAGAAATATAATGATTATAATTATCCTGAAGTAATTATTTTCAGTTTGAATTTCCAGAAATTAATTGATTATGAACTAGGTGTTGAGAGGATTAAATATATAGACTATCTTATGACTGGGATTAAATCATTAGAAAATGCTGGATCAAGTTTTATAATCATGGCAGCAAATTCACCACATGTTGTATATAATGATTTGGAGAAATTATCTAAAATTCCCATTTTAAGTATTGTAAAAGCTACAATGGATAAAGCAAAACAATTAAACATGAAGAAATTACTACTTTTGGGTATAAAATTTACCATGCAATCCACATTCTATCAAAATTATGGTAAAAATTTAGGCTTAAAAGTGATAACGCCTTCAAATGAAGAACAAGATGAAATTGATAAGATTATTTTTGATGAGTTAGTGATTGGTTTTTTTAAACAGGAATCCAAGAGGAATTTACTTCGTATAATTAATAATTATAAAGTAGACGGAGTAATTTTAGGTTGTACTGAATTACCTCTAATCTTAAATCAAAAAGACACAAAAGCAAAGTTGCTTGATACTGTAGAACTTCATACAGACGCAGCCTTAAAATATTATTTATCATTGAAATAGTAGTTTGTAACTTTTTTTAACTTTCAAATGCTATTTATAATAATTAAGATTAAGTGGTAATTGCTTATCGGACGATTTAAACTAACAACAGTAAAATTCAAAGATCTTGCTCCAATTGCATTAGTAATGTTATTGCTATTCGTCTCAATAGCATGTGCTAATATGCTTATTCCTAGTTACGCTGCAATTAGACAAGAATTTAATATTCCAGAAGCATTGATTGCAATACCAGATGCCTTTTTTATACTAATAAGTGCCATTTTTGCTTTATTATGGGGTTATTGGGCAGATAAAATTGATAGAGAAAAAGTTTTATTGGCGGGAGCATTTTCATGGACACTTGGAATGCTTCTAACAGCGTTCTCTAATTCATATTTAATGTTAATCATATCAAGAGTATCAAGTGGAGCAGGATTAGGATGTGTTTTGCCAGTTGGTTATTCAATTATTTCAGACGCAATTCCAGCTGAAGAAAGATCTGGGTGGTTTGGAACTCTTGCAATTTTAAGTTCAATATCCAATGGTGCTGGTCAGGGATTATCTTCGTTTTTAGGCCCAATTTTCACTTGGAGATTTCCATTTATCTTACTTTCAGGGATAAGTGTGGTAGTTATTCTTATACTCTTCTTGGTCAAGATCCCTCAACGTGGTGCAAGTGAGGATGAGCTTTTAGATTTAATAGAATTAAATTTAGAATACAGCTATCGAATTTCTAAAGAGGATTTAGCAGCTATTGTAAGGAAAAAAACCAATTTTTACTTAATAATTCAGGGATTCTTCTCTATCATACCCGGTACGGTTTTGGTATATTTCACCACATCAATGTTAACACTTCAATATTTTAATGATATACCATCAGAAATACGGCTTCAAACTGCTGCAATTTTCGCAGGTATGATTGGTATAGGATATCTTGTGGGTAATGCTGTTTTTGCTCGTTTAGGAGATGTATTATTTCGGCGAAATAAAAAAAATAGGGCTAGATTGGGAACTATTTGCATGATACTTTCAATTCCTTTTGCTATTATATTACTTATATCATTACAACCAATTAATGTAAATAAATTCACTTCTTTTGATTATCCTGCTACAATTCCCCCGGAGAAGATTTGGCATTATATTTTTCTAACAGTTGGTGAAATTTTTGTAGTCTATCCCACATATATTATAGTTTTTATTTTTGCATTAATGGCTTCAATGTTAGGCGCAGGACCTGTTGCTAATCGAAATGCAGTTATGATTGACGTTAATATGCCAGAACATAAAGGTACTGCAGCTTCATTTTTTAAACTTTCTGAACAAATTAGTAAAGGTGTGACGCTTTTACTATCATTTACCCTTATTACATTACTAGGGAGTATCTTTAATATGATCTTTATTACTATCTTTTTTTGGATTCCAGCAGCAATTTTATGGTTTTTTGCCAGTAGAAATGTAGAAAAAGACATGAATCAAAAAGCTATGATTCTTTCTGAAAGAAAGCAAATCAGTTTAATTGATTATATCTTTGAATTAGAAATCCAAATAGACAGAGCAATTCAGAAAGTACAAGATTCAAAATATTATATATTCACAGATAATAAAAAATTTAATCAACTATTAAGAGATGCAATTATTATATTTAAGTTCTGTGAGCGAGAAGGAGACTCCCGTAGTATTACCAATATTGAACAAAAAGCTCATATAATGAAATTAAGAACTTTATTATTCTTACAAGAGACAAATAAAATATACAGACAATTAAATGAAGAAGATTTATCCCCTTCAGAAAAAGACCAACTACAAGAAGATTTAAAACAAATATATATAAGAATTAGTGACGGAGAAAAAAGTACATATGGAATGATTCAAACCTATTATGAAGATGCCTATCTTAAAATTCTTGAAGCAAGACTATATCGTAAGAACCATTTAATAAGAGGATTAGGTAAGATTTTAGAAGCAATAAGTATCTATGAAAGAGTTAAATATTTATTAAACGAAAGGATTGAAGCAGTAAAAGAAAAAAATGATTTGTCAGAAGAGGATTCCTTAGTTTTACAAAAAGAACAGGAATTATTAGATAAATGTTTAAAATCTCTTAGAGCTACTATCAAATTAAAGGAAGAAGTTGAAAATGCATTTAACCAGCTTAGAGTAAAAGGCATTGATAAGATAAATTTATTAAAGATTTCTGAACTAACTCAGGAATTTAATGTGGATCTCTATGATGTGATTGTTGATACGTTTAGAAATGATAATAAAACTAGAAATGCTTTAATTGAAGCTCTAAACAATATCGATAAAATATTCATTGATTACGATAAATGGAGAGAAGTTGATCTTAAAGTATTCTAACACTATTAAATTCTCCTATTTTTAGTTATTAAACTCACTTTTTAATAAGGTATGCACAGTATTTTTTTCTTTCCTTGAAAGCTGATGGATTATTTTTCCTTTATTATTATAATTATCTGGACAACCAAGATCAAAGCATAAGTTAATTACTAACAAGAGACAATCTCTAATTTTTAAAATATTTGACGAATTTTCCTTGAGATCCCTCATTAATTTAATTAAAATAAAATATTTTGTAGCCTCATTATTATCATAGATTTCCAAAATCTTCTTGATACAGTCTGCCATTTTTAACTATACTTAACCCCTTGAATAAAATAACTTATAGAGAGATCTCAATGACTTACATGATGAAATACATTTATATAAGTATCTATTTTCTTTTTTCTCCTATGAGAAATGGAGTTTTTCTCTTTTTTCCTATGAAAAAGAGAATTAAAAATTAAATTATATAAATAGTACCAAACGTTCATAGATTTAATTTAAAAGGATACTCTTTTTATCCCAGATAAGATAATTATTAAACTTCGATACTTTGCACAAATTGTTCTATTTCTTGTTCTAAATCTATGAGATCTTTAATTGAGATAATATCAGAACTAGCAAGTTTATTTAAAAATTCTTTTAAAAGCTTCTCCTTAGTCTTATCTGTAGGAAATAGCAAACTGGACTTATAATGCTCCCAATCAAGAATATTGGTGAACACCAAAAATAAAATCTCGATGTGGCTATACTCAACCAAGCTTTTTAACTTTTCTTTAGTTATTAAAATTTTAGTATGATCCTTATAAAAATCAGATAAATCATCATAATAATTTGTGAGTCGGGCAATATTATCGAGCTGAGTACGTAATGCTGCTTGATTTATAGGACTTTCTTCGTCCCTATACATTATTTCAAAGTACTTCATAATAAAATCTTTTAATTTTTGTAGTTTAGTTTGGAAGACACGAGTTTTAACGATTCGCTCGAACATCGGACTCTCTTTATCTTTATAGAAATTCAATTCAAACTTCAATATTGATAATATGTCAAAGAATAACTCCCGGATATCAATATTTTCAGCCAATTATGAACCCCCTTTTTTTCTATTATACCTTGTTAAATTACAAATATAAAAATCTACTATTTATAGAATTCTATATTAATTAAAATATTTTTATTTTTTCTTTAATCAAAATTTTTTTATGAAGTCTTATCATATATTTTTTTAGAAATTTAACGGAAAAGTTCGTTCATCTACTATAGGTTTAAAATGCTTAGGAGCAGTTCGAAAATGTTCTTTTCTTCTTACTGTCTTTTTGAATAATATTGCTTTTGTGTGAATTTTCACAATTCTAATAGGACATTTGATCATAAAGCTTAGTGCCTTACGAGGAGACCTCCTCAATAGAAGAAATTCAGAAAAAAATTTTTTTGCTCTTTTTTGGTGCCTTGGTTTTTCGAAAGAGATAAAACGTTCAGTAATCTTATCAAGACTTTTTGAATCTCTAAAACAATAAAAGTTTGAAGCTCTTAATGACCATTTAATCGCTTCTAATTGATATTTTGTAGGATCAAGATTTTTAAAGAGTGATATCCCCATAGAAAAAATAGATATCATTATATTCATAATTGTACTTCTAATCATTTCTAAAAAAGTAATATGGATTTTTGGACTAATCTTATTTCGTAAATCTTCTCCATATAAAATAGTACTATTTAAAATTACATTACCTAAAACAATGTTGCGAGGAGCAAAAATGCTTGAAAATACTTTATTTACTCGAAAGATTTTATGAAAAACTACATGTTCCCAATATCTTCTTTTAGTTAAAAAGTGACTCATGAACATTCCTGTTGTTTGCTGAATTACTCCCAAAATTTTATTTATGAGCTTTGAATCATACTCCCTAAAATTATGTTTAATTTCTAAGAACATAAAGTATCTTTCAATTTCTTTAATATGTCTATTAGAAACTCTATCTTTAAAAATAAGGAGTAAATCGCAATCTGAAATTTTTGTTTTATCTTTCTCTTTTGATCTCTGGCTTCCAAATAATACAATTGACAAAATCTTATTAATTCCAATCTCCTTGTTAACCAGAGTTATGATATCCTTAATATAATTACGGGATTGTAAGTTTACCTTCTTTAAATTATCAGAAATTTTGTTTTTTATCTTATTATTAATTTCTATTAGGGTATGATCCTCAGAGAAAACGTCATTCGCCATTTTGAAAGGACTTAAAAATTAGATTTGTATTTTTTTGATTTAATTCTATAATTAATTTATTTTATTAAAAACTTGTTTAAAAAAAATTAGTATCTAATTTTTCAAAACTGGTAACTATATTTATAGAATATCTAACGAAAATAAGAATCTGGGCCTCTATCTTCTCGTCTTCCCTTCATAAAATGATCTGCTTGTTTTTTAAATGAATCTAAGATACTCTCCATTTCTTTTATCTTTTCGTTAAGTCTACTAAAATCCATATCTATTGAGAAGTAATCCTTTATTAAAGTTACTAAAGCTTTAGAAGAACGAGGGTCTAGAGTCATCATTGGTAATGGTAATGTTTCAGCTAACAAGCAAACTCCTGGAGCAAAACCTTTATTACCTGCATATGCAGGTAAGATTCCATTAGCACCAGCAATTATTCCACCTTCCATCAATTTAGTATTTTCAAACTTTAAGAATGAATGAACAAGATCTTGATCAGTACCACATATATGTACTTTTGGTTTATCCTCAACGATATCAGAGATCATCGCTCCTGTACTCACATACATCTGGATTTTCCCATTAGTAATTCCGTGCATTTCTTCACAAAATCTTTTGGAAAATTCATAAACGCCTTGTGGATCCTGAGGCTGATAATTTGCTGTTAAAATAAAAATATCATTACCTTTAGCTTTATCAGTTGATTTATAATATAACTTAGCAGTAGGAATTTCTAAGTTTCCTTTTTCAACATTAGCTTTAGCAGGAAAGTTGAAATATTCAATACTCAGAAACTCTTTAGCTTTAATTGAATCAACTATAGATGTAATTGCCAGTTTTCCTACAAGAGCAATACCAGGGAACCCTATTAATACTACTGGGTTATTTAAATCTTCTACTTTTAAATCAAATTTTTTTTCAATATTTATTATGAACATACAAATTTCTTTAAGTTATAATTATAATACGAAGAAAAAAGAGAAATTGTAAAAATATCTCACTTTGCTTCAATATTAGGATTCTTATTTATTATAGTTCAATAAATCACAAATCATTATTCATTAATAAATGAAATGTCTTCTCCACACTTTGGACAAAATTTTTTGGGACTTTTTATATGATGCCCACAAAATGGACAATAGAACCCCTCTTTTAATGGTATTCCATATGAGGGCACTTCTTCATAAGATTCAGGTGTGTAAGGTTCTTGATAACCGATACTTATTGGATAAGCTTCTCTCCTATAATCATATCCCAAGTCTTTTTTTGCTTTTGTAGTAGCAAATAATGAGGTTAATAAGCAAATAAATAACGGAGCAAATAGAATATCAACAATACTATAGAGAATTTGATAAAGAATTATCATTCCAAAGTTCCTAGTTGCAGGATCATACCAAGAGTTATACATATCTGAAAAGGTTGTTGAATCAACATTAATTTCAATGATAGAATCGATAATTGTAGTATATATCATATTTATAGTTGCTAAAATCAAGAAATTAATTACAAAAACTCCAATTAATTTCCAAAATGCGCCTTTAGCAAAAAACCGTGCCCTTGAAGTTGGCTTATCAATATCTTTCATATTGTAAGTAAATATTAAAAAAATAAAGAAACCATATATGATAACGGCAGGAATAAAAAATAAAAAAGTTCCAATTGGAATGAATATTCCTATTATAAGAATAACTAATAACATTTTTGCATTAAATGAACTCTTGAAAGAAGACATAAAATCGGCTTCTCCTTGTACATATTTTTTATAAAGAAATGTACTAACAGAACACATAGCAATTGTTGTAATTATCCCTCCAACTCCCATTCCAGCAATTAAATTATTTAGAAATATCAAAGCAAAGTACATTAGTAGATATTTTAGTAAAAGATTCCAATCAGATTCAGTTAGATCAGATTCTCCTAAATTCTCCATTATTTGAGTAACAGATACGTCTAATTCATTAACACGCCACTCAAGATCAGTCAATAAAAAAACTTGTAGGATAATGGAAATAATCGAAAACATCATAAGAGGTAAAATTATATATCCATAACTGTTACTGAACAATTTAAAACCCTCTCTAAGAATATCGCCAAACCGTTTATTAGCTATAATTGCTAACCTTTGCTGATCCACTTCCATACTTAACTTAAGAACTCTTGAATTAAAAAATTATTTATAATTTATTAATAAAAGTTATAATTGTATTATTCAATTATTAAAATTGAGGTATTGATGTCTATTAAAATATCTTCTTAAAATAATTATTCGATTTAAATTTCGATGTATAGATTAAAGCAACCTTCTCGCCAAATACCGGGAATAATATCATATATGGAATTCTTCTCTTCTAAAAGATTAGCTTATTCTATATTCCTTGGTATGCCAATTCTTTTAGGTCTAATCTCAATGATACTCAATAACATATTTATTGAAGAAATAGATTTTTTATATTTCATTATTTTTGTAAGTCTTTTTTTATTGATTTCTGGAACTGGGTTTGTTTTTACACTTGTATTTTATTCTAGAAAAGCTCCTATATTGCGAGCACCACCTAATGGTTGGTCGATTCAAATGAACACCTTCTTTAATACAATTATAGGACTCACTTATCTTTTAGGTCAAATTTTAGCTATTATTTTAGAGAATGGCACTTTTCGTTACGTTTTTTTTATGTTGGGGACTATTATATCTTATATAATCGCTTTTGTTATCTATTTTTCATTTACAACTGTCGGGCGTCCTGGTAATATAATATTAGCACTTTTACAACCTATTTCCGCAATCCTTTTTTATAGTGTTTACACTTTTCAATTATCTTTTGACTTTTTCATCAGGTCGTTAATCTTTTTTGTATCATGTGCGCTTCTATTTGCTATTCCTTATAGAAGGGGTTTATTTCAAGTAAGCAATGTATATAAAGAAGCAACAGGAATGAGTGGTTACCCATTCATCAGAGCTTTCATATTATCTATGATGACAGATGGGAATGATGACTTGCTTGAGAAATATTTCGATAAAGTAGGTGTAGAATCACATATAAAATTACAATATCTACTCATTAGAAGTGTAAAGACTGAAAGAATTAAAGGATTATTTATTATTCCAGATGTTCATTTTGGCCCCTTTAAAACATGTGGGTCTTCCGATTTACCTGAACATATCTATAGGGAATTTAAAGATATCCCTGGGACAACAGTTTATCACACTGCTAATGATCATGCTCAAAACCTTACTTCACAAAAATATGTGGATAAAATAATAGATAGAATAAAGCTAGATATTAATGAAATAAAATTGAATTCAGAATTAGAATGGTTAAAAGAAGTTAGTGATTTTTCAAGGAAAATTTCCAATAGCGCGAAACTTCTTGGAATAAAAATAGGAGATATTCCATTAATATTTATTACCAGGCACCCTCTCCCTTCTGATGATATTGAAGCTAATGTTGGAGAGCGAATTAGAGATAACGCAAAAAAATTGGATTATCGTGATATCATTATTATTGATGCTCATAATGCTATTATTGGAGATGAAATTTTAATCAAGAAAGACTCAATTGAAGCAAATGATTTAATTAATGTCTCGAGAAAATTTTTAAAGAGTAGTATAATAGAAAATATGCAGAAATCTCTAATGTTTTATGGTGTTGCTAAAGATCCATTGAAGGAATTTACAGAAAAAGAAGGAATTGGGTATGGAGGTATTGTGGTTCATCTATTTAAGAATTCAAATACAAATCAAAAAACAGTATTGATCAATTTCGATGCAAACAATGCTTATATAGATATTCGTTCATATCTCTTGAATTTACTTCAAAATAGAGGAATAGAGAAAGGAGAAATAACAACTTCTGACAGCCATACTGTTGCAAGGCAACTAACAAGTAGAGGTTATTCACCTATAGGTGATAAAATAAAAATTGATTATATTCTAGATAAAATAGATTTCTTACTCCAAGAAGCAGAAAATAATTTAGAACCAGTTGAGTTTTATTATAATGATTCAATTGAACATCACATTAAGATTTGGGGAGATTCCAATTATTTTAATGCTATTATGGATACTCTAAAGGAATGTATTAAAGTATCTCAAAATCTTTTAACATTTAGCCTCATTGTTCCCACATTTTTTTCACTTGTATTATTATTGTTTTTTAATATAATATTATGATAAATTAATAACAAGTCAGTCGATTTAGTTTCAACATTTATATAATTTATCTACATATTCTTTATTTATACATAATTATTCTTAACAAGGAATAGTAATGGCGTTAGAAGCTCTAGATATTGTCAATGGAATTTTTAGTCTTATTTTTGTTGCAATCTCATTATTAGTTGGTTTTATTATCCTTTCGAAATATTTTCAATATAGAGAAAGAATATATTTTTTAGTTGGGTGTACATGGATCCTCATATCTGAACCTTGGTGGCCAAGTTCTCTATCTTTTCTAATAGCAATAGCTAATGATGTAGGACTTTCATCTCAAATATATTTTTTAATTGGTAACCTATTTGTCCCTGTTGCTATAGTAATTTGGTTGATTGCTTTTACAGAATTTTTATATAAAGAAAAGCGTAAACTTATTCTAATGATATTTGGAATTTATGGAATACTATTCGAAATTATTTTTTTCATCCTTCTATTTTTAAATCCTGAATTAATTGGAGAATTAAATCCTCCTGTAGATGTAAATTATAAATTCTTTATTATGGCATCTTTAATCTCTTTTTTATTAATTGTTGTGATTAGTGGTTTCTTATTTGCCAATCTATCTCTAAAATCTGATGACCCTGAGGTTAAATTAAAGGGGAAATTACTTGTTGTGGCTTATATATCGTTTTCTATTGGAGCTTTGTTAGATTCATCAATTCCTTTAAACGAAATTACAATCATTATAACAAGAATAATTTTAATATCAAGTGCTATTGAATGGTATGGCGGATTTCTCTTACCTAATTGGATGAAAAAAATATTGAAGAAAAAATAGAATCCTATATACTTTTCTTATTTTATTTTTTCAGATTGGTCTGATATGATATTAGCATAATATATCGATATTATCGAGATTCATATTCTAAGTTTCTTCATTTTTTCTTAATAAATAAATCTATAAAAGAAATATAAATGTTAAGTTCTGAAATAGATAAATTAGTGAAGATAACATTAGTCGGAGCACCAGCCGTTGGGAAGACAACAATGTTAAGACTGTTAGCGAAAGAAACTATTGATAAATTATACCTCCCCACTCATGGATTAGATCTTAAGACTGTTAAATTTGAAGATTATTACCTAAGGGTATGGGATCTCGCAGGACAGAACTCTTATCTGCGAACCTATTCAAAAGATTACCTTTTAGGCTCCGACATCATTTTTATTGTAACTGATTCAAGTCCTCGAAATGTATTAAACTCAAGAGAATTAATTAATTATGCGTGTCACTTCGTAGGTAAAGAATGCCCAATTATCGCAATTGCGAACAAACAAGATTTAGTAAAAACTGATGGTCGAATGGATGTTAAAAGGGTTGAAGATATACTTCATGTAAAAACATATGGACTTACAGCTATAAATCCTTCAGAACGCATAAGATTAATGAATATTATTAAAAAAGAATTAGATCAAATTGTAATAAGAAGGGGGTTAAAAGAATGAATTTTAGTGAAAATGAACTTTTTGGGGTAGCATTAATCGGATTTGATATGATTGATGGACCATTTCTCAAATGGAAAAAGGAATACAATTCTGACAATAATCTAGTGAAATTAGATGATTTTGCTATGAATTTTTATTTAGCATTTCGAGGTGGAAATCGAGGTAAAGATAAGAAAACTCCAAGGGCAATATTATATGACAATTTCTATATAGTTGCTTTCCCTAAAGATTTAGAACTATGCTGTCTATTCATGAAACCTAAAGGAATTGATAATAATATAAAGCAATTAAATAAGATTGCTACAAGGATTATCAGCGAAATGGAATTAAATGAAGAAGAGGATTCTCAATCTGAAAATTCCGATGAAGATACTATAGAAGAAATTAAAAGATTAATTTCAAATCTACTAAATGGAACAGAAATGTCAACCCCAGAATTAAGAAGATATTTCAAGTTAAGTAATTCTCAGATTTGGAAAGTAATGTCGGATTTAGAGAATTCTAAAAAAATCAAGCGAACACGAAAAAAAGGAAGAACCATCTTATGGACTGCTATTTAGTAATTCCTTTTTTTTAGCTTTTTTATTTATATTATCTTGTCCTGTGTTGCCAATTTTTTAATTTGGTATAGTATCTTGAAAACATGATATGGCAGATATCAGGTAAATCTTTATCTAAGTTATTTACAGTAATATATCTTAGTATATGGTTAATAGTAAAAATCCCTAAAAATTCAATATGATAACTACTGATTTTCTCTAAATTATCACCTGAATAAGAGATATCCAATCCTTTTTGATCATTGTACTTAATTTCAGTTAAAATTTTTGGAAACACTTCTCTTTTAATTCTCCAACCTTCAGACGTTTTCCAGATTTTTGCTCCAAGAAAAGATTCCAATTTGTCTTTATCTACTTCCTTCAGCAATTTGAAAGGTTCGCTTCTTTGTATCAGGACTTTTTCCATCATTTCAGTCTTTTTACTATACGTCTTTTCGAATGGTGTTTTACCCTTAATTTGTCTTTCTATAAAATCCATTACAATATCAATATAAGTAGCACTATCTTCTCCAGGAACCCACGTAGCATGTTCCCCTGAAAAATAAAACTTAAATCCTGCTTCAATTTCATCACCAAATTCATTACCAAAATAGGAGTAAGCCATATGTATATTCACTTCAGGAAACATTTGAACTGTTATGGTCCAATCTTCACTCAAACCGATATTTTCAATTTGCCCTCCCAAATCTTCATGGATAATTCTTTCTAATCTATCATTATCTAAATCTATAAATAAATGATATTTTGCTTTACTAATCTCTGTCAATTCTTTTTCATGTGGTCCTCTTACACCTGTAGCATCAATTTGGCCTACTGTCCAATATTTTCGTTTTGACATACTGAATTAAATTATTATTTTTTTTTGAATTTTGCGATAAAGAAACCTTATATATCTTGCTGAGCTGGAAATAACCTAGCAGTTCTAAAATAAATTTATCCAAAAGACTTAAATGTTATCTAAATAACTTTCTTTGATTTTATACAGCCTCTTCTTATTTATCCTCAATTAAATAAAAATAAGTTACTCCATAAATTGCTTTATAACACGTTCTAATTCCTTTTCCTTAATGAATTTCTTTTCAGTGATTATGGAGTGAACTTTTTTCATAATCAGAGGTAATAATTTCTCACAATTTTTAATTCTCATTTGCTCACATTTCATTTTGACAGCATCTCCATGTAAGGTTGTAGGACCAAAAATGATATTCTCTTCTTGACCCACTATTTCGGGTCTATAAGGCGTAAAACACATCCAATACTTATCCTTCTCTAAAGCACTCATTACATGCAACTCACTTTCATGTAAGAAAGTATTTCTCCCTACTATTGGCTTATTATATGGCAATGGTACACCTGATACCTTTTCTATAAACTTACAGAAATCATAAAGCTTAGATATTTCGATTCCCGTATCAACTCCATAGAGCATTTCTAAAGCTACAACAACTTCTTCAAAAGAAGTGTTTCCTGCACGATCTCCTAGTTTATTTGCTACTAAATCCATATAAACTGCTCCCTGCTCAATTGCTGCAATTGTAGAAGCCGTACCTAACCCAAAATCATCATGGACATGTATTCCAATAGGGATATCTTTTACTAAAGGCTTAATTTCCTTAATCAAATAAGAAATAGCCGGAATATTACAAGCACCAACTGTATCATATAACATTACCATATTTGCACCAAACTTTACACCTTTTTCGATTGCCCTCTTTAAAATATTAATATCCGAACGTGTAGCATCCACACAATCTAATATTGCCTTGCCTCCTAATCGCTTTATTCTCTTTAAAATAGATGGAATTAGACTAATCATAACATCAGGAGAGATATTTTCATCACCTGTAAACAATTGAAGTTGCCACTTAGTTAAAACAATTCCAAATCCAATATAATCTAATTTGGCTTCTAATGATTTCTTGATTTCATCAGTCCAACGCGAGGGATTTGAGCTTAAATGAGAATATGTTCTTAATTTTAACCCTAATTCTTTAATTTGATTAGCAAGATCCCATTGATCCTGAACTTGACCAATGTAGCCACAATCAATATGCTCTACACCTAGTTCTTCTAATTTTTCCACAATTTTAATTTTCTGATCTAGTGTATAGTACACACCTGGAGTTTCTTCTCCTTCTCTAATGGTAGAATCTCGAACATAAACTCTTTTTGGGAGATTAACTAGTTTTCTTACCTCATCAGAGTAATTTAAAGGTGATAACCACCATTTTTCATTAAACCACTTTGTTTTTTCTTCCATAACTTCCACATCTATTAGGATTAATTTTTATCTTATTTTATAGACTTTAATCTAGCCTATAATCTCTTTTGCTATATCTTCAAGTTCTTTTTCAGAAATGAAATTTTTAGTTTGAAGGCTTTCCTTAATTTTAGCACGTATGATATCTATATGGTTATTGGTTGGATGTAGGTCCATTTTTTCCAATTTTGCTTTTATTGCCCTATCTTGAAGGGTAGTTGCTCCAAATATCAGCCTTCGTGTCTGTCCAACCACATAAGGTTGAAATAATTCCCAAGTAACCCAATTACCGAGTAAAATCTGCTCAACGTGTAAATCAGATTCATGTATAAAACAATTTTTTCCTACAATAGCTTTATGAGATTGCAAAGGGGTTTTGCTATATTTTTCGATAAGTTGAGAAACCTCCATAATTTTTCCTAATTTTAAATTTAGATTAAATCCATATAAAATCTCAAGAGCCATTATAACTTCTTCAGTTGCCGCATTTCCTGCTCTATCTCCCAAACCATTAAATACCACATCAACAACTTCAGCTCCTCCTTCTACTCCTGCAAGGGTAGTTGCCACGGCTAATCCAAGATCATTATGCGTATGGACTTCTATGGGTATATCTTTGACAATATTTTTAGTAAAAATGACTGTTTCTTTAAATGCTAATGGTAATGCGCATCCGTTTCCATCATAAACCACCACCCGATCTACTCCAGCATCAACAGCAAGTTGTAAAAATTTTTCCCAAAATCGTGGAATAACACGACCAGAACCAAAAGCTACATATGCTCCCTGAGATTTTGCATATTCTATACCTTCGGTTATTCTTTCAAACACTTCTTTCTTAGTTTTTAAGGTGGGACTGGGGACAAGTAAGAAATTAATAGAATCTGCTTCTGAAGCCAAGATATCATCGACTTCTTTTTTTACATCTTCCACATACATTCTCGCGTGCGATGATAATTTCATTTTTATGCCTTCTTTTTTGAGAACTTTAAAAGTGTCGGCATGTTCTTTAATTCCTGCGGCATACCCTACTTCAATTTCCTTTATTCCCATTTCTTCCAATAATTTAGCAATTTCAACCTTTTGGTCAATTGTAAAGTAGGTTCCTGGTGTCTCTTCACCCTCTCTTAATGTGTCATCTTTAACAATTATTTTTTCTGGCAATTTCATCTGAGTTCTTACTGATTCTGCAAAATTCCATTCATAACTCCACCAACGTTGTTCTTTATCCATTCTCATTGATGCCCAAGCATTTAACCACATAACTTCACCCCTTAAATTTTTTACTAAGATTAGTTCAATTAGTAAATTTGTTTTATCATATAAACTATAAATGCTTTTGAAGTATAAAAATTAAATCTTAGAAATATTAAATATATTAAATCTAACTTAATATCTAAACTTCAATATTTAATCCTTTTTTAATTCCTTCAAAAAGGATTATCCCAAGGGTAGCTAAAATAACCTCAGCGATTAAGACTTGAATAAACATTAACCACAGTGGTAATAAGAGAACAATATACAAAATTACAGCAACATAAAAAGAAATAATTATAGCATACAAAATTCCTCCTAAATATTTCAAAATTCTCTTATCCTTAAAATAAATTATACAAAGTAACGCTGGTACATTTACCCAACAACTGTTTAAATCAATTAATCCTAATGGAGAAGTCAAATTTACTAAAAATACTCCCAAAACATTACCAATTAAACCCTCAAATGGAAAAATAATACACATTCCAACTATTAATTCAGCAACGCGAAATTGAATCCCTAAGTAACTAATAGGCTGAAAAATATAACCTAAGGCGGTATATAAAGCAGCAGTTACTCCAATTAAAGCAACTGTTAAGCTTATGTTTTTTGGTTTAAATTCTATAACTTTTTCTGCGCTATTCTTATTTTCACTTATCAAATTTCTTCTTTTAATAATTAGAATTTCAATATATGGATTTAGTGATTTATACATTAAAATTTTATGAATATTTGCATCAATAAAAAAAAATTTAAGTAAAAATAAAAAAAAATGGAATTTAACATTTAGTAATTTCTATTTTTTCTTCATTATCACGTAAATAACACAAATTATTGTTCCTATTGAAGTGGCTGTTAAAACCAGAAGTTCAAATCCAGGTATTTCTTCGGCCGAAGGAGTTACTAATGCCGTTTCATAAGCTACTGTCCCATTATTATGTACTAATTTATAACCCAAGAATGTCCCATACGAACTAGAATATCTCCAGGTTTCAGTACAATCTATTCCGTATACTCCAAAAAAACCAATATAAAATCCTGTAATCGTATGAGTGACTGTTGTGCCTTGAATTACATAATCATTATCCCAAAGAAGTTCAGATAAATAATCCTCTGGATTATAAGGAAGACCATTTAAGTAGGGAAATGCATTTCTCTCAGAAACATTTCCTTCATAGACAGTATATGTAGCCCCCAAAATTTGACAATATGTTGTAAGATTTTCTGGATGCATGAAAATTATAGTAGCAGAGCTATACAGATCCGGAGTATCTCCGAAAGGACTTGTTGTCCACCACCATACATCTGCAAGGATTATACATGCATCAACAGGGGCCATCACGAGGTAAGGAGGGACAGTTGTAGGGTCAAATATATAGCTAGAATTTACGTATGTAACTTTTGTTTTCATTTTCGCACCAACAACACTAGCACCCGTTCCAAATGAATTTTCAATAGTAGTTACCCAAGTAGGACCAAAAATTGCCTCCAATGTGCCGTTATTAACAGTTTTAACTTTCCAAGTAGCTTCTGCATCAACAACTCCAGTACAATAATATGTAGTGCCTTGAGCTGATGCAATTGGAACACTTAGCATTATGGAAACTAATATAAATCCGATTAGGGCATAAGAAATCTTTTTCATTTTAAAACCCACGTTTTTCGCATAATTATTTTTAATTTAAAATTGTGTATGTTATTATTATTTAATAATTTGGTATATAAACATTTCTTAGTAATAACTGAAATTTTAATATCTTGTAAATTTATAAATAATTTAAAAAATAATTGGTATTTAACCTAGTTAATTAGTTATTTTAGATTTTAATGTAAAAATTGTGTTATCAATAGGTGATTAAATCATAGAATATTTTTCACCTGAAAAAGGATTTGAGATTGCTTATGAAATAATTGGAGATATAAATAAACCTAAGATGGTATTAATTCATGGTCTTTTCTTAAATGGTGATTGTTGGAGAGAACAGTTACCAATTTTCGAAAAAGAGTTCAATATTCTTCGTTATGATCTTAGGGGTCATGGAAGAACTACAAAACCTAAAAAACGGTTTACAATTAGAAACTATGTGGACGATCTTTATGCTTTACTTGCTCACCTTGATTGGATAAAAGATCTTTATTTAGTTGGGCATTCATTAGGGGGCATGATTGCTATGGTATATGGATTAGAGAATCCTTCGCATGTAAAAAAAATGGTAGTTGCTGATAGTTTTTGTTTTATAAGTCAGGAAGCAATTACAGATGTTTTGGGTCGCGTTAATAACGCCAAGCTTGAGGATTTTGCCAGGGGAATTAGCGTAAGAGGATTAAATCCCTTTAATGAAGAAATTGCGGAATATGTGGCGAAAATGGTGACTAATCATATGACAAAGAAAGATTGTCTTCGAGCAACAGCCGCTTCAGCAGGATTTAATATTTGTGAAAATCTAAAATCATTAAATATCCCTATTTTAGTGTTAGTAGGTAAAAAAGATATAACTACTCCTGTTTGGGCTAGTGAAATGATACATGAATGGTTACCTCAATCAGAGCTAGTTATAATGCCTGAAGCAGGGCATTTAACAATTTTTGATCATCCAAAAGAATTTAATGAGCTTGTTTTATCATTTTGGGAAAAATAAAAAAAAATATTTAAACCTAAATTTAGATTTATGTACCCCATCTAATTACTCCAGCATTCCATGCCCAACCAATTCCTGCGGCAGTAAGTACTACAATATCTCCATCCTTAATTTTACCATTTTTAGTACCATATTCTAAAGAAATTATTCCATCATTCTGTCCATTATGACCAATATTTTCTAGATATGTTGCTTGTTTATAAGGATCTACACCTACAGCTTTTGCAACATACTCAAATGCACTTCTTTTCATGTGTAATAGTGCCAAGTAACTAATATCTTCTCGTTTATACCCTGATTGTTCCAAAGCATTATCGATAACTTTAATAAAAGAATCCATTGAAAAATTATCTAATCTTTCCTTTAAACCTTCAGGATCGGGAACATCTAAATAGATTAAATCTTTTTCGATAGCTTCAGCGGAAATAGGTTCTACCGTTCCTCCTGCGGGAACATATACATCATCAGCAAATCTTCCATCTGATATCGCAGAAATTCCTAAAATTTCATTAGTTTTGTAATCAGCCCTAATAATGGCAGCAGCTCCACTTGCAGCAAGACTAATCATAAATCGAGATCTTTGATTCTTATAATTAATTAAATCACAATTCCTATAACCACTGGCAACTAATACTCTTTTAATATTCATATTAGTTTGCATTAAACTTTTAGCTAATAACATACCAACCAAAAATGTGCCACATCTTTGATTTATATCGAAAGCCCAAGGTTTCGTGGGATTTCCTAAAAGTTGCTGCAATTTTATTCCATATGTCATCATTGGACGTTCAGCATACACCTCACCTGCCCATATAATTAGATCCAGATCATCTGCTGTGATGTTTGCTCTCTTAAGTGCTTGTAAACTTGCCTTCGCTCCCATTGCTACCGTATGATCTTTAGGACCGGGAACTGTTTTGCTTTTTAAACCAAATTTTTCCTCAATTACATCTCTAGGGATTCCAGTTTGTTTGGCAATATATTCACTTGTATGCATTTCTTTAGGAAGATAAATTCCCCAAGATTCTAATCCCACAGGTCGATAACTCATAAATATTTCACCTATTCTAAATCTTTTTTCAATATTTTACCAGTAGCACTTGTGGGGAGCGAATCTCTTATTTCGAAAAACTTGGGAACTTTATATTTAGCTAATTTTTCAACCAAATAATCTCGAATTTCATTAATCGTTAACTTTTCTCCTTTTTTCAGAGTTAAAAATGCTTTACCAACTTCACCCCATTTTTCATCAGGAACGCCTATCACAGCAGCTAAGTCAATCGCTGGATGTTTAAAAAGTAGCTCTTCAATTTCAACAGGATAAACGTTTTCTCCTCCACTAATATACATTTCTTTTCTACGTCCCACAATATAATAAAATCCTTCATCATCTTGCATCGCTAAATCTCCAGTATGTACCCAACCATCTGGTTCAATCGTTTTATTTGTTTCTTCTGGTTCATCCCAATATCCTGAAAATATATGAGGGCCTCTAAGCAAAAGTTCTCCAACATCTCCTTGTTTTACGATTTCATCTGTTTTGGTATCAATTATTTTCATATCGCAATGAAATACGGGTAAACCAACTGAAGTAGGTTTTTGCTTGATTTTATCTTCAGGAAGGTAAAAATTATTTGGTCCAACTTCAGTTAATCCATACCCCATTTTAAATGGTTTATTTTTTGACCAATAGTTTTCCATAATTGCAACTGGACATGGTGCTCCCCCTGAAATGAAAATTCTAACTGACTCAAATTTTACATCTTGAAATTCGGGAGCATTTGCCATCATATGAAACATTGTAGGAACCCCAATCACAATCGAGCATTTTTCTTTCTCGATAATTCTGATAATTTCTTTTGGATTAAAATCTCCCATTAAAATTGTTTTTGCTCCAAGATGATAAAACGGAACCAAGAGTACATTCCATCCACCTGTATGAAATAGGGGAAATAGAAGTGGTTGAATATCATCTGGTTCTAAACCCCATGAAAGTATAGTATTTACCGAATTCCAAAAAATTAGCCTATGAGAGAGAGTTGCTCCTTTAGGAAGACCGGTAGTACCACCTGTGAATAAAATGAGATGCGGATCTTCGAAATTTATTGTTGGTCTCTCAATGGGAGTACCTGAGAACTTCTGTATTAAGTTTTGAGAGGAAGGATCACTTAAAATTGCTTCTTTTCCCATTACAACGTATTTTGATACCAAATTTTTTTCTTTTATTTGAATTACTTGAGATTCTAATTTTGGTTCATAGAAAAAAATAGATGGTTTAGTTTTTTTAATTAAATAATCTAATTCCTGAATTGAGAGTCTTATATTGAATGGAACTAAAATAGCTCCAATTTTTCCTGTCGCTAAAAAGAGATCAACACATTCAATCCTGTTTGTAGAAAACATGGCTACGCGATCTCCTTTTGAAATTCCATTTTCCCTTAAAACTCGTGCGAATTGGTTTGCTCTGAAATCAAGATCCTTAAATGTATGCAATTTTTTTTCAATGTTATCAAAAATAGCTTCACGATTAGGAGTTAATATTGCACGACGTCCAGACCAATCTCCAATCCAAGAGAAATCCTCTGATATTAGATTTTCTCCTGCTTTAACCATCTGAATTTATCACCTATACTGCTCTATATATTGGCCATTTTCTCCAAACATAAGCAAACAATATTTCTATCCAAAGAAATAATAATACAAATGGAGTTGCGTTTACTTCCCAATAATTACTTGGTTCTCCAAAAAGAAGCGGGGCCAGCAAATAGAATCCAAAAAATCCTACTGTACCAATTATTATAACCAATATAAAACGGATAATCAAATTTAACCATTGGGGATATTTTTTGGGCCAATTATCAAAAAACAACGATACTACTACTACTGCACATATCAAAAAAATAGCATATGATATTGCCATGTAATAAACACCAATAACACGTTCAATCTCTCCAGGAGGATTTCCACCCATAATTTGAAAAATACCATCGAATATGTATCCTATTGGTTCTAATAATACCATAAATAGAAATCCTAATAAAACACAACAAGCGAAAGCAATTATACCCATAAATGGTTGTTTCCTGCCAAGTTTATTCCAAGGCCAATATTCAAACACCATCATTGTTAACAAGGAAAAGAAAATTATCCATTGTGTCCATCCAAGCGATAATGGATACGAATTTGGGAAGGAAAATTGTATACCCTTTATTGCAGTAAGTTCAGTTGTACCACTTGCATAACCAGTATTGAAAAATATGAGGAACCACACTAAAATAGTAATCGCATTTCCTATTACCCATATTATTAACCCTCGTTTTGGTTGTTTATATTTAAAAAAGGGCCAATACATGGTACCCGCGACCCAAAGAACAGCAAATGAAAACAAAGAACCACTCAATGCTCCAAATATAGACGCACTACGATACCATAAAATATAGTCTGAAGCCCCTGGATCTGCTCCAAGATAATTATCATAGAATATTTGAAATAAGGGCAGCAAAATAAGTGTAAAAATAATGATAATTACAGCATTAATCGCAGTTCCAACTAAACCTACTTTCCAAGGTGTTCGAAACCAATTATAATACGGCCAGTTTTCAAACCAGATCGCCCACACTACTCCAATCAACCCAAAACCTCCAATGACCGATGCCCAAGCTGTTACTTCATTATTCCATATTGGTAAGGGGTCATGCCAACGTGGATCAAAAAAAATCCACCATGAAACTATACTTATAATGAAAACAATTAATAATGAAATAAGTCCGGCAAGTGGCTGTTTAAATCTTGCCATTACCACCATGGGAGCTTCATCAGCAGAAGGAATTCCTACTTTTTCACCAGCAAGAGCCATAAATTTCACTTTTTTTTTAAAATATTTTTTTGAATAATTAAATTTTAATAAATAAAATCAGTTTTTAATACATTTAAAGTTTTAAAAAAATAATTCTATTAAACTAATCCCAAAAAATATAATATTTAGAAAGAGGACTTATAAAAAAGTATCTATTGTTTTTTGAGTTTTTATAAAATTTATTAATTTACTACTTTTTTTCCAATATTTTAGATTAACCATAAAACCTTCTGCCATTTTTTTAATAGAATCATCAAAGTTATCCAATATTGTAGAAGCACCTAAAGCCATTGCATTTTTTACAGTTTCTCTGATGACCCAAACTCCCAAAGGAACAAGATAACCTCCACGAACTTCACGAAAAATCAATACTCTCGCCTGTCTTCCAATATTATAAAGATATTCACATACTTCTTTTCTCGCAGCATAATAAGCACCTGTAATATTGCTTGCGTAATTTTTTCTTCCTTGATAAAATTCATAATCAGTCATTATCTGAGGTTTCAGATTTTGATTGCGACCATCGAGAGAAATATTCCATAAAGTATTTGGTGCCCATACTTCGTTCATTTCATAAGTGAACTTTCCTGGGAAAAGGAGAATTTTAAAATGATTATCAAGATAACTACTTTCAAAAATTTGATGATCATTAATTTCAGGGAATCTTTTAATCTCTTTAATTAGTGCTTTTGAAATAATATCATCCACAGCCGTAATAGTCCAGCGAGTAGGTACTAATCTACGATTTTTCTTTTGGCCAAGCAATCCAGCAGAAAATATTCTTTTGATTGTTGATTGAGGCACATGACCATTAAAATACAAATGCTCTGATACAGCATCTGTAGCTTTAAGATCTGTATCTGACACACAATATTCTACTTTAGGATGAACTTTTACATTTTCAGTAATTCTAATTTTTTCAGTCATTCCAGTTGGACCAATTGGTGGGGCATGGTTATCCATTAGCATTCTAAGATTCATTTTCTCTAATTTAGTTTCTGTATCAACAGGACGAGCAGCCATGGCTAGCTCTTGAGATGTGTCTAATAGTCTTTGTACTTTTAAAGGAGGGGTATTCTTCCTATTTGGTTGACCTATGAAAACATTGGTTTTAAAATTACTTCTAACTAAGCTGCTTCTATAACTTACAATTTCAGCCATTTGTTTCCCAAACCAGAGCTCTGGAGCATCAAGAATATAATTATCAGGAACATCTAAATTCAACTTAAATTCTTGAAAGGGAACAAGGGGTCCTAAATATACATTAGGGTAACTGAAATGCCCTACAAAGAAACCGGGCGGACTTGCACCAAAAATATCTATGTCTCTAATGGTTTTATCTAATTTATAAGGAACCAGAGATTTCATTACAGACTTTTTTAATAAGATTGGGCAAGATTTTTTACCACATAAGAGTCTTGCTCCTTTACAACGAAGACATATGTTTTTTTCTGTCGGAGGAACTGGAGGTCGGACCACTATTTTCTCTTAATTTATTTTTGTTTAATAATAAAAAACGTTCTTTATTATTAAAAAGGTAAAGGAGTTTAAATTTTTAATATTTATATTAAAGAATAAACAATTCAAATTTGCCAATTTAGAATAAGATTTTTCAAAATAAGATTAATTAAAGAATTTTATCATAATCTAATTCATGAGAATCCATTATTTTTTTGGTCATTTCTTTAAAACTATGTAGGATATTTGTATTTTCCTTTGAAGAGGTCTTCAAAAAATCTTTTTCATCATGTTTATCAAGGAAATTCTCAATAGTTAATTCATCAACTTTATGCTTTTTATTATTTTTTTGAACCAAATCAAGTTTAGTTCCAATTAAAACTTTTGGGCGCTCATGAAGATTATGTTCAATTAAATTATCATACCACCAATCTAATTTAATAAGGGTTTCCATTTTTAATAAATCAAAAACCAAAAAAATGCCATTCGCCCCATTAATATAATACTTAAATAACTTCTTAAATTGTTCTTGCCCCCCAAAATCCCAAATTGAAAGCCTTACTTTGTTTTTATTGCCTCTTACTATTATAGGGATGTCATAGGTATAAAAATCTATTCCAATGGTCAATTGAGTGTTTGCCTCAAATGTATCAAAACATAGCCTCCGCGCAATACAGGTTTTTCCTACGCCGCCGTCACCAATGAGACAAATTTTGAAAACGTATGCGATTTTTGTTTCAAAAGAACGTCTTTCTTGTTCCTGAATGGTATCATCTTCTCTTTCAAACATTAATTACTCACTTTTCTAATAGAGGAACTTTTATTTAAAAATTTACTATAATTTCGTAATTTTATCTATATCAATATTATCTTTATATCCAAATTCAATAAAAATAAATTCTTTATACTTTAAAAATGAATAAGAATCATAATTTTCTACACAATAATTCTCCTTTACCTATAGGTATTATTAGTGCGTCCACTCGCTTATCAGCTAAAGCCTTTTCCAACATAGGTTTTAAAGTTTCATAATGATTAATTGCATTATCTGCAACAAAAATTCCTCCCCTAACCATATTTGGAATAACTAAATCATAGCATTCTTCATATATCTCTTTCTCAGCATCTAAAAAGCAAAAAGATATTTCCTTAAAGTTTTTTATAAACTTACGGGCATCATCTTCAATCAATTCAATATAATTTTCCATTTCTGTTATTTTAAAGGTTTCTTTGGCTAATTCTACTTTTTCCTTTAAAATTTCGAAGGTTATTACTTTATTCGCGGTAAATTTACAAGCAATAGCAATCCATAGAGTGGAATAACCAGCACTAGTTCCAATTTCTATAAATTCTCCTTTAGGCGCACTTGCAGCTAAAATTGAAAGAAATCTACCAGTATCAGGTGTTATTTGCCGCAATCTTCTTAATCTTGGAGTACCATCATTTCGATCTCTTGAATCAATACCTTCTAAATATTCCATCCTTTTTTTTATATTTTCAGGTATATTATGAAACATTTTCCATCATTAAATTTTATTCGAATTAAAAATATTTAATCCAAATTGTAGCATCATCGTCAGGACAAAATGCGGGGATAGTTGAGACTTCCCGGAAGCCCACATTCTTATAGAAAAATCTGCCAATTTTGTTTCCTCTTTCCATAAAGAGATAAATAACCCGTAGTTTATAGCCATCCGCGGAAAAGTATTTTTTTGCTTCATCAATTAATGAGATTATCAATAGTTTAGCAATACCTTGACGCCTAAAACTAGAATTAACCCCTAATGCAACTAATTCTATAACACCATCATTTAGACCACCACGCTTATCCCATGAAACAGTTCCAATTATTTTTTCATCAGTTATACATAAAAGTGTATTTACTTTATATATTAAATCCTTAGCAAACTGTTTTGCACGCTGGTGATGATTTTCAACTTCCGCTAAATACATATTCATGAGTGGTTCAAAATCTTCCTCCGAAGCATATCTTATTATTTTTTCCATTAACATTATCTCTTTTAAAATAAATTTATCATTGTAACTTAATTTAATTAAAATAAACTATAATTTTATTGAAAAAATTTTACTTTTAGTTACCCCTCTCATTATTTTTAAGTAACTTTAGACTTTAACTTACAATTCAAATAAGGAATTATCTATAAAATTGATAAATAAAATAATAATTGCAATTACTGGTGGTTAGTTCTGGGTTATATTAAAGAAACTGCTGAAGTAATTAAAGATTCATTAAAAGGAATTTCAAACAAAAAGAAGTTTAAGAAACTTATTAATAATATGATTTTTGCTATAGAGACAAAAACAGTTAGTGAATACTTTTTTTATAAATTTAAAGTCTTAGAAGAATTAGCACCACTAATTAATTTGAAAAAAGAAAAGGATAAAGAATATTTAGGGAAATACAAAAAAGTGAAGCGTTATTATAAAAATCACTTCAAAAAAGCAACATTTTCCATTTAAGAATAAATAAATTTTAAGTTTGAGATAATAATTCAATTAAAGCTCTTGGTATTTCTTTATAATCCTTTACAGCATAAAATTTACCACGTCCCGCTTGAGCTAGATCTCTACATGTTTCAATACCTCTATCGGCATCATTCTCAGCAGGCATTCCAATAACATGCAATTTTGGATATTTTTTTGCCAATTCAATAGGATCCTGCCCTCTATTACTTATGCCATCGCTTATAAGGATTCCAAAGCGATTTTTTCTATTTTCCTTTATTTTATTTAACTCTTTTAATCCCTTTTCTAATCCTATATAAATATTTGTAAAACCAACAGCCTCAGAATCTAAAATATCATCAATTATAGAACTAATTGGCTTTTTCTGATTAATTTTTTTCATAACCATAGCAGTCGAATTAAATAAAACAATAGCAAAATCTTCCTTTTCCATATTATAAGCCAATACTGAAGTTGTAAGTGCCGCATTTAATAGTAAACGCCCATACATACTTCCACTAGTATCTAGAATCAATGCAACTTTTCTTTTTTGTCTTTTTCTTTCAATTCCATAAATATCTCGGTAACTTAAAGATCTATTAAGAATCTTTAATGGATTATGCTGAATAGTTTCATCCATATTGAATTCAGGCATTCCAATTTGGTAATATGGAACAGTCTTTTTATATTGTCCCCTTATTCCTTTGCTTGTTATTTTTAATGATAATTTTAAAATACTTTGGCGTGCCAATCGTCTAAAAATCTTTTTATATTTTTCAGAAATTGGACGCCTGATGAAAAAGTAAATTTCTGGCATAAATTCTCCTGACTCTTTAGCTTTTTCTGAAAAGAATCTAACACCTTCATCAGTATCTATAGCATCTGTTGCTGCATACACATTTGATTTTAAAAGTCCGATTATAGCTTCAAGGTTTTTGTATTGAATTGCTACATATGTTAATTCTTTTATCTGCTTATAATCTAGAGAACTAGCTAAATGTTTATAATAATCAGGTTTTTTCTTTTTCTTTCTTATTATTTCATACCTCAAAATCTCTTTATCAGGTGGTCTTTCAGTAAGTCTAACGTGCAGTCTCTTCTCAATCTCTTCGGAATTTTCCTCTGAGAAATCATCGATTATTGAAAATCCGATTCATTTAAAACAGCAAGAACAATATTAGTAATTATTTCTTTTTTTGATTGAGTCAAACCATCTTCTAGTTCGATCTTATTATATAAGGACATTACAGCTGATTCAACCCAATTCTTTGAACTATTATCATTACCATATTGACTAATTAAAGCAGCCATATCGATTGCTCCTCTAATAGAGCTCCCCCTACGTATTGATGTGTTTTCTCTTGTTTTTTGGATTATATTTTGAGATATTGTAGCAATTTTATCGACATTGCCATCACTTAAATTCGCTTCTTGTTTAATAATTAGAATTTCTTCTTCGGGATTTTGATAATTTAATTTTATCCAAACAAATCGATCAACCAATGCTTCTCCTAATACAGTTACGCCTACATGAGCAGATGGATTTTGGGTTGCTATTACAAAAAAATCTTTATGAGCATGAATAGTTTTTAATTTTGGAATTTCTAAAATTCCTTCATCCAATGCTGTTAATAATTCATTTTGAGTACTTTCAGGCATTCTATTGATTTCATTTATAAATAAACATCCTCCTTCTAACATAGCACGTACAAGTGAGCCTTGTACATAAGTATCTTCAATATATCCCTTTGCAATTACTAAAGGAGGATCAAAATAACCGACAAGATTATGTGTGAGAGTTTCTTCTGAACAGTCAATACGATAAAAATTCCAATCAAAATAAGCGGCTACAGCTTTCGCAATAGTTGTTTTTCCTACTCCAACTTCTCCTTCTATTAATATATGTTTACCTACTGAGTGAGCTAAAAGAATTTGTTTTAACTCTTCTGTTCTACCAATTATCTTATATTTCTCTTGTATTTCTTTTACTATTTTGGTTGTATCAACCATATGTCTTAGAATTAAACATATCTAAAATAATTTTGCATTAGAAAACTGGATATCTGATTTAAAAGATAAATAAATAGATGTAATTTTAGAAAAAGAAGGCTTTTAATTAATTTAAAAATAGCTTTATTAACACCTTTTCTCCCTTCTTTAATCCTTCTTGATAGGGTGGAATCTCTACTATGCCATCTGATTCCGTTAATGAGCTAATTATTCCTGAACCTTTTAATCTAATAGGAATAGCAATAAAATCATTATCAGATTTTTCGATTTTCACACGAAGATGATTAACATACCCCATACTCGAAACAGGAACGTCTTTTATAATTGTAGCATAAATCTCTCTTCTCGGATCATGCTTAATACACCCTAACATTTTTCTTATTGTTGGTCCTACAAACGTTAAAAATCCAATATAAGCTGCAACTGGGGTTCCAGGTAAACAAAAAATTATAGTACTATCTTTATGACCAATTAAAATTGGCGAACCTGGTCTCATGGCAATTCCATGGGTTAAAACTACAACATTTTCATACATAATTTCTGGCAATAAATCTTTAGT
>JBHLMP010000085.1:0-7254 GCA_048938025.1 Promethearchaeota archaeon
ACGGATTCCTACATAATTTTTGATAATGTTTTTATTCCATGGGAAAGAGTTTTTCTTTGTGGCGAATATCAACATGCAGGCGCTCTTGCGTTATTATTTGCATTATTTCATCGACATAGCTATTCAGGATGTAAACCAGCAATAGGAGATTTAATAACAGGTACAGCTGCTTTAGCCGCAGAATATAATAATATTCATAAAGCACCCCATGTGAGACATAAGTTAGCGGAATTAATTATGGTCACAGAACTAGGCTACGCTGCTGGCTATACAGCTTCCGATCTTGGTAAACCAGAAGTATACATGCCTGGTTTAGGATTTATTCCTTATGGGCCTGGAAGCTACATCCCAAACTCTATATATTGTAATGTCGGAAGATGCTTAACTGGAGAAAATGTTTATCGTGAAGCCGAAATAATATGTGATATCTCAGGTGGTATTCCAGCTACTTTCCCCCATGAAAAAGACTTCTTAAATCCAGAATTGAAGGAATCTCTTTATAAATATATCACTAGAAATCCAGATATCGCACCTAAAAATGCAGCACAATTCTGGCGTTATGTCGGAGATATGCTTTGTTCTGCAACGGGAGGAATTTATCAAGTTGGTGGTTATCACGGTGGGGGTTCACCCGTAATGGAACAAATTGCCATCACAACGCAATACGATATTGAATCCAGAAAAAATATGGTAAAGAAGATTGCGGGAATTAATGACAAACTCAACGATGATTTTAAAAAGAAACCAAAGTTAGGCGTAGAACCAAATATTGTAAAAGAACCAAAAATAGTAAGATAACTTTTATTTTATTTTTTTTTTTCTTTTAGTTTTTGTTGTTTGATCATTGATATTTTTTTGGAAGTTATTTTAGAATCAATAGAACCTACATTTCCTACATAAAAAGAATGAAAAAATAAGATTATTTTTTGACATGTGTTTGAATAAATTCAACAATATCGGAAGTCATTGAACCAGGTCCATAGATATTTGCAACACCCATCTCTTTTAACTTAGCAAAATCTTTGGCAGGGATTACACCCCCAAGTAGAATCGTGATATTATCTAGTACTCCTCGCTCTTTCAAAAGATCAAGGAGTTGTTGAGTGTATGCAAAATGAGCACCAGAATGTATACTTAGACCAATTACGTCTACATCTTCTTGAATAGCTGCCTCAACAATTTGTTGGACGTTTTGAAAACCCCCAAAAATAAGTTCCATGCCTGCATCTCTTATAGCTCGGGAGACTACTATACCTCCCCGCCAATGCCCGTCTATTCCTGGTTTACTCATTAATACCCTTATCTTTTTATCAGTCAATATTTATACCTCCTAATTAAATGGCAAGCGGTGGCTCCCAAATTCCATAGATTTCTCGATAGATATCACAAACCTCTTGAACTGTTGCTCCTTCCTTTGTGGCTTCCATAACAATTGGCATTACATTTTCCTCTTTTTCACAGACATTTCTTAGTTTATCTAAGATTCTTTCCAATTTTGCATTATCTCGACGCTCTTTTAATTTCATAATCCTATTAACTTCAATCTCAATTGCTTTTTCATTAGTCCTAAAGACATCAGTTACAGTATCGTAAGATACAGGGTATTTATTCACTCCAAGCATTATTTCATCACCATTTTCAAGACGCATTCTTCTTTTATGAAATGCATCTCTCATTTCTTTGTATAACCACCCTGTAGATAAAGCTTTATCAATTGTGCCAACTTTTTCAATTCTATCTATATATTTCCATACTCTTTCTTCAACCTCATCAGTGAGCCATTCGACATAATAAGAACCTGCTAGAGGATCAATAGTGTTAGTAATTCTAGTCTCATCCGAAATGACTTGTTGTGTTCTTAAAGCAACTAATGCTGCTTCTTCTGAGGGTAAACAAATTGCTTCATCGTAAGAATTTGTATGAAGTGATTGACATCCTCCTAAATTAGCTTCTAATCCTTGTATTGCTGTCCGTACAATGTTTATCATTGGTAATTGAGCAGTTAAGGAGCTTCCAGCGGTTTGCACATGAAATCGAAATTGTAAACTTCTTGTTTCTTGAGCATTATATCTATCCTTCATTAATTTTGCCCAGATTCTCCTTGCAGCTCTATATTTAGCGATTTCCTCAAAGAAATCTTTATGTGCTGCTAAATGAAATGCTAATCTATTAACGAAATCATCAATTTTCCATCCTCTCTCGATTAAATTATCAATATGAGAACATGCGCTTGCAAAAACAAATCCTAGTTCTTGAATTGCATCTATTCCTCCCTCACGATAATTATATCCAGTAAAGTTAATAGGATGCCACTTTGGTACATTCTTCATTGGAACTGTCCATTCAATGAAATCACATGCTAATCTAAGTAAATGATTAGGAGGGCTATTCTTGTAAGGAATATAGCCAACAGTCATAGTTAGAATGTCATTTTGAGTTGTTCCCATTAACTGGCTTATATCATAACCTCGCATTTTCGCCATATTAAAATACATAGAGCATACAGGAGCGCAAGTAAAGGGTTCAACTACTAATGCTACACTGACTTTATCAATTGGGATATCTTCTGTTAAAGCAAATAAACTATCAATACAATAAAGAGGGACACCAGAGGTTCCAACTTCAGGTGCTCCATCAGGATTAGTTGGATCAATTCCATTGAAAGTGAGTGCATCAACAGCAGCACTGAAGCCTGTTTCCCCATTTTCATATAAATATTTCCATCTTTTATTTGTCTCTTCTGGTGTTCCATGACCAGAAAACAATCTCATAGTCCAATGCCTCCCTCTATACATGTTTGGATAGGCCCCTCTTGTATATGGAGGTTCTCCAGGAAATCCAACTTTTTCAAAGTAATCACCTTTTACATCTAATGGAGTATAAAGTTGTTTAATTGGAATTTCAGAATCAGTAACAAATTTAGCATCTCGTTCTTTAAATTTTTTATACTTTTCTTCCCATTCTTGTTTTTTTAATTCTAACTTATATAGATAATTTTTGTCAAACAAGTAATTATCACACAGTATTGTTTAATTTGATATAACAAATAGAATTATAATTATTTACTAAAATATTTAATCGTTTAAAATTGTTAAAGTGTTTATAAAGTTATTTCTTATACCTATCTTTTTGATTTTTTTAATAAGAATTTGAATGTTTTTCATGATAAATAGATGCTTAGAAACAAGGAAAGACTATTTTTGACAGTTAATTGAAGGAAATTTATATCCTATAAAGAAATCTTGTTCAAGACTTTCACGATTAGATAATTTCTAGAAATTTCTACTTAAAATATTATAGGGAGATTTAAAAAGTAAGTTCCTGCTAATATTATAGTTAAACTTAATATTTTTAAAAAGAAGTGATTAAAAAGTGAGCTTAAGATGTAGTGGTTGTGGTAAAATAGTGGAAACATTACCCTTAGATTGTGGTTATAGCATTTCATTTAATGAAGAAAAGAATACATGGGAATGTTATATGGAAAATTGTGGATTCATTTCATTTACAGAATTCCTATGTGAAACTTGTTGTAAAAATAGAGGAAATAAGTCAATAAATTAATTTTTTCCATTATTATAGAAGAAATGGTTTTTCTATGTTTTTGAGATTTTCTTATTATTAATTAGTACCATTGAGTTGTATCAGCTTCTAATGTTAAATCGTTAAGTGTTGCTGCTCCTACTATTTTTACTCCTGGAATAAGTTCAACTTTTTCCCATCCTAGCATTCTCTTTGAAGCTTCACATACCAAAATTTCAACTCCAGCTTCTATTGTTTTATCAATCATCTCTTTTACAGTTGGAAAATCGCCTAACTTTATTCTTTCAGCCTCTCCTGGTTTTAGTATTCTTAAACCCTTTCCTAAGTAATAAATTGTAGCATCTATATCCATAGCTTTAGCAGTTTGCGCTAAAACTAATGGAGAATATTGGCGTTCTGGATCATCACTTGTTTGAACATATAAAATTGATTTTTTTTCTTTACTCATATATTTTCAACTCCAAATTGTTATTAAAATAAAATATGGTGGTCGATCAATTCTTAAATGAGACTTTCAAAAATGCTTATTCGCTTATCCGCTTCACCTTTCGTTCTTCTAATGAAATTCTTCTCTTGAAGTTTTTTCAAAGCATAAGCAACTGTGCGTTTAGGAAGAAGGGTTTTGTTCAAAATCTCCTTCTCCTTTAAAGGTCCTCTTTGCTTTAATAAATACAGAATAAATTTACTTGATGGAGATAAGGAAAACAAGTCGTTTTTTTCTTCATAACTTGTGATAAAATATAAATCTTCTACAATCATTTAACCACCTATGTTGAAATAATATAGCTATTTATTTAATTGTTCAATTTATAAAAGATAATAATCTTATATAATATTTGCCTAATGGGATAAATTTAAACAATCAATTAGATTCCAATTTCAATCTAAAACTATTTTTGATTTTTAGTTTCAAATTGAAACTCAATTATAAATTAGAGTATTATCAAAAATTGCCACAACCATCACATTTGCCATCTAAAAAAGCTTCACATTCATTACATATGTTCCCACATTTAACTTCTTGACTTTTTTTACTGAAAAGATTTAGAGGAAGAAACTTTGGTGTTTTTAAATCAGAGATAAATAATATCTCCGAATGTAAAATGCCATCTTTATTAGTGGGACCACAATAGTTTATATATCTGTGTAAGACATCTATGTTTTGACCAATAATGCCCATTATTAAATTATATTGACCTGTGATTTGGGCTAAAAAAAAAATTCTCGGACAATCAGAATATGCTTTGATGATTTTCTTAACCTCATCATAATTTTTCATTTCTAAGAGGATCAAACAGGCTTTATAATTTATTTCATTAATATTAAGATTTCCTTGAATCTTTAGAATTTTTGAATCTGTTAATTTTTTAATCCTTTTTTTAACACCAGTATGGCTCATAATTGATTGATCTGTTTTAGTAACTCTCTCTCCGATATTTATTAAATTTTCTCGTCCATTGTTAAATAGAATATTTATAATTTGCTTATCGATATTATCTAACTTCATAATATAATTAAAATATTTATTAGTATAAAAAAAAAAGTTAATTGTTATAGAAATATCTCCGTTTAATTTAATAGTAGATTAATTTATGGATGCAAAAATTGCATTTAACCTTATAAATTTTAAAGACTCATATTCAAAAAAAGGAAAATTTAAATTCAATTTATTGTTGGATTCAACCCTTAACTAATTTCTTTGACTTGCAAGTTTATTTTATTATAGGATTGAATTTTTTTTTTCTTTTTCTCTTTTTCTTTTTACAGGATTGATAAATTATTTTGAATATTTTGAATAATGCTCTTTCTCGGGATGTAATTTTTTTATAAATCTAAAATCGAAAATATTTTTCATCTTAAATCTTCTTTTTATATACCCTAATTTAAAAAGAATTTTAACAAACTTCATTGTAGCATTTAAATATCCCATTGAAATTCCAGCACAATACTTTGGAGATATTTTTATCACAGCTTCAGCATAATCTTTATTAAAAATTCTGAACGATGAAGCTATTTTTCTAGCTGCTAAAGATGGTGAATTCCGAAGTAAATTAGAAGCTTCTTTATGATGATTTAAAAATATGAATATTAATTCTTCATGATCTTCAATAAAATTTTCACGAATAAAAATACCATAACTAGGATTATTTGCCCATAAATTTTCAGGAGGGATTATTAAATGAGATTTTAAGATGGTTGACGCAAATATTGCTAATGCGGGAGTTCCCACTCCTGCTACTAATCTATTTTCCTTTATATCAATAGCAATCAATTCTGCTTGTTTATAATGCCTTACTTGTATTTCTTCTAATAAATTGTATTTTTTTAAATAATAATTTAATATTACGTCATGGATAGACCCTCTACTAGGAACTCCAATAACTTTCCCTTTAAATTGGTCGAATACTTTATTTAAATTATTATTTAATTGTTTTAAATTCTTGATTTCTTGTTTTGCAATCATAATTGTACCTTCAATATGGCCTCCTGCAACACATTTAATAGGAACACCATTATCTATACCTATTATTGCTGGAGGTAAACCCATATATCCTATGTCTAATTCTTCGTTTTTAAATGCTTTTACCATTGCTGGGCCCGTTCCAAATAAAGTCCAATTAAGATCCATGTTAAGATCATTTTTTAGATTTTCATCTGCCATCATGATAAAATTAGTATGGTAAGCTGTTGAAAGATGCCCAATATTCAATTGATTCTTTTTAATTAAAATCACTTATATATTTAATTAGAGTATTAGCAAAAAATGCACTTAAACTTAAATTTCATAATCAAAATTATTATTTAATCAAGTTTACTTTATAAAAATGAATTTATTTAAAATTTACTGCAATATTTACACTATTGATTTACATGATTGAGGTAAAGGTAGTATTTTTATCAACATTAGTAGATATTACAGGAAAAACTGAAATTTTAATCTCTGTAAATGAGTATTATAATATTAAGCAATTAATAGAAATCCTAGTTTCAAAATTCGGGACTAATTTTAAACAAGTTATGTTTAATTCTAATGGAAATTTGAATAGATATCTTATTATAAGTGTAAATGGTAAAGATATCCGCTTTATTGATAATTCAAGTACTATTATTCATCAAGGGGATGAAATTACTTTCCTTCCTGCGATAGCAGGTGGATAAAATATTGAAAATTTTGTATATGGGTGAAATTATTGCACTTAATTTTTTATTAAAAGATGTTCTCCATTTCTTAAAACATATTTTTCAATTTATATATGGAAGAATTTCTGAATTGTTTAAATTGTGGGAAAACTTTAGGTTCTAAAGAAAAAGAATATTATAATTATTGTGCTGAATGTATTTTAAATCTACAATTTCAAATTGATGAATTAAATCACGATGAAATTGACAGGAATCTCCAAAAAATTTTAAATTTCTTTATCTCAGATGTTAGTGCAGCCTTTAATAAAGATCCAGCAGCTCATTCTATTTTAGAAGTATTAACTAGTTATCCTGGAATAAAAGCAATTTTAATACATCGCATTGCCCATTTTTTTTGGAAACTTGGAATGCCTTTTGTTCCAAGATACCTTTCAGAAATCACAAGAGAAATAACAGGTATTGAAATCCATCCTGGAGCTGAGATTGGAAAAGATTTTTTCATTGATCATGGAGGTGGAGTAGTTATTGGTGAAACTGCAAAAATTGGTGATAATGTTACAATTTATCAAGGTG
>JBHLMP010000086.1:0-7132 GCA_048938025.1 Promethearchaeota archaeon
CTGTAGAAAAGATTAAAAACGAATTTGATGAAGATTTAAGGTTTCTAGACTATTTGGAGTATGTTACAGAACCAAATCTTATTCACTTATTTTTAGCTAATATAATAACTCGTGGAAATTATGTTGTAACAACAAATTTCGATTATATGATTGAACGAGCACTACTACAAGTTCTTGACAAGCAATGGCATAAGGAAATTATTCCGATTATAACTAAAGAGGATTTCATTTTTTATCAGGATCCTGAGAATCTTGTAAAATCAGGAAAGTATCCTTTGTATAAAATACATGGGTCGAAGTACAATATAATTACAGGAACTAATACACAAGAATCTTTGATTACAACTATAAGTGCATTAGGGAAAGGTCGTGAAGAAGGGGAAACTTTTGCGATTGAACCTTTTAAGAAGCCTACAGTATACAATTTAATGAATGATCGAACTCTTGTGGTTATGGGCTATTCTGGTAGTGATGATTTTGATATTGGTCCAACCTTAAGAGAATTGCCTTTTCTTAATAGAATAATTTGGATTGAGCACTCTCAAGGGAGTGAATTAGAAATTTCAAAAATTAAACCAGATGAGATCTTAAAATCTCGATTAGATTCTTCTCAATTACATAATTTATTAAGAGAAATAAGTTTAACTGGCAATTTTGATGTAATATTAATTACAGCAAATACACACAATTTTATTAAAGAAAATTTGTGGGAAACTTTTCTTCCTTATACCCCTATAAACAGAGTTAATTTAGATGAACCAGCACCAAATGTTCCAAAATTTTCAGAATGGATCAAATCTCTGTTTAAGGATATTCCTTTGGTTAAGAAATACCGGTTAGCAACCCAATTATTTTATTCTTTAAAAGATATTGAAGCAACAAAACGATGCTCGGAAAAGGGGCTCTCACTTTCTGATGAAGCCAATGATCTAACCTCAAAATCATACTTTCTTAATTTTTTAGGTATGATCAATCAAATAACTGGAAATTATGAGAATGCAATGAAATATTATGAGGAAGCTTTACAAATTGATGAAACTCTAAAAGAGGATGCTAGTGAATCGACAGATTTGAATAATATTGGCTCGATCTATTTGACTCTTGGTAGATATAATGAAGCTTACGAAAATTATTCAAGAGCATTAGGAATAGCTAATAAATTAGGTGATCTGTCAGGAAAGGCATCTTGCAAGAATAATATAGGGAGAATACATGAAATTCAGGGTGAGTTGGATAAAGCATTAGAGAATTATAAAGAAGCCCTGAAAATTTATGAAGACATAGGATATCTTAATAATAAGGCAGCTATGCTCAATAATATTGGTATGATTTATACCATTAGAAAGGAATATGGATTAGCGGTAAAAAATTATGAAGAAGCATTAAAGATTTCAGATCTCTTAGGTGATCTCTATGGAAAAATTATCCTTTTGAACAACATTGGAAGAGTGAATGATGAAAATCAAAATTATACGAATGCTTTAGAAAAATATAATGAAGCAGTATATATCAGTGAGCAATTAGGTGACATGTCAAAAAAAGCTGGATGTTTTAATAATATAGGATCTGTTTATCTGGCTCAAGGCCAACCTAGAAAAGCTTTGGAAAAGTACAAGGAAGCATTGAACATTGAGGTAAGATTGGGAGATCCGTTAATGAAGGCGATTTATCTTAATAATATTGCCATGATTTATGAAAATCTTAAAGAGTATAATCTAGCATTGGAATACTATTTAGAAGCTTTAAATATATTTAAAGAAATAGGTGATCTTTCAAAGAGAGCTCTAATGCTCACTAAAATTGCGTCAATCGATATGATTAAAAACGATTATTGGTCAGCTCATGATAAATATCAGGAAGCAGCTTTCATTTATGGAGAATTAAAAGACTTATCTAATAAAGCAGCTTGTCTAAATAATATTGGAAAAATATATGAAAAATTTGAAAGTTATAATAAAGCTTTAGAGATTTATGAAGAGACTCTTCAAATTGATGAGCAATTAGGAGACTTATTCGGCAAGGCTAATGACCTTCTTAATTTAGGTAGTATTTATGAACTTTGTGGGGAATATCGCAAAGGTTTAAATAAATTTGAGGAGAGTTTAGAAATTTTTAATCAATTAAAACAAGATCAATATTCTAATGTTGTTCAACAAAAAATTCATGAAATAAAAAGAAAAATAGGAAAATGATATTATAGTTTTAATTTTTTAGAGAATTTTAATAATTTAATAAACAATTATTAATTCCTAAATGTAATTTAGAGTAAAGTTAGAGATTTTTTTGAAGCTCAAGACCGACATTTTAATCATAGGTGGAGGGATTTCTGGATTAACACTTGCAATTAAACTAGCAGAGTTATCAAAAGATCAAAAGATATTAATCATAACTAAAGAGACATTAATCGATTGTAATACTTATAATGCCCAAGGCGGTATTGCATGTGCTTGGGATAAGAGGGATTCTGTTGAAAAACATATCCAAGATACATTGCTAGCTGGAGATGGATTATGCGATGAAGCGGCAGTAAGAGAAATAATAGCTCAAGCTCCTGCCAGAATAAATGAATTAATTGAGATGGGTGTGAAGTTTAATAGAAATGAAAATGGAGACTATGATCTTGGGATAGAAGGAGGTCATTCAAAAAGGAGAGTACTTCATGTGAACGATCTTACTGGTCAAGCTATTCAGAGAGTATTGATAGAGAATATAAAGAAATTGGAAAATGTTGAAGTTAGGGAATATTGGTGCGCTGTAAATCTTTATGTTAAAAATACTATATGCTATGGAGTACACGTATTAGAACAAGAAACAGAAGAAATTCACAATATTTCAGCGAAAGCAACCATACTAGCAACGGGAGGGGCTGGAAAGATATATTTATATACAACAAATCCGGATATAGCTTCAGGTGATGGAATTGCAATGGCATATAGAGCAGGAGCTATGATATCAAATATGGAATTTTACCAATTTCATCCTACTTGTTTGTATCATCCTTATGCTAAGTCGCTTCTAATCACAGAAGCGTTACGTGGAGAAGGGGCTATATTAAAAGATATTAAAGGAAATGAATTTATGGCAAAATATCATCCTTCAAAGGAACTTGCTCCTCGAGATATTGTATCTAGAGCTATTGATGCTGAATTAAAAAGAACTGGAGATGATTATGTTTATTTAGATATAGCATCTTATAGGGATACGGACTTTATAAGAAAAAATTTTCCAGGTATATATGAAAATTGCTTAAAATTTAATATTGATATTACTAAGGACCCTATTCCTGTTGTACCGGCAGCCCATTATTGTTGTGGAGGTGTTATGGCAAATATTAATGGAACAACAGAAGTAAAAAATCTGTTTGTCATTGGAGAAACAGCATGTACAGGTCTTCATGGAGCAAATAGATTAGCAAGTAATTCCCTGCTTGAAGGTTTAGTTTGTGCTCATGAATGTGCAAAGTATATAATAAAAAACATATCTGAGTTAAAAGTTAAAGATTTTTCTGAGTGGGAACCAGGGAATGCTATTCCCTCAAGTGAGGCTGTAGTAATAACCCAAAATTGGGATGAAGTAAGAATGTTGATGCAAAATTTCGTAGGAGTTGTTAGATCAGACATGCGATTAAAAAGAGCTCTTAAACGGATGAATATATTTTCTGAAGAGATCGATTATTACTATTGGAACTATAAAGTTGAAAAAAATTTAGTAGAGCTAAGGAATTTATCAATGGTGGCTGAACTTTTAATTAGATGTGCGTTATCTCGAAAAGAAAGTAGAGGGACTCATTTTAATGAAAATCATCCCATAAAAAATTCATTAGCTAGAAATTCGTATATAAAAAGACCTTGGTAAAGACAATTAGCTTTTTGATATCTATAATTTTAAATGATTGCATAAATTAATATTGATAAATTAAATATTAAAGTGAAAGGAGTCTAACCATGGATATTGGAAAAAGTATTAGAATTGAAAGAATAATTAATCGGAAAAGTAAAAGAACAATTATTATTCCTATGGATCACGGATTAACTATGGGAACAATTGAAGGTTTGGAAAATTTAGCTGATATGGTAGATAAAGTAGCATTGGGCGGCGCAAATGCTGTTTTGATGCATTCAGGAATGGTGGGAGCTGGTCATCGAAAACATGGAAAAGATATAGGTTTGATAATTCATTTATCTGGAGCTACAAATTTAGCTCCTGATCCAGATAGAAAAGTTTTGGTCTGTTCTGTTGAACGTGCTCTAAAAATGGGAGCTGATGGAGTTTCAATTCATATAAATATTGGTGCTGATGATGAGCCAGACATGCTTCAAGATGCGTATAAAGTTGTAGAAGCTTCACGAGAGTGGGGGGTCCCCTTACTTGCAATGATGTATCCAAGAGGGAGAAAAATTAAAGATGAAAATAATCCTGAAGTTGTGAATATAGCCGTAAGAGCTGGGGTAGAGTTAGGAGCTGATATTGTCAAGACAAATTATACTGGTGATATCGATTCATTTAAGCTTATTGTAGACGGAGTTCGTCATACACCAGTAATAATTGCTGGTGGCCCTAAAATGGATACTATCCCCGAATTATTGCTGATGGTGTATGACTCTATTCAAGCAGGAGGTGCTGGGGTAGCCTTTGGGAGAAATATATTCCAATCAAAAGATCCTACAATGTTGGTTAGAGCGATTAGTAGCATAGTGCATGATAATTATACCGTTGAGGAAGTTTTAAGAGAATATAAGTTTGATTAAAAAAAATCTTTAAGCATGATTATGAAACATAAACGGATTTATCCTCAACTTCTTAAAATGATTGAAAACAATGAAAGTGATAATTTCCATAAGGAAAAAGATTTAAGGGTAATGATATCATTCGAGGATACTACAAAGCGAGATAAATTTCTTTCAAACCACCCGGATCTTAAATTTTTAAAAAAATTCGATATTATCCCTTCAATAAATTTGCATTTAACACTTGACCAAATAAAAAGTTTAGAAAATGAGGAACTAATAAAAATTATTGAGGAAGATCAAAAACTCCATCTTTCTATTCTTGAAGTTAACGAAATCTTAGATTTAAGTGATTACAGAACATCTCAAATATCCTATTCAGGAAAAAATATTAAAATAGGTATAATAGATAATGGGATCAATAAAATTTATGATTCGATATCCGATATTGATGTAAAGAAATTCAATTATGAATCTAATACTAGAAATTTAATTGCCAAAAAGACAGAAATATCACATGGAACAATAATGGCATGTATTATCGGTAATCAATATAGGGACAAGGATTATAATTATATTGGAATTGCTCCTAATGCAAAATTCATTGATTTTAATATACCAGTTTCAAACAATGAGTATTATTTTTCTCATATCTTAGAAATTTTCGATTCAATAAATCTAAAATTCATCGAAATTGATATTCTCTTTATCCCTTTTACTACATCAAATCCTTCTGATGGGAATGATTTATTATCTCAAGCCTGTAATTTGTTGGTTGATAAGGGAATCATAATTGTGTGTCCTGTTGGAAATTTTGGACCCAAGGCTTATACTGTTGGTAGTCCTAGTGCTGCTCAAAAGGTAATAACTATTGGAAGTTTAACGAAAAATTTAACGGTCTCTAATTTTAGTAGCAGAGGACCAACTTTAGATGAGCGATTAAAACCCGATTTTTGTTTGCCTGGCTCAAAAATAAAAATTCCGTTATCAAATGAATTAAATGTTAGAGTATCAGGTACAAGTGTTTCTGCAGCATTTTGTGTGGGAATAATTGCCTTAATAAAAGAATTTAATCCAAATGCATCATATTCAGACGTTTTCGATATTATGAAACAAGTGTGTATAGATTTGAATTATCAAAAATATTCTCAAGGCCATGGATTGATTAATATTGTAAATATTTTTAAAAAGTTAGATTTATACCAAGAAAAAATTATTCCGTATAACTATTTACTGAAAAGATCCTTTAAAATTACGATTGAATTTATGTTAATTTTGATTCTTTTTTATTACTTAGTTTATTTCTTCACTTCATTATAAAGCTCATATCTAATAAAAGAGGGAATAAAAATATTTCCAATCTTTCATGTAGCACTTCCATTGATTATCTTTGAAATCCCTCAAATAAAGAAATTTAATCTTAATAGATATTCATTAATAATTGGTTCATTATTACCAGATTTAATTGATAAACCTTTATTATTTTTAGGTTTAGGAGCAGGGAGATTTCTCTCACATAGTTTAATAGCTATTTTTATTATCTTTTTAATTGTTTTTGGAATTACTAAAGGAAATAAAAAAGTTTCTTTACCACTTTTAATTGGGATGATTTTTCATGTTATATTAGATCTTCCTAATGTTCCATTACTTTTTCCTTTTATTTCCTATGAATATATAATCATAGAAGATCCTTTTTCAGTTTGGATTACTGCTTTGTTAACAAATCCTTTAGTGATAATAACTGAAATTACTGGAATTCTATTTATTGTATTTATTTTAATAAGAAATAAATTATACCATATTAAAGATATTACAGATTATTTAAAAGGCATTAATCAAACATTAATTAAGAGTACCAAAGAAAAAGATATAAATATCTGACTTTAAAAAATTTTCATTTTTAAATCTCAAAATTAATAGTTTAATAACTTGCAGATGAAATATTTAATACATAACTCATTAATTTTTAAATAGTAGAATGAGTCAAAACAAACTACTTCATGTAATTGTTGATAACAGAGAGCAAAAATTAATGGCTCTATTAGATAAAAAAAAAGATATAATAACTTATGAATCAAAACAATTAGATATTGCAGATATAGTTATTTCAGAAGACATCGCTATTGAAAGAAAAGAAGGTTTTGATTTTATTGCTTCTATAATGGATAATCGATTATTTGAACAGATGCTACGATTAAAGGATACATATGCGGATCCCATTTTGATCCTTGAAGGATTAAACGATCAAGTGTTTGAAAACACAGGTATGAATATTAAATCTATTTATGGAGCACTCTCATTTGTTTCATATAAATTGGGGATTTCTGTTATTCCTACAAGAAATATTGAAGATACTGCGATCGTTATTGAAAGAATTGCTCATAGAGAACAGGTAAAAGACAGTA
>JBHLMP010000047.1:0-30116 GCA_048938025.1 Promethearchaeota archaeon
TATTTTTTTTCAAGTTTTCTTTTTTTCAATAAGAACCAAGAAGTAATATTCCCCACCCAATATTCAATAGATATTCTTGATTAATAGAAATAATAAAAAAGAAAGGTACTAACTTGAAAAACGTAGTTCACCTTCAAAAAATAGGAGAAATAGATCCTGCTATTTTATTAAAATTAAAAAAAAATCTTCAATGGGCATTTAAAGAATATTCCTTATCTATAAAGATAATCGAGGAAGAGATCCCATTAGAGGATTCGTCTTACAACAAAGTTAGGCATCAATATGATGCTTCATTGGTATTAAGAAAAATAAAATATTATATACAAGAAAAACAATACTTTCGTGTATTAGGAATAATGGATAAAGATATTTATTCAGGATTCTTAAATTTTGTATTTGGAATTGCTTTAAAACCAATTAGAATTGATTTGAAAGTTTCTAGTATCGCAATAATTTCAATCACACGTCTCAGAGAAAGTTTTTATAGGAGATCTGATGACAACTCTTTATTCGAATTAAGAGTTTTAAAAGAAGCTATTCACGAACTAGGGCATACATTCGGCTTAGAACACTGTAATAATTTTTGTATAATGCAATTTTCAAATTCTTTGGCAGATACAGATGAAAAACCCTCTCAATTTTGCGATATTTGCTCAAAAAGATTATTAAAATTTGTTAAAAAACTGAAATGATTTATTTAATACCTCTCTTTAAATATTTCAAATAATTTTTCACTAATTTTTAGAATTCTTTTGTAATTCTTTACCATTTTGATTAGCTCATCTGGAATATTTTTCATACCAAAATATACGCCAGCTAATCCTCCTCCAATTGCACCCACTGTATCACTATCCCCACCGGCTGTCGCAAGCTCAAAAATGCACTCTTTAAATGAATTTAGATTTTTTAAGAAAAGAAAGATCGTACAAATAACGGTACTTATAGTATAAGGATGAACAAAAGCTTTCCCTAAGAATTGTTCAATAAAGTAGGGAGATTTAACTCCTGCTTGAGAAAACTTTATCAATCCCGCTTCAATTGGCATATCTAGGCTTGATTGTAATTTTACTAAAATTTCACAAAATTCTTCCCAAATCTCATCTTGAGAGTTAGAAATAGAAGATGTAATCACATCAAAAAATTCATCTATTGAGAAACCGGATTCTGGTTCCATGTTAATTAAATATGCAATGGCGCTTGCTATTACAACCGCTCCAGCAGAAGCTGCTGGATGAGTATGAGTGATACTACTTGATTTTATTACTGCTGATTTTAAAGCTTTTATATCATTATTGTAAAACAATCCAATCGGTGCAATTCTCATAGTAGTTCCATTTCCACCGGAATTAGACGCAGCGTCTTTCCATGGTATACCATACTTTAATTTTCTTGCAGCAGTAATACATCCATAACCAGCTCCAATTGGAGGATCATCAAGCCATTTAATATATTCCTCTACAAAATTGTTGAGATTAAATCCTCTCCCTTGAATCAAAGCTTGTGCTGTATGTAGCGTTAATTGCGAATCATCAGTATATGTATTAAATAATCTCTTATTATCGTATATAAAATCTTCAAAATTAGTAAAATTAGATCTTATAGCATCTCTCAACATTCCTTCAAAAGGATGTCCGAGAGTATCTCCTATAGCAACTCCAATTAGAGATCCTTTAAATTTGTCTAGATAATCTATAGGCATTACATTTTAAAAGGATTCAATAATTCTTAATCTTTATAACTTTATTCCAAATTTATTGAAATCTTCTTAATTATATCTATCAAATCTGTAATACTAAAAGGTTTGTCTAAAAAACTTTTTGCACCAATTGATAGTGCTTCTTGTTTGATGCTATTATCAGCACTCGTAAAAATAATTTTTGATTTTTTATTAATATTTAAGATTTGTTTTGTAGCTTCAATTCCATTCTTTATCGGCATTCTATGGTCCATCAAAATAATATCTGGCTTTTGTGGAAATGAACTATACAAAGAAACAGCTTCTTCTCCATTCTTTGCTTCCCCTATCACATCAAATCCTGACATCCCCAAAACTTTTCTAAATAGCAATCTAAGTGATTGATCATCCTCAACAATGAAAACCGAAGCTATTTTACTTCCACCTCCGGAATTAATACTATGAAGATACTTCCTTTTGAATAATCTCCCTGAACTTTATCCTCAACCCAAATTTGACCATTATAAAGATCTATTATCTTTTTGACAAGTGATAGTCCAATACCCATTCCCCTGACGCTCTTATCCGTGTTGTATACTCTCTGAAAAATTATCTCTTTATCGACATCAGGAATTCCAACTCCATTATCTTCGAATTCGAATTTAATAAAGTTTGCGCCCTCTTTTTGAGTTTTTGAAATCTTAATCTTTATATCGATAGATGGATTCTGATTATGCTTTACAGCATTACCTAAAATATTTTCAAAAATATCGGTTAGAAGTTCATTTCCTTGAACTGTTATTACTTTATAAGGATTATTAATCTCAATTTTAATTTTTTGTTTTTGGAAGCTTCTCAAAATGAATTTAATAGATTTATTTAATACTTCAATTGCTTCTATGGATCGAGTAATACTTTCTGTCTCTTCCAATTCTGACAACTTTCGGACGTTTGAGATAATATTTGCTCCCCTATTAACTTGTTCTTTAGATATCTCCAACATTCGTTTTAAATCTTCGAAATTTTTAGCGTTGTCTAAATATAGGAAACTCAACTCGACAGAAGATAATATATTTTGAAGAATGTTATTTATATCATGAGCAATCAAGTCTTTATAAAAGTTAGATCGATTAAAAGCTTCCTGATATTCTTTTTCTGATGCTTTTAATTTTTCTTCAGCTATCTTTTTTTCTGTGATATCAATAAGAGTGATAAAATCTGCAGGTTTTCTTTCATAATTAATAGTTTTTGAGAAAACTTCTAACCAAATTGCATTTCCATTCTTTTTAATCCCTCTGAACTGGTACTGGTCTACTACATTTGGTTCGCCTATTTGCTTTTTTCTAACTTGTTCAGTAACAAAAATTCTATCTTCAGGGTGGATAGTCTTTAGAAATTCTCCAGGTTGCCACTTCATAATCTCCTCTAATGAATATCCAAATGTTTCCGTAAGTCCCTTATTTACATATTTAACTAAATTATCCTGGATAATAGCAATACCAAGAAAAGATTGTTCTGCTAAAGTTCTAAATTTTTCTTCTAATTCTTTTAATTCTTTTGTCCGTTTATCTACTAATCTTTCTAATTCTTCCTTAAATTTATCTTCTTTTTCCTTCCTTGTAGTGATATCGCGAAATAGACCATAAAATCCAATTTTATTCCCTTTTGAGTCATATTTTAAATATACTGAAGTCTCCCCTATAATGATTCTCCCATGTTTATCTTTAAATTGGTATTGAAAATCTGTTAATGGTTTACCTGTTTTATAGACCGTATTGAAACCATCAAATATCTTTTTTCTATTTTCCTCATCAGTTAGATATTTATAGTTTAAACCTAATAACTTATCTTTTGAGAATCCTGTAAGATTACATAGAGTATCATTAAAATATGATAAATTACCTTTAAGGTCTACTTCAAAGTACCCCTCCTTAATATTATTAAGTATAGCTTTAAATGTTTCTTCGGGAGGTTTTATCTCTTCATTCAAAATATATCAAAAGAAACTTTTTATTTAGAAAAATCTACCTTCAAATCTTTTGAAAATTTTATAGTAGAAATATTATTTAATCTTTTTTATAAACAAAAAAAAGAAAAGTATTTTCAATACCATTTATAAGGTTATCGGTAAGATCTATGAAGTTATCTTAAAAATTGATTAATAATAAAAAATGAAGCTATATTGTTTAAACTTCTGGAATTAATACAATAAACTTGCTTCCTTTTGAATATTCTCCCTTAACTCTATCTTCTACCCATATTTGGCCATTATAAGTTTCTATTATCTTTTTCACAAGCGATAAACCAATCCCCATTCCACTTACAGTCTTATTTGTATTAAATGCTCTCTGAAAAATCACCTCTTTATTGATGTCAGGTATTCCAATTCCGTAGTCTACAAATTCAAATTTAACAAATTTTAAGTTACCTTTTCGAAGTTTTGAAACTTTAATCTTAATTTCAACAGGAAAATTTTGAGTATATTTTACTGCATTGAATAAAATATTTTCAAAAACATCTATTAAAAGCTCATTTCCTTGGACTTTAATCTCTTTATAAGGATTTTCAATGCTAAAATTAATTCTATTATCTTGATGACTTTTTAACAAATATTCTATTGCTTGATTCAATACTTCAATAGCTCCCATGGACTGGGTGGAAATCCTTATATCTTCTAATCTTGACAATTTTCGGGCATTTAAGATTAAATTTGCTCCCCTATTAACTTGTCGTTTAGAAATTTTCAACATTCGTTTTAATTCATTTAAATCTTTCTCTTCTTCTAAATAAAGGGAACATAATTCAACGGAAGATAAGATATTTTGAAGAATATTGTTTATATCATGAGCTATTAAATCCTTATAAAAGTTAGAACGATTAAAAGCTTCTCGATATTTTTTTTCCGAATTTTTTAATTGCTTTTCAGCATTCATTTGTTCTGTGATGTCCATTGAAATTATGAAATCGGCTGGTCTTCCCCTATAATTAATTGTTTTAGAAAAATTTTCAAGCCATCTAATTTCTCCATCTTTCCTTATCATACGATACTTATATTGTTCAATTACACTTTTTTTTCCACTCTCTTTCTTTTTTGCCTGGTCCATGACAAAATCTCTATCATCAGGATGTATGAGCTTAGCAAATTCATATGGTTTCCAATTTTTTATTTCTTCGGGTGAATATCCATTAACTTTTGGTAATCTTTCATTAAAATATTGAAAAATGCCATCTTGTATAATAATAATGCTCATAAATGATTGTTCAGTAATAGTTCTGAACTTCTGTTCAGATTCTTTTAATGCCTCTTCTGCCTTCTTGCGTTCAGTTATATCAGTAAAAGTCACAGCAAAATAACCCTTCTTAGGAGAATATCCTGAAACTTTATACCAACGATCAAATGCTTCTGAATAATCCTCAACTGTTATTGGAATTCCTGTTAATCCAACATTTCCAAATTTGCCAATCCAATCCGCAGGATCATTCTCTGTTCCTGGAATTGCTTCAATTACAGTTCTTCCAATTAGATCTTCTTTTTTCATACCTGTAAGCCTTTCAAAAGCAGGATTCACTTCAATATATCTATAATCAACTGGTTTATTGTTATCATCAACGATTACCTCATGAAGAGCAAATCCTGCGTTCATATTCTCAAACAAAGAACGGTATTTTTCTTCAGATCTTTTTAATTTTTTCTCAGCAATTTTCCTTTTCGTAATATCCCGAACAAGACCATAAAATCCGACCTTATTTCCTTTAGAATCGTATAATAAATCAACTGATCCTTCAAAATAGATTAGTTTCTTCTTACTTGTTGTTACTTTAGCTACTCCTGATGGAGGACGAGGAATCCCTGTTTTATAAACTTGGTTGAACATATTGAATAAAACTTCGGATGACTTTGCATCATATAGTAAGCGAAAATTCTTTCCTATTACTTCTTCCTTTGAATATCCCATTATTTTGCAATACTCAAGATTGACATAGATAAAATTTCCCATAAGATCAGTTTCATAATATCCTTCCATCATATTTTCGAGAATATTTCGATATTTCTCTTCAGATTCTTTTAACAATTGCTCTGCAGCTTTTCTTTCAGTTATTTCTCGAGTAATTTCAACCGCGCCTATAATTTTATCATTTTTATCATAAACAGGATATCCTTTAACAAGCCAGACTCTTCCATCGGGAGTGGTCATTTCTACTGAATTAGATTTGCCTTTGTTAAGAGCATCTATTACTGGACAATTTTCACAAGGGCTAGTTCTATTTTGCCAAATCATGTAACATTTTTTCCTGATTAATTCTAATGGGCTTAAATTTATAGAATCTGCAGCGGCTTTATTTGCCCATTTAATCTCAAAATCCTTATTATAATAAATAACATGCTCAGAAATAGTCTCTAAGACCCTACTTTCAAATGCTTCTGATAAAAGATTTTTTTTATTCAATAGTATTTTTCTTTAAGATTTAATTATAATTTAAGGATAAATACATCATAATTCAAATAATAGAATTTGTATTTAATTTTTGTTTATAAATCAAATAGTTATAGATTGTTCTTTTTAAAATGTGCATTTTTTAAATTAATTTATTTAAAAAAAATAATTATAGAAGTTTGCATAATTTATTATTCAAAAATTAAACCTATTTAAATGGAAAAATATATATGTCTAATTTGAAAAAATTAAGTGGTGTTATTACAGCATTAATTACTCCATTCAAAGAGGATTTTACAATAGATGAAAAAAAGTATAGAGAATTTATTAGGTTTCAAATTGAAAATAGTTGTCAAATCTTGACAATGGGAACAACTGGAGAAAGTGCAACTTTATCGCATGAAGAACATCGTCAGGCTATTAATATTGCTATTGATGAAGCAAAAAAGTGTGATAAAAATACATTTGTATTAGCTGGAACAGGGAGTAATTCTACTAAAGAAGCCATCTCTTTATCACAATATGCTGAGAAAGTAGAAGCAGATGGATTATTATTAGTTGTACCCTATTATAATAAGCCTGTTCAACATTCTTTAATTGATCATTTTTCTACTATTGCTGATTCTGTTTCTTTACCTATTGTTTTATACAATGTTCCCAGTCGGACTGGTAGAAATCTGGAACCTGAAACAGTTTCTAAAATTGCTTATTCGAAAGATAATATAGTAGGGATAAAATGTGCCAGTGGAAATATAGACCAAATAACCAAAATAATTAAAACCACTCCTGATGATTTTATTGTTCTAAGCGGAGATGATAGTCTAACTTACCACATTATGGCATTAGGTGGAAAAGGGGTTATTAGCGTGGCTTCAAATATAATACCTGCTAAGATAGTAGAATTTACTCAATCTATGAATAGTGACAATTGGGAAAGTGCTAGAAAAATGCAATTAGTATTATTCGATCTTTTTAAAGTATTATTCATAGAAACTAATCCTGGTCCCGTTAAATATGCTGCTGAATTAATGGGAATTATGAACAAGCGGATGAGATTACCATTAACACCCCCATTAGTAGAAAATCAAGAGAAAATTAAAATGGTTTTAAAAAGTCTTAACTTAATCTAACAAAGTGATAAAAGAGATTGATTTTTTTGGTTAAATTATTAATTTTAGGGCCAACAGGGGCAATGGGTAAAATTATAAGTGAATTAGCCTTAAATGATGATGATATTGAAGTAGTGGCTGCTTGCGATGTGAATAATATTGGAGAAGAGCTCGGAGCTTTTGTGGCCATAAAAGATCCAAATAAAGTAAAAATTAGTGATGTAAATAACCTTCAAAATATTATAGAAAAAACGAATCCTAATGTAGCGGTTGATTTTACAGTAGCAAAAGCAACAGAAAAGAATTGTAAAATTTGTGTGAAGAATAGGATTCGATGCGTTATTGGGACAACAGCATTATCGCAAGATTTTCTTAATAAATTCGAAAATTTAGTTAAAGAATATAATACCGCTGCTGTAATTTCACCAAATATGGCAACTGGTGTGAACATTTTCTTTAAAATGGCTTCAATTTTAACCAAATATCTATCAGAATGGGATATTGAAGTAATTGAAGCACACCATCATAGAAAAGTTGATGCCCCTAGTGGAACTGCTCTGAAAATTGGACAAATTATTAGTGATACTTTAGGTTCTGATTTTTCAGAAATAGCTAAATATGGACGTAATAAAGGACCAAGTAAACGTTTAATAGGAGCAAAAAATGAGATTGGAATTCATTCAATTAGGGCAGGTGATATTGTTGGTGATCATATTGTACTATTTGGAGGATCTGGAGAGAGAATTGAATTAAAACATCAAGCTCATAGTAGATTATGTTTTGCTACCGGTGCAATTAAAGCAATAAAATTTATTGCTAAAGCAAAAGAAAATAAAATTTATAGCACAGCTGAAGTTTTGGGTTTATGATTCTAAGGTATTTTCACACAGTGAAGTTTATCTTAGAAAATGAGATAAAATTATAAAAATATATCAGAGCAGATCAGTAATATCATTAACCCGATAATTTAGATTTCATTATGCCAACTCTTCATTAAGAATAAATAAGGGGTATCCAAGCCCTAAATATTCTCATTTTTATAATCTTATCTCGTAATAATAAAAATCAGCAATATTTTTAATTTTTTTTATCAGAATAATATAAATAAATATTTTACTTAAGATGATCCGGAATTATTTGATGTTTTAACAAATCATCATAAGATTCTGCTTCTCGAATTTTGAATGATCGTCCATTTTTAATTAAAATTTCAGCAGGTTTGGGTCTTGAATTATATGAACTACTCATAGTAAAACCATAAGCTCCTGCATCTAGTATCGCAAGAAAATCTTTTTCCTTTAACTCTTGTAATTCTCTTTCTTTTCCTAAGATATCTCCCGATTCACATATAGGTCCTGCAATATCATACTTCACTTTTTTTGCTTTTTCTTTTTTATTGCAAACGATTATATGGTGATAGGAACCATACATCGTAGGTCTTATCAAAGTATTAAAACCTGCATCTATCCCTGCAAATAATTTATATCCATTATCTTTTATTGTGTTTATTTGAGTTAAAATAATGCTTGATTCAGCAGATAAATATCGTCCAGGTTCAATTTTAAATATTGGCTCTCCTATATCTTCAGTGTTAACTAATTCTTTAAATGGTTTAATTACTATTTCTTTGTAAATATTTAAATCAAAAGGGTCTTCTTTTGGACGGTAAGGAATTCCCAAACCTCCTCCAAAATCTAAAAATTTAAACTTAATATTAAGTGAGTCAATAATTTTTTTAGTAATTACTAAAAATTTCTTAGTAGCTCTTTCAAAATCATAAGGATTGTTTATCCCAGATCCAATATGTTGATGAACACCAAAATTCGTAAAGCCCATATCCCTCGCCTTCTTATACGCTTCAATAACCTGATCTTCTAAGATTCCAAACTTAATATCTTTTCCAGCAGTAATATCATGACTATGATGCCCAGCTCCAAATTCAGGATTTATTCTAAAAGATAATGTTTTTTTATCTTTTTTTAATTTATTGTATGCTCTTTCTAATCTTTCTAATTGACTAAGACTATCTAAATTAACAATAACATCATTATTAATAGCAAATTCGAAGTCTTCATTAGTAAACATGTTTCCTGTATAAATGATTTTCTCTGGTGAAATCCCTGTTTTAAGACACGTGTAGACTTCTCCTTGTGATGTACAATCGAAATGTGATCCCTCAGAATTAAGTATTTTTAAAATCGAAATATTTGAATTTGCTTTAACAGCAAAGTGTATGTCATTTTTTTTATATTCGGAATCGATAATGCTCTTTAATTCATTATATCTTTTTCGAATTATATTTTCATTAATTATATAACAAGGAGTTCCATATTTTTTAGCTAAATCTAACGTATTTACATTCTCAAGATATAATATTCCATCTCGATATTCTAAATCCTTGTATTTTAACCATTCTGTATACTCCATTTTTTAAAACCTCGGAAGTATAATAATATACCTTAAAATATCATAAATAACAATCTTGCAAGTGTTAAATTATGCTTACAGTTCAATTTTATCAATTACACCTTTAAATACTTTCTCAATAGGACCTTCCATAAAAATTTTTTTCCCAACATAGGTTATTATTAAATCTCCTCCATCATTATGGACAATTATGGGAGAATTTTTCTCAAAAAGCCCTAAAATAGATCCTGCTACTACAGCTGCACATGTTCCTGTTCCACATGACTTTGTTATCCCTACTCCTCTTTCAAATACCCTTAAAGTTGCCTCATGTTTCGATAGAACCTTTACAAATTCTACATTTACCTTATTTGGAAAACGTTCATGGGATTCTAGTACTGATCCATACTTATTTAATGCATCATCATCTAATTGCTCTTTAACAAATATAATTGCATGAGGATTCCCCATTGAGACTGCTGTAAAATTAAAAATTTTATCTAAAATAACAATTGGCTCATTAATGCATTTATCTATATTATCTTCTGTAATAACAGGGATTTTTTCACAGTCTAAAATAGGAGAGCCCATATCAATTTGTACGCTTTTTACTCTGTTGTTTATAATATTAAGCTTAGCAATTATTAGCCCCTTAAGAGTTTCAATATTAATCTGATCTTTTCTTACAATATTATTCTCATAAATATATTTTGAAAAACATCTAATTCCATTTCCACACATCTCTGCTTCTAATCCATTATTATTGAAAATACGCATTCTAATATCTGCATTTTCGGAATTACATACAAAAATAAGACCATCTGCACCAATTGAAAAATGAGTTTTACATAATTTAATTGCTAATTCTGATTTCTTTTTCTCAGGAATATTCCATTTAATATCATTTAAAAGAATATAATCATTTCCTAATCCATGATATTTCTCAAAATCTAAATTTTCCAGAAAAGAAGTTTCCATGATTAATTCAACTAATTCTTCTAACTACTAATTTTAAAATATAACGATAATTGAAAAAAATTTCTAAATTTAATTTGTATAAATTGGACTTTAATTCTTTTTAAAATAAGATTATAAAAAATAAATAATTATAAAATGTTATATTTAATATCTATTTCAATAAAAGAAAGGTATATCTGTGTATGAATTATAAAAAACTATTTCTACTAGGCTCAATTTTTCTATTATCATTTCCAATTACTAATATATTGGCGTTCACATACGTAGATAATGTAAAAAATGGTAATTATATTTTCTTTTTAGTTGATTTAGATGTAGATGAAAATATTGAGCTAAATGTAACCCATGTAGGAAGTGGAAATTTCACTCTTTTTCTATTTAATAAAAGACCAACTAATTCCTATGTAAGAAATGATAATACTCTTATTGTTAAAATTTTTAACGCCAGTGTAGCATATAATCTGGATGATAATCCTTATATTAACTATACGGCTCCAGTAGAAAAAATTTATTATATTGAAATTATTTTAATCAGTGGAGGACCTGATACTTTTACATTAACTTGTACACACGATTTAACACGATATTACCTTCCCCAAATTCCAGGATATCAGCTACCAGTTTTAATTTCTTCATTAATTTTTGTCCTAGGATTAATAATTATATTGTATAAGAAAAAAATGAAAAGAGTTTAATAAGTTAAAATTTCATATCTCCTCTTTTTTTATCAAATACACTTTATGGGAAAGTTGAAGTTATAAAAGATTTTAAATGTACCAAATCCGACACGAACAATATTTAAAGGACTTTCATTTTCTAAAATTTATCACCACTAAAATTTTCAATTTTAATAGAAATGAGCAAAACCGTTGTAAACTGATCGATTTCTAACAGTCAATTTTATATTCTATTTAATAATTTCATATCTATCAAAATATCAAAAAATTAATCATCGTGATGTAAAATTTCTTTCGAAGAACTTAGTAAAAAATTAGCAGAGTTAATGAAAGATACTGAATCTATGGAACTTGTAGACGTTGATTTATTCGCGGAATACTTAGAATTTCAAGTCTTACCAGGTATGGTTGCTGGAGCAGCTCAAGCAGTTTTACCAGGAATCGGGAAAGCAGAATGGACCCCAACCAAATTCTCACTGGATGTAGAATTCCCTGGAAAAATTGAAACCGTTGAATTTATACGCTCTAATGGGAAAAAAGCTGTCATTGGTGGTGAAGTTGTACCGCCCTTTTATAATTTCTTAGGACTTGATAAAAGAAATCCTCATCCACCACTAGTCACCTATGATGTTTTCGATATGGGCTCAGAAATGATATTACCAAAACCCATTAAAATGGAATATAAAGAAGTTCTTGGAGATCCTGCCTCTTGGGCAAAATTCGCTGTAGATAAGTTCGATGCCGAATGTGTCACATTTCACTCTTTAGGAATCGACCCCGGAACATTAGATTGGCCAATATCAAAATCTAGAAAACTTTTTGAAGATATACTTCAAGCTGTTGATGTTCCAGTCATTATTGGGTGCTCTGGAAATAAAAAAAAAGATGTTGAAATGTTTCAAGTACTCGCTGAAGTTTCAGAAAGTGAAGTATTAATGCTTTCAGCAGCAGATAAGGCAACTTGGGAAGAAGTAATTCCTCTAGCAGTTAAATATGACCACAACTGTCTTTTATGGACTAGTTTAGATCTAAATAACCAAATCAAGATGAACAAGGATGCCCTTGAACTTGGACTCCCACGTAACCGAATTGTCATGGACCCAACGTGTGCAACTTTAGGTTACGGCCTAGAATACTCATTTAGCATTTACCAGCGCATGCGAATCGCAGGACTCTTAGGGGAAACTGATTTAGCATATCCAATTAGTGGAGGAACAACTAATGCATGGGGTGCTCGTGAAGCTTGGATGAGTGAGAAAACAGCCCCAGAATGGGGCTTAAGGCAATATAGAGGCCCAATATGGGAGGTTCTTAATGCTTTAAGCTTGACGCTTGTAGGGCTTGACTTAGCAATGATGTTTCATCCTATCGCAGCTAAACATATGAAAGAGATAACAAGCCAATTCTTTGAAGCAGTTCCAAAAGAATTGGATGACAGAGGATATTACGACTGGGTTTCTGCCAATTTAAAACGTTAGTCAATTTCTTTTTATTTTAAATTTTTATTTCTCTTTTTATTACAAATTTTTACCCCTAAAATGTATGTTTTACCACTATTTTCTAAATCTTACCATTATCTTCAATATAATCTTTATATATTCATGATACAAATATAAAGATCAAATAAAATAAATTATTGATTTGCTTCAGTAATTTTATATACGAAATTCAAAAAAATTAAGATTAAAATGAATTGTCCAAATTGCGGTTCAGAAATCCTTGATAATTCAAAATTTTGTCCCGATTGTGGAGAAGTCTTAAAAAGAGAAAAAATTGTTATAGAAGAAACACCACAAGAAAAAGCTTCTACTGTTAGAGCTTTAGAACAAAAGTTAGATCCAACGATGGAGAAGAGGGGAGAATACGGCAATTTTCTTATACAGCAATTTTCAAATATTAAAGCTCCAAAAAAAAAGATAAGGAGAAAATTATCCGTCTCTGGTTCTAATGAAAAGTTTATAGTAGGCCTTGTTTTATGTATTATTGGATTAATATTGATAGGTATGGGTATAGCAATCATGCGCTCTGCCATAATAGAAGGATTGGCGATTTTTTTTGTAGGCGCTGTCATTGGGTTTATAGGGGTGTTGATTCTTGAGTGGTAGAAGAAATCTTCAAGATATCTTAAATAAAATGAGAGATAAGGGTAATTATATAATCACAATCAGATCAAAATAAGGATAAAAGTTCTTATTTTTTTGCTAACGTTCCAAAAGTGTTAGACGAGGTTTTTATGATTGAATTTCAGCAAATTTAAAACGCTAAATTTTTTTTATTTTTTATTTTCTTCTTTTTTTGCTATTCAAATTAATAAGATACATTTTTAATATGAGAAATTATTTCATATACATTAAAATGGATATAAGTAATTTTTGAAGATGCTAAGTGAACATGTAATAGATTTTCAAGTTACTATTTTTTTTCTTATAGGATCCGTATTTTTCTTTCTAGTTTACCTTAGAAATCGAGACTTAAAGTATTACATTCCTGGATACATTTCAGCTCCTTTTGGTTATTTTATCTATTATTTGCACTATTATTATTATTTTTACAGGTTGCTTGGAAATATTATAATGGCATTTGGTACTATACTTTTCATGTTAGGAGCTCTTGTAGAATATTTTAGTATTACGAAGAACAAAATAAGAATTAAAAAGAATAGCCTTATACTTTTGATTCCTTCTATTATAAGTATAATTGCATTTCAAATTATAATCATTATTTGCTTATTCATAGGAATTATCCTCATAATTAACATCTATTTAATTCAAAAAACACCGAGACACTTAGCATTAGCATTGTTTCTATGTTCGGGAGCTTTTTCGGCAACTTGTTCAATATTAAACACCGCTAATATCACAGGTGCTTTAGAATTAAGTTTTTTAGCTGTTATAATCTTCACAACGCTCTTCGTGATATTTCCTATAATTGCTTATATTGAGGATTTAATGTTGAAAGTGGAGAAAGATTTAATTGAATCAGAAGAAAAGTTTAGAACTATTACAGAACAATCCTTTATGGGGATAATTATTGTCCAGGGTGGAAAAGTACTATATATGAACAAAGCAGTCTCTGTGATCACAGGATACCCATTGGAGGAAATACTCCAATGGTCAATGAAACAATATATACAATTGATTCATCCCGAGGATGCTAAAACTATAAATGAAAGAGTACAGAAAAATATTGAAGGAGATGTCAGTCCATTTTCAACTAATATTTTTAGAATTATTGATAAAAAAGGGGATACTAAGTGGATTGCAGATTATACCGCAAGAATTATCATTGAAGGAAAAGTAGCAAATATCATCTCTCTTATGGACGTAACTGATAGAGTTGAAGCTGAACAAATCATATTGGAAGAGAACAAGAAATTGATAGAATTGGATCAGATGAGGCAGAATCTTCTTACAAGAATTTCACATGAATTAAAAACACCTTTGACGTCAATTTTCGGAGTTTCTCAATACTTTATGGGTTCAATAATTTCAAAATTAGATGATAATATGAAGGAATTCCTTATAATCTCTCATAGAGGAATTTTGCGGTTAAAAGAACTTATAGATAATTTAATTGATGCCTCTCAATTCAATATGAAAAAAATTAAACTAAGAATTGAAAATATTAGTCTGAATAAACTAATTAAAGACTGTGCAAGAGAATTGTCCTACTTAATTTCAGCTAGGAATTTAGAATTAAGATTAGAGTTAATAAATGAAATAGATTATCCTGTAGATAAAATTCGCATTACTCAAACATTGATTAATTTAATTTCTAATTCGATTAAAAATACACCAGCAGGTGGAAAAATCATTCTGAAATTGCAGGAAAATAATAAATTTGTAGATATTATTGTTGAGGATAATGGAGTTGGGTTAACATCATCAGAAAAAGAAAAACTTTTTAAGAAGTTTGGAAAAATTGAACGTTATGGGCAAAACTTAGATGTGGATATTGAGGGTGCTGGTCTGGGCCTCTTTATTTCTAAAGAGATAGTTGAATTGCATAAAGGAAAAATCTTAGTAGAATCTAAAGGTAGAAATCAAGGTGCTAAGTTCATAATAAGATTATATAAATAAAAAAGAACTAGTCTTTCTTTATAAATTTATAAATGACATTAAAATCCTCCAAATTGAAAGGTTTAGAAATTACTCCATCAGCACCAAACTCATCCATCTTATTTAATGCTTCAGAACGTGGTATCGCAGTTAAAAAAAAAACAGGTAAATTTTCTATTTCCGAATTTTCTCGAATTTCTTTTATTACATCAAAGCCATCCATATCTGGTAATATTATATCAAGAAGAACAACTGATGGAGAATTCTGCTTTAAAAAATTGAGTGCTTCCTGACCCAATTTCATATTTTTACAAGAATATCCTAGCGATCTAAAATATCTCTCTAAAAAACTTACAGTCTCATAATTATCTTCGATTAGTAAAATATCATACTTTAAATGGTTTTCCTCAACCATTATATCCTTCTCCTCAAATTTTTTTTTTTCTATATTTTCAATTATATATTTTTCAAAGGAAAAACATTGCTCTAAAATAATTTTTAAAAGATTAATTGAATCTTCATCTAAATATTGCTTCTTTTGTCTAAGCATAAGTTGTACATATGCTTTAATATTGGTTAACTTTTGTTTCAAATAAAATGATAGATTTGGTTTAAAGGATTCATCATTTAACGATAAACTTTCTAAATTTTTATCTGTATAATTTATAAAGAAATCCATTGCATTCCTAATTAATTTTGAAAGAACCGAATAGCCATTTTTTTTAGCAAAATCTATCCAATTTTTTTTTCTATTTTTATCTATATAAAAAGCAACACGTTCTTTTTCGATATTATAGTTTTTTTCACCTTTTTGCCACTTTAAAAAGGTCTTGGTTAATTTATTTCCCCAATAAGCTCTTTTTCCCGTTTCCTTTTCAAACTTTTCAATGAGATCTGATGGGATTGTATGTTTTTCCAAAGACTTTAGCACTACTATATTTAGATTTTTAATATATTAAAATAATATTTTGCACATATAAAATTATTGATTTTTCTTTATAAGAATGTAATTTTAAAATCTTTTTATCACTAAATATTTAGAATATATTATATGAAATTATTATTTGTGCGTACTATTGTAGCATAATTTTTAGAAGAACACTTAACTTCATAAATGCAAAAATAATTACATTATTATAAAATTTAAATCAGATATGTGCAAAAAATATTTTTTTTATACAATTATTCTTAGAAAAAGTGCAAAAATAATTAAAAAAGTGTAGAATTATGGGAATTAGAAATATTTTAAAAAAAATTTTTTCAGGAGTCAAAAAAATTGTTATATGTGGGCTTGATAATTCTGGAAAATCTACTTTAGTCTCTTTTCTACAAACGGGAACCTTCATAGAGCATACCCCGACAATGGGAAAAGCCCAAACAAATATAGAGATTCAAGGAATTAAATTTAATCTAGTTGATATGGGAGGTCAAAAAGATTTTCGAGCGCTTTGGGCTGGAGAAATGCAAGATGCTGCGATAGTACTTTTTATGTTAGATGCTCATGATATAAATAGATTTGAAGAAGCGAAACAAGAATTAATTAAATTAAGTTCGATAATAAATAATATGCCTCTTATCATTTTAGCAAATAAGAACGACCTTCAACCTGTAGCTTCAATTAAACAAATCATTGAAGAATTAGACTTAATAAAATTTCCTTCTTTTGAAGTCCTGCCAATTTCTTCTAAAACAGGTTTTGGTATTACCAATGCTTTTTCCAAAATTTATTATAAACTAACAGGCAAACAATTGGTCAAAAGGGTTACACCAAAAGCTTTAACTATATTTAATAAAGGAGGTATTCCATTAACCTCAAAGGAAGGTCTTGTTAATGACATTGATATTTTACGAGGCGGTTTATATGCGGCTATTGTTAGTTTTGTTCAAGAATCATTTAAATCAGAATTACATCAAATAAAGCTTGAAGGTCATATTATCATCTTAAAAAGAACTAAATATCTAATGGGCTCAATTGTTATTGAAGATTCTAGTTCTGTAGATTCTAGTGAAGCAGAATTAAGGCTTTCCGAATTATTAGAACATCTTGAAAATATGTGCCCTGAACTTGCAAGAGATAATTTAGATATGGAAAAAATAGATTTTTTAACACAGCAATTTGCAACAAATATTTTTTCATAATTTTTTTAATATTAAAAAGAGGCAAAAAAATGATCACATCAAATATTATTATTTGTGAATTAAAAGGTTCAATAAATTCAAATCCTTGCATTCTAGGCTCATATCCAGTTGATATTAAAGATAAAAAATCAATGCAAATGATTCCAAAGTTTTTTCCATTCGGATCCGAACCGGGAGATTTTCTAACAAATAAATTTGATAAAAATTTGATATTATCCTATATATTTACCATCAAAAAAATTAATGAAAGAGACGATCTAATGTCGATTTCAATAATATTTGATAAAAAGGAAAATCTCGAAATATATAAACTCGTTCTAATTGAAATAATAGAATCCCTTTCAAATAATCAATTATTAACGGAAGAGAATCTAAAGAAATACTTACCAATTATTTTTAAGGGAATCTACGAAGAATGTAATATAGAAATTGATGCAGTAAAAATTGAATTACATAAAATTATCGAGAATGCTCGAGCTAAATATATAAAAAGAAAACCAAATATTAGGGGGAGTTTTTCACTATGAATATTGAAGGATTTAGGGATATATTATCATTAATTAATCTATATGTGGAATTCATTTTATTGCCGCTGATGGCAGGATTAGTCTTAAGGAAAGTAATTAAGGAGAAGCAAAGAACGGGAGAAATAAATTACATTCGCTTTATTATAGCTTGTGTTTTCTTAAGTTTCTCTTGGACAATAATTTGGGAATTTTTATCCGAAAAAACCCCACTTGCAGACGTTATTCCTAATCAATTGATTGGCAATGGAACAGAATCATTTGGATTTTATAATTTAGGTATAGGCCTGATGGTATCCTTTGGAATCCTATTGCCTTTATATATTACTCAAAAGGAGACATTCTACTATGTCCCTTTTTTCATTTTCGGAGGTATGTATATTTACTATTTATTCACTGGATATGATGCTTGGCTGATGAATTATATCGAACTTGGGGGTATAATTGGGTTGATCTCCTTATTTTTTGTAGCATTTCGGTATAAGGATAATGGATCCTTAGGACTTGCGATATTTTTTCTTTTTGCCTTCCTTGTATTAATATTAGAGAATATCTTTGCAACTTTAATGAATTCCAGTTATATCATATTCGGAGTAATCTTATCCTTAGGATATTTCAAACCATTTAAAGTGGAGGTTGAGAACAAGGATGATTAACTTAATTATCAGTTTAATTCTGGAATTTATTCTTCTCTTCATTACTATTATAAATTTAAATTTAATTTTAAACAAATGGAAGGAAAGTAAAAATCGATTAAATGCGATGTTAGTAGGGTTCATAATTTTTCTTTGCTGTTATTCAATATTTAAGATACTGGGAGCTTTAGATATTACTATTTACTTTACAGTAGGTGAAGGATTTAATTTATATCATTTCTTCACCATAGTTATTTCTGCTTTTCAGTTAGTTTATGTATTTTATCTAAGAGAGTGGAAACGATTTTATTATCTTCCCGTTATTATTAGTAGTTATACAATCATAGGATTAATCCAATTTGAGTTTGAAATGTATTTTATAATATATACGATGATTTCTGCTCTTTTCTCTTCTTCCCTTTTAGTAATAATGGGATTGAAAAATAAAAATGGAATTATTTTAATGTTGGGACTATTTATTTTTAGTTTTAGTTTGGGTAATATGCTAAACCTTCAATTGGTTGGAAATATAATAAGATTAATTCCAATTATTTTACTATATTTAGGACTCTCAGATATTATTGATAAGTATTTCCTAATTGATAAAAAAGAAAAATTGAGATTAAAAAGTATTTGGATCTCGAAAGTCTTGGTGGATGAAGAATCAATAGAAAAGGGAAAGGAAATGAATTTTTAAAATTATAAAGATTACCTTCTTCTTCCTATAAAGGAGTTAAACATCTAAAAGATGTAAAAAGTGATCCAAAAGAATTGGATACTAAAGGATATTATGACAGGGCTTCAGCAAATTTGATCGTTAAACTACTTTTTTATCTTTTTTTTTCTTTATTTTATTAGTTTTTATATTCTGTTTAAATTCCAAGATTTATATCTCTAATTTTTTTCAATTAAATACTTTTACCATATAACGAATTTTTTTTTTTATCTTAGAGACTATATAGCTAAGGTTTATATATTCTATTTAAGTAAAGAGATTGGGAATAAAAATTAGGGGTAGATAAAATGGATTGGACAGAGGTTTATACCTTTATACTTACTATTATCAGTATTGTTGCGTTGTGCGCATTAGGCTATTTAATAATTTTTTTTGCTAGTTTTATACTGTATTAAATTATATCATATAGGAAGTCTTGCGTTTGGACGAGATTCTGTTGCTGGTTTACCTTCAATACCCCAATGAGATTTAGGAATTTCGTGTACTATCACTTCCACCGCTTGAGCGGGGATATCCATCTCGACAAATACTTGAGTTATTCCCGATATTATTTTTTTTACTATTTCTTCGGAAATTCCTTTCCACATATTAACATGTACAACTGGCATACTTCTTACATATTCAATTAACTTCATAAAATTTTTGAAATTATTAATCCAAAATTTCAATTAATTTCTTCCTATTTAATTGTAACATGCAATAAAAAGGAGTTTAAGATTTTTGATCATTATGTGAATAGGAAAAGGAATCATATATTGGATTCAAGCCTTAACGGATGGTTTATTTGATTTAGGAGCGTAATTTTTTAGCACTTTTACATATCTTGAATTTTTCCACTAAATTATAAATATCCAGATTTTCATTACTGTTAATGAAACACAATAATAAAATATGAACCTGTAAAAATGAAGAAGGTGATATAAATTTGTCAAAATTACTCTCAAGGTTAGAAAAATCAGAAGTTAAATATAACCAAATTTCAAATATGGAAAGATGCAAGAAAGATTTTACATTTTTAATAAATAAGTTAGATGAAATAAGAGCGGAAACAAAAAAAATTACTGAAAAACCAAAAGAACTTGATTCTAGAAGCCGTTTAATAACAGTACTTAAAAGCAATTCTCATGAAAAGCAATCCCTTTATTCAAATAATTTAAACATTTTCGGAGTATTTAAGAGGATGCTTGAAGGAGGTGTTGCTAGAGAAGTTGTATTTGCAAAATTCTTTAGAACATATCCCTATTGTATGCCTAACCGAGATTTCATCAAGAAATAGAAAGTTTTTAAAAATTATTAAAAAAAGTTTCTTATATTTAGGATTTTTGGATTTTTATCGTAAAGTTTTGTCCTTCAACAATAAACTCTAAGACTTTATCTCCATGTTTTTCAATATAATTTTTGATATTTTGTCCTGCTTCTGCATAATCTCCTGAAACTTCTAAAATGTCTCCACTGCCCATTTCCAATAGTTTCCTTTTAGTTTTAGCGACTGGTAATGGACAAACCAAACCATTGCATTTTAGTTCATAAACATTTCCCATAATAATCCATCCATCACTTTATTAACTAAATATGATATTGTCAGCTTCTTCACACATCTCAAGAAAACCATTCATAGTAGTTTTTTCTATTCCTTCCATCAATTCATCGACAGCCATTCCACGTGCTTTCATGCATACTCCACATGCTTTTACTTTAGCACCCTCTTCAATTACGTCTTTTAACCATTTTCCGACGTTGTCATATGTAGTAGGGTCCTGGTTTTTTTTACCAACCCAAATCCCATCTTCAACTAGAAATATGTTTACGCGATGATCTTCTAGAAGGGCAGTATAAGCGAATCGAAGTAGAGTATAAGATCTCTCTTCGGTATACGGGCCGCTCCCAATGGCGATTGTGAAGACTTTCTTTTTTTCTGACATGATATAATTGAAAATAAATATATATTTATTAATTTTTTCGTAATTTTCTATCAATAAAATCGATAAATAAAAATAATATGAAACACGTTGAACTCTTAATAGTATGTTAAAGTTATACTTATGATGACTATTTAAGGCGGTAATAAATTTGAATATCGAATATTTAAGGAATTTTATAAAACTTGCTCAATACAAAAGCTTTTCAGAATTAGCAAAAGATTTACCTATCTCTCAAAGTACATTATCTCATCAAATTTCGCAATTAGAGAAAGATTTTGGAGTTGTGTTAATTGATAGATCAACTAAAAAATTTGAATTAACTGAAGCAGGAAAAGTGTTTTTTAAATATGCTGTAGAAATTATCAGGTTATATGATGATTGCAAACAAGAGATATCGAAATTTAAAGGTCAAAGATTAGAAGAGATTATAATATCGGCATCCACTATTCCTGGATCTCATATTTTGCCAAAATTTATAGCAGATTTTCGAAATAAAAATCCTAACATTAACTTTAAAATCTTAATTAATAATTCTCAGAAATCTATTGAAAATTTAAAGAAAAATGTGGCAGATTTTGCTGGTATCGGGAGTTTCATGAATAATGATGAATCTGAATTTGAGTATATACAAATCGGGCAGGATGAGTTCAAGTTCATATGTTCTCCTACTCATGAATTACTTAAAGATGGGACTCACATTGTAAATTTTAATGATCTTACTAAATATCCTTTTGTGTGGAGAGAAAAAGGATCTGGAATGAGGAATACTTTTAAACACCAATTTCCTGATTACAAAAAATTGAATATAAAGCTTGAAATAAATGACAACGACTCAATCATTTCTACAGTAAATGAATCTAATTATATAAGTATTATGAGCGAAATGATGGCAGATAAAGCAGAATCAGCAGGTTTAATAAAATATCTAAAAGTCAAAAGCTATCCCTCCATTGTAAAAAGACCGCTATATTTTGTTAAATTAAAAAATAAAGAATTAAGTAACCTCAAGAAGAAATTTTGGGATGAATTAAAATCGAAATTCTCTACAAAATAAAAAATAAAATAAAAAAATATGATTAAATATTTGAAATAGTATCTAAAGTGTAGTCTTTTTCTGAAAAATCTTAACTCCTAAAGTAATAAATAGGGCAGTGAATGCTAGTATCATAAGGATTCCTCCCCATATGGGAAAGAACGTGGCTTCAGAAGTTGGAGTAATTATATTACCACTATACATCAAATCAGAGAAAGAATCGCCAACGACTGTCAATTGGAGATAGACTTGTTTAACCCAATATGTTGGAGTGAAAAATACTCCCGCATTATCCAAAGGGAAAAATGATCCCGATACAAACATTAAGGACATATGAGTCAACATTGCAATTCCATTCGCTCCTTCAGGACTATTAAGAAAACTCGCAATAATAAGACCCAATCCTATTGATGCTATACCATAAATCATTGCAATCAAGTATCCAATCGGCATCATTGCTAGTTCAAAATGAGCTCCTAATACCCCATATCCAAATCCAAATAATAAGATGAGCTGGAGATTCATGAATATGGTCTCAGATATTACAGCTCCTAAAAATACATTTCCACGACTCACAGGCATTGCATCTATAAACTCTAATGTTCCATTTTTTTTACTCATTGAAAACATAACTGCACTTGATACTGTGGATATACCAATAGTATATACAACGATTCCTGGAAATTCTACATCGAAAACTGTTAACCCATTTATTATCATAGTTTCATCAGAATCCATGAATGCTAACTTATAGACAATCAACATCATGATTGGAAATGCAACAGTCCAAAACATCGAGCCATAATTTTTCAGTTTCTCTTTTATATTCTTCTTGGCAATATACCAGGCTTTTAAATCAATCATGTTCATTAATCTCGTAACCCCCTACCAGTTAGTTTTAAAAATATATCTTCAAGAGAATCTTCCCTAAAGTGTAAAGACCTGAACATTTCTATTTCAGGTAAAATTTCTCGCTTGAAAGTCTTAATTCCTCCAGTAAAAGAGATAATTAACTTATTATTCTCCATGTTTGTAATTTTTTTCACTTTATCCATTTGTTCTAATTTACTTTTTGCTTGAGTAAGCTCTTGATTGGAAGAGAAACTTAATTCAAGAATATTTCCGTTATGTGAACTCCTCTTTAGTTCTTCTAAGGTTCCAAAAGCAATGATTTTACCATGATCCATAATTGCTATGTGATCACTTAACACATCCGCCTCAATCATATCATGAGTAGTAAGGATGATTGTCATTCCTGTTTTCTTAAGATCCTTGATAAAATCCCAAACTAGGCGTCTTGCTTGAGGATCTAACCCAGCACTTGGTTCATCAAGAAAGAGAATTTGAGGTTGATGAATAAGGCTCATTACAAGACTTAATCTCCGTTTCATTCCTCCCGAAAATGACTTTGCAGGCTTTTTTCTTCCAGCAATATTCATTTTCTCTAATAAAGCTTTCGCACGTTTTCTTAATTCAGCAGGATCCATCCCGTGCATGCGACCAACAAATTCTACATTATCTTCTGCTGTTAATGCTTCAAAAACCACATTTTCTTGAGGGCATACCCCAATAAGCGGTTTTATTTTATCTTTTTCTTTTATTAAGCTATGATCCTCAATTCTTGCATCTCCGCTTGTGGGTTTTAATACAGTTGTAAGCATTCTAATTGTCGTAGATTTTCCCGCACCATTAGGTCCTAAAAGTGAAAATAATTCACCTTTATGAACTTTAAGACTAATTCCATCAACGGCTTTAATTCCATTGAAAGATTTTTTTAGATCTTGAACTTCAATGATAAATTCATTTGAATATTTATTCTCATTGAATAGGGTAGGATCTGAATATATTACTTGTGCTTTTTCTAATATTGATTCATTCATATTTTTAATTAAAATTAGTTTGAATAAATGTCGTTTGTAGACCAATTTTTGTGATAATCATATTAGAAAAAAAAAAAATAAAAAATAAACAAAAAAGAAGTTATTTTATAAGAATACCTGCTTGATCAAAATTTAGGAAGCTACTAATCTTTTCTTTTAATGGATATATACCCTCCTTGAACAATGTGATAAGAAAAATCGCAAAGAATATAATTGATCCTAATCCTGGAGCGAATCCACTCAAAAGATCTGTAAACTGTGATGATGGATCAATCGAAAGTAAAGTATAAGCTAAGGACCCTCCAGCAATCAATATAGAAATAAATGAGATTATCAAAGCTGCTTTTTTACTTAGATTAAAATGGATTGGACCAAGCTCTACTCGAAAATATTTTGGTTGAACTATAATTGAAAGAACAGAATGACTTATTACTTTATTTTCAAACTCAATATAAATATTTAAGAAGCGACGTTCACTTTCTCTCTTTTTCATTTTTTTCTTAGATTTTACAGGTAGAACAGAGAAAATCATTACTGGAGGATTCACCGCATCCTTTTTAACAACTACTCTCCCTGTCAAAGGATGAACCTCAAACCCCTCTCCTTCAATTTTAAGATCTAAAATGGGGGGTTCCTTTTTAGTAGTTACTATTCTAACTTGTGTTGTATAAATAGTTTTACCCTCTTCATCTACAATTTTCAATTCTTTATGCGAAAAATAGACATAAAACAAATAACTTCTCTGCTCCATCATTACTGAATAGTATTGAAGTCCCATATTAATCTCATAAACTGTTGGTTTTGGTTCTGGTACAATCGTAGGTTTTGGTTCCGATATAACTTCAGAGAAAACTTCTTCAACAGCATCTCGAAATTTTGCATCAGAGGGGGGAGCACTTACTGAAGCTCTTGATGGTGCTGGTGGAGCACCTGCACCTGGTGGTGGAGGAGGAGGAGCTAGAGCTGGTTCTTCTTCCATTTCAACTTCTTCATCCTCGTCATATAAAAGCATATCAGCACTTTCAACTGGTTCTTCCATCATCTTATATTCTGCTTTCTCTTCTCCAAACGACTCCCTTTTTCTAGCTTGCTTAGCTTTCTTCTTTTCTGGAGCTTCACGTGGAGCAGCAACAGTTTTTACTCTTTCAATTACTTCTTTTTCAACAATATCTGCTTTGGTTCTGATATCTTTACCTGCTTTCTGTTTCTCCTCTTCTTTCATTTCCTCTTTTTTTTCAAACTCTTTTTTTTCCAGTAAACCTAAACTTTTTAACTTTGTACTTTCTGAGATTATGGTATTAGATATGAAATCTACAAAGGAAAGATCTTCACGATTTAGATGAGTCTCTCCCAAAAAGGTATAAATATCATCTAAGATTTTTGATAATTTTGTAGACTTTTTATATATCCCAATAAAAGTGAAATTTAGAATCTCAATGGATAGAACATTCGATTTTTTGTCATAATAAATTTTATTTGTTGGAATTTCAAGTTTAGAGATTTCTTCTAATAACGTCAAATTTACCTTTCCTCTCGTATATTATTTTCTTTATAAATTGATAATAATTTTTATGATAAAATTCTTTGTTTAAAACTTTATCTTTATTTACACTTAAACTAACTTTATTATAATGTTATTAAAACAATGAAGGTGAAAAATTTGGCAGATAAATTCATATTAGCTCATGATTTAGGAACAACTGGCAATAAAGCAGCTCTTTTTGATATAAATTTAAATCTAATTTCTCAAACTAAGGTTGGTTATCCTTTATTTTATCCAAAACTGGGTTGGGCCGAACAAAATGCGGAAGATTATTGGAATTCTGTAGTAAAAGCAACTCATACGTTAATCAATGAAAGTAAAGTTAATCAAAATGATATTCTTGCGTTAATATTCGATTGCCAAATGAATTGTACAGTTCCTATTGACATTGAAGGTATTCCATTAATGAAATGTATTAATTGGCTTGATACTCGAGCTGCTGCTATAACTCATAAATTCACTAAAGGGATTATAAAAATATCAGATCATGGTTTGCGAAAATTACTTATGTTCATTAAAATAACAGGTGGTGCTCCAGGAATCAATGGAAAAGACCCAATTTCTCATATTTTATGGATCAAAGATAAATTACCTGAAATTTATGAAAAAACCTTCAAATTTTTAAGTGTAAAGGATATTGTAGTATATAGATGTACTAAAAACGCTATAACTTCAAGAGATTTAGGTAATACTTCTTGGATGATGGATAGTAATCCTGGTAAATTTGAATGGTCAGAAAAAATATTAAATAAGTTTGGAATAAACAAAGAAAAATTACCTCAAATAAAAAGATCCTCTGAAATTGCTGGAGAATTAACTACTGAAGCATCAGATAAATTAGGTCTGAAACCTGGAATTCCTGTTTTTGTAGGTTCTGGGGATTTAACTTCTGCTGCTATAGGTTCAGGTTCGATTCGGGACAATGAACCGATTATATGTCTAGGTACATCAGATTGGGTGGCCGCTCACACATCTGAAAGATTAAAAGACCTTATACACTACACTGGAAGTATATGTTCTTCTCAAGATAATTATTTATGCATCTCTAAACAAGAAACTGGTGCTGCATGTCTTGATTGGGTGATTAATCAAATGTTTAGTGTTGAAAAGGAGAAATATAAAGAAAAACAAGTAGATTTATATAAATTAATAAATTCAGCTGTAGAGAACTCTAAAGTAGGGGCAAAAAATCTTCTATTTACGCCATGGTTGTTTGGAGAAAGGAGTCCAATAAATGATCCTAACGTTCGAGGGGGTTTTTATAATCTTAGCCTTGATCATAATCGCGAAGATCTTTTACGCGCAGTATACGAGGGGGTAGCCTATAATATAAAATGGGCGTTAATTATATTAGAAAAGTTAATAGGAAAAACTGACAAAATAAATTTCATTGGTGGAGGTGCTAAATCAAATGTTTGGTGTCAGATATTAGCTGATGTGCTGGAAAGGAACATTGTTCAAATGGAGGATCCCGATTTAGCTGCAGTTAAAGGATCTGTAATAATTTCTATGGTTGGTTTAGGACTATTGAAAAATTTTTCTGATGCGATTCCATTAATTAAAATTAAGCAGAGTTTTACACCCAATCTTGAGAATAAAGAGATTTATAGTAAATTATTCACAGAATACATGAAAATTTATAAAAGGAATAAAAAAATGTTTAAGCATTTAAATCTCTAAAATAAGATTTAAACATTGGAAGTTGATTTTTTACATTTTTTAATTTTTTTACTTCCTTATCTTTACCAATGACGTTTTCGAGTGCTTCATCAATAATATTAATATCCCAATCAGCGTTCGGATTTTCATAAGTTTGATTTTCTAAATCTCCCATCCATGGATTCAATTTTGGTTCTGATATGAGATTTCTTAAATTCCAATTGTATCTTCCTTTAAACTCTTCAGTTAATGGCTTTAAATTCAATTCATTCCATCTTTGAATTACCCAAGGAGCATATTGATGTAATTTATCAAAATCTAACTCTAAATCATTACGCCACTCAAACTGATGATCCCAATTTGCTATTGCTATAAAATTGTCTTCCTTAGATAAGTGAGAAGCAAAAAATTTCCAAGAATTTCTAACTATATTTTCGTCGCTAAAGGGTCTTCCTTCACCATATTGGAAGAAATAACCTATTTTTTCTTTATTAATTTGGTTTATTTTTAGATATACTTCAATTTGGGCAATATCAATTTTACTCTTCAACACTTCCTCTTGGTAAAATTTAAAAATTACATTTTTAACTTCATTTGGGTGACATTTACCAGTAAAGATAGGATAATAAGTAAAACAATAATAATTAACATCATTTTGAGATTTGGCTCTATGGATCTCAACCCAGCACTCTAATGGTCTTATGTATACATTTGATTTTATATAGTTGATAATTAAAAATAAATCTATGATGATTCCTACAATAGATACTACAATTATTAACCCTAAATTGAAAATTAATTCAAAAATATATGATAGGGAAATGTAAATAAGCAGACCACCAGCTATGAAGAAGAAAGCTATTAGCGAGTTATATGCCTCATGCTCTTTATCTTTTTTTGAATATAAGATGGTAGGTGCATTATTCACAATAAGTTCATAGCCAAATTCATTTATAAATTGATTAAGATCAACTTTATTCCATTCAGAACTAGACATTTTTTCTAAGGTTGTTTTGTATTTTCAAAATTTTTTTATATTACTATTAAAAAAAAAATTGTCTTTAAATTTAATTAAAAACTTGACTTTTCTTTTAGTTATATTAAATTAAGGTTTGTTTAATTAGAAATAATTAAATCTTTTCCCTTTGTAATTTTTAATTTAGATATTTCATTACTGTTATTGACACTAGTTATGGTTGATTTCGAAGACTTCTTAAACTTTATCAAATCCCAAGATTATTATTGTGATCAGATATATCATATTGAGCATATTCCTGAATTAAAAGCACGTTATGATGATTTAGACAAACCTTTAAAAAAGAGACTTGAGAAGTGGTTAACTAATAATAACATTAGACTGTGGCGTCATCAAGCAGAAGCTATTAATGCCATTCGCAATGGTCATAACACGGTAATTGTAACTTCTACTGCTTCAGGGAAATCTTTATGCTATAATCTCCCTGTTCTTGAAACAATTTTAAATGATGATAAGACCACTGCTTTGTACATATTCCCAACAAAAGCATTATCAAGAGATCAATATATGGTTTTAGCAAATATTCTTTCTGAAACTAATATTAAACAAAATAGAATCGGTGTTTACGATGGTGATGTGGAGCCAAATGAAAAAAGACGGATTTTAACTACCGCAAATATCATTATTACTAACCCATATGGATTGCATTTCTATTTGCCATGGTTTAAACAAAAGTGGAGAAGAATTTGCCAAAACTTAAAATATATTGTACTAGATGAGATTCATCATTATCGAGGTATCTTTGGTTCCAATTTTGCCTTACTTCTTAGACGATTAAAAAGAATTCTTGAAATTTATAACGTAAAACCAATTTGGATTTTATCTAGTGCTACAATTCCTAATCCAAAAGAATTTTGTGAAAAATTGATTGGTGAAGAATTTTATGTTGTTGATAAAGATGATTCACCTTCTGGTGCTAAAAAAGTAATTTTATGGGATTTACCTTATGATGATGTGTCAAATAAATATAGATCTGCTCATCAAGAAACAAAAAATTTGTTTATTAGTCATCTAAAAAAGGGATATCAAACTTTAACTTTTACACTTTCTCGCAAAATGGCGGAATTACAAGCCATTTGGACTCGACAAGCCTTGCCAACATTAAAAAATAAAATTCATAGCTATAGGGCTGGCATAAGTAAATCAAAAAGAAGAGAGATTGAGAATGATTTTAAACAAGGAAAAATATTGGGAATAAGCTCTACAAACGCCTTAGAATTAGGAATTGACATAGGTAGCTTAGATGCCACGATTAGTTCAGGATTTCCAGGGACTATTTCAAGTTTTAAACAACAAATTGGTCGTTCTGGAAGAGGTTCTGATCTATCAATTTCTACAATGATACCAATGCAAAATCCACTTGATTTATTCTATATTCATAATCCTGATAAGTTATTTGGACCTTTACAAGAAAATGTTTTAATAACCCTAAATAATAAATATATTTTAAAAAATCATCTATGTTGCGCTGCGAAAGAAATTCCAATTAAATTGGACAATTACAAAAAATTTGGGGTTCAAAATAAAGAATTCTTGATTGACTGCATTAATGAATTAGTAGAAGAATCATTGTTAATGAAACGGGGTGAGAAATACTATTGGAAGGGGGATTTTTTCCCAAATGAAAAATATGGATTAAATGATCTCTCAAATAGAAGTTATAAAGTTAT
>JBHLMP010000087.1:0-6997 GCA_048938025.1 Promethearchaeota archaeon
GAAGTGAAATTATAAATCTCTTGCTTTTACGGTCTTTCTACCATTTGCTTTTGCTCGTGCTACTGCCTTATCAAGATACCTACCAATATATTCGTTCAAGGTATCTCCATCAAGTATACCACTTGCAGTATTACATCCCTTGCTTTTGATATATTCTCTTACTTTTGATTTAACAAAAAATGGTTCTTTTTTAACTGCTGCAGAAGCTTTTTTTGCCATTTTTTTATCTTCCTCGTTTAATAGGTTATTAATAATTTAATTGAAAATAGGATTTTAAATTAAATTAAATATATTTTTAGTTATTATTTAATTCCCCTCTGAATTTATAAAATTTTTTGATTTAACGGTAAATATAATTTCCTTTTTTTCTTAGGACTAGAACGAAAAAATCTCGAACTATAAAAATGTTAAATTATACTCCTAACGAGAAAGATCATTTATAGTTAAGTTCTATAAGGTTTTGTCTATTTTTAAAATTTCAAATTTAAAAAACCCATAAATTGGTTTCATTAATCTTGGTTTTGTATTAACATTTTCAACTTTACAATTTTTAAGAAAGGATTTTTGATTATATTTCCAAGAAAAAAAAGAAGAGTTTATATTAAAGAAGATAGACTTAATATTAAGATTTTAAAAAAGACAAAAGAGAAAGTCTAAGGAGAATTAATACTCTAAATTATCTTTTATAATCATTACGTTCTTAGATATTTTAGCCAACATAGTTTACAATACTTTCTCTGGGAATAATATTATTGCTTAAGGATTAGAAAATAATTAGAGAGTGAATAAGATTAGCAAAATCTTCCCTATTGATGATAGAATTCTTCAATTTATTGATAAATTGAAAAGAAGTATAAGTGATGAAAAAATACCCCCTCGAATCGATAAAGCTATTAAAATGTTTAGAAGAGAAAAGAATTTACTCTATATTGATAAAGATGATAATTCCTTAAAAGCTGTGATAAAATCACAAACAAAACCAGATCAGTTAGAATATGCAATATCTCTTAAAAGCAATGGAGAATTTTTTTGTGGTACTCAAAATCTTTATCCATGTGGAGGTCTGAGGGGAAAGATTTGTAAACATATTATCCTAGCTTTAATTGCCGTGATAAAATCAGAAGTAGGAACTAGGAACGATATGATTAATTGGGTCGATAATACCATAACACACAAACCAAAATTTATAAAACCAGAGGCTACAGAAATTTTTCTAAAATATCAGTATGCTTTAGAAGGTAAAATAGAGTGGCGTCCCGTTGAGGTATTACCAGAAGATTTTATGGCATTTTAAACTTAGAAGGATACCCTGTAAAAAAAGAATAAATAAATAAAAAAAAGAGTTATTGTAATTTTGTAATCCCGAAGAGAAACTTTCTTTGAGTATTCTCTTTATTTTGGAGGAGCTAATACTATTTCTATGGAGCTAACGTTATTATTTTGCCCATTTTCTCCTTCTAGTTTCTCTGTGGAGAGTTTAATATCCTTGTATTCAGTTCCCTTGAGGAATCTGTTTCTGAGAATTTCACATACATCAACTGCATGTGAAATAGCTCTACCACGTGCCTTAACAGTGCAATCTTCGCCTTTGTTAAGGATCATCATGGTCGCCATCACGTAATTCATTGTAGGCCGACGACCCACGAAAACAGAATTTGTTTCTTTTTCTTTTGACATCTTTAATTACCTCTATGTTTTTTTAAATTTTTTAGTTTTTCTTGTTTTTTTGTTGTTTTGTTGTTTTGTTTTTATGTGTTAATGTTGTATCGTAATTTTAATTATAAATTACGAATATACATTTGTTTCAAATTTATGAAATTTTTTAAATTTTATTGTCCAATTAATAAAAGAATTTAATATTCCAAAAAAAATTTTACACACTTTAAATGGAGAGGGAAAAATTTCTCAAAAATAATAAAAAAAAGAGGAAATTAAATTTTTTTTTATAATCCTTTTAATCTTACACCAAGAAACATTAAAAACCAAGCAAGAAATACTACAATTATTGCAATAAACATCCATGTTTCATATACAGAGAATTCTCCAATTTTAAAATCCGTCTCAATTAATATGCTATCCCCCGCTGTAAGTAAAAAACCCAAGTCATATAAGATAAATATCCCGAAAATACATAAAAGGAAGCTTATCATAACAGTAAATTTGCTTGGAGGTGTCCATGCCACTTTCTTTTCACCTTAATAAGTTTTTTTTAAAATTCTTTATATCTATTCAAATTTAAAGTATAAATTAAGATTGATAGATCTATATTTAATATTTATCTATTTACATTATAAACACATAATTAAACAACATTTAAGGGAAGATATAAAGTCATTTTATAAATCTACATCATCATGTTTAGTGAAATCAATTTCAATTATCTCTTTAGACTCAAAATTAAACCCATTTTTTGATTTATGAATGATTTTTTTGTTATCTTCAGGTAATTTCTCTTCTTCTTTTTTAATAAAATCCCAAATTATGCTTATAACAAGAATAACTGAGATAATTATAAGGAGGGGGATTAAGAGTCCTGAATCAGTTAATAAAATTTTTAACCACCCAATATATGGGATTATCCCACATACAACTCCAAATATTTTATTTGCGGGTACTTCTGCTTCATCAGGAAAGGCGTTTGCGTCTCCTTTAGTTGTAAATAACCAACCATTGTCATATCTTTTACCAACAACACGATGTACCACCGGATCACTTGGAGGATTTGACCATATTCCATTAGCATCAAATACAATAACGTCTCCTTCCTTTCCATCGATAGTACCATTTTTTATTTTTGCGGGATCTTTGCCTTTTACAAATAATAAATCACCTACACTGTATTTCGGTTCCATACTTCCGGAAACTACTACAACCATAGGCAATTTAGTATCTAAGGAAATTTGCATAATAAAAAATATTATAAATGAGCCGGAAAAAGCAAAAACTATTAAAATGACTGCAGTTATAATTTTTCTTTTTGTTGAAATTTCTTTTTCCTTTTTTGTTGCAGGTATTAATTTCTTTCTTTCCATATCTGTTAAACTAGCAATTCTATGGGCTATTAAATAAAAAAATTAATATAAATTTTTGTTAAACTTTTCAATTAAAATTGAAAATAAAGAATTTGAGTTATTATATATATAGCTGATAGATATATCGATATTTTCACTAAATTTGATCACATAGAAAGAATTTTTAAACAATAACATCTAGTTGTTAATTATCACTTTAACAAAATTTTATAATAGGGTAAGGATGTATTAAATGCTTGAGAGAACTCATTCATTTGGTATAAATGATAGAAGTAATACCGACATTCAAAAAATAATGGAAGACGTATTACAAAAAAATTTAAATTACTCCACAAAAACTGCTAAATTAGGAAAAAGTCTTCTTAGAATTAATTACTTCGATGAAAATATTGATAAAGAATTACAAAAAGAAAATAAGATAACTATATTAAAAGCCCCAGAAAAAAAGATTTATGTCAAGGTCAATGGTAAAATCTCAGAAGATCAAATAAATCAATTATGGAATGAACTAAGAAAAAACCTTGAAATTTCTGATGCGTTAGAAGAAGAAGTGGAAAAAGTATTCTCTAAAGATGAAATTATTAGTAACATTACCAGAAAGATTCAAGATAATGGATACAATATAGTGAAATCAGATGCAGAAATATTTATTGAGAATTTTCAAGAAAGATATAACCGATTACCTAAAAAAGAGGAGATCAACTCAATTGTAAAAGGTTATATTATAATGATTAATCAAGAAAACTTAATCAAAAGAGAAGAAGAAATTAAACCATTAACTGAGGAGGCTTCTACAGAAAATAGTGTAAATATTTTTAAAGAAACTCTGGATAAACTAACTACTTCAAAACTTTCGACCCCAATTTCTTTACGTTCTTACGAGAACGGTGTTCTTGTAGTTGAGAAACCTCTGGGACGTAGAAAATGTCCGAGTTGTGGTAATGAAGGATTAATTCATGAGATTGATGATAAATCGATAATATTAATGGACTATCCTAGAATTTACGGGAAAAAATGTTGTTGCGCCGAATGTGGTTGTGAATGGCGTGAGACATAAATAAAGAGTCTATTTTTAACATCTTTAAGGTTCTTTCAATTCAATACTTCTAAGAGAAATTAATCCCAAAAAATTCTAATTAATTCTCTTATCTCTTAATTATGATTTGAAAATAGTTTTATATATTTTAAAATTTAAAAGGTTAATAATTGATTTTTTTAAATTAAAAACATACAAATTAAAAGTGTGTATTGATTTAAATGGAAACTCATGGTATTATTTATAATCCTGTTGCAGGGAAAAAGAAAGAAACAACGAGAGATATTGAATATATGGAAAAATGTTTAGGTGAATTAGGTGTTTCATATAAATTATTTGAGACTGAATATATAGGACATGCAATGGAATTAGCAAGTGAATTAGCAAAAGATGGATATAGAGTGATTGGAGCAGGAGGAGATGGGACTTGTAATGAAGTGATGAATGGAGTTATTACTTCTAATACCAATGCCTTATGTGGATTTATCCCTATGGGCTCTGGAAATGATATTCCTGCAGCTATCGGAATTCTTCCTGATATAAAGAGAGCTTGTGAGATAATCGCTGAGGATAATACTAGTAAGGTAGATATTGGATTTGCAAAAACAGACACGGGAATTCAACGCTATTTTTTAGGTATTGGGAGTCAGGGTTTTGATAGTGATGTTACGCGAAGATTTAATGAAGCAAAAAGAGGAAAAAGTTATGTTACTCAAACTCTTAAGGCTTTACTGCCTTGGAAGAATAAACAAATTAAGGTAATAATGGACAATGATATTTATGAGGGATATGCAAATTGCTTAGCTTGTGCAAATGGTCCTAGTTATGGAGGATTCATGTATATTTGCCAAAAAGCTCGAGTAGATGATGGTCTTTTTCATGTAAATATTGTAGATATTGGTAAATTTAAATTACTTAGACATTTTAATCGAATGTATAAAGCTACGCTTTTACCTCATCCAAATATCTATGAATATACCAGTAAGAAGGTAAGAGTTGAAATGTTAAGTTCCGAAGAACCTAATCCATATATTTGTCAAGTTGATGGAGAAATTTTAGATGTTTTACCTGTTAATTATGAATGCATTAAAGATGGATGTGAATTTATTCGACCAAAAGTAGATGAAGTAGCAGAAGCATTTAAAAAAGAGCATGGAAGATACTTTTGGGAGTGTAATTACGATTAATATCTTTTTTTAGAGTTTGATAAGTTTTATGCCAGATTGGGACGAAATTTTTTCTAAACGGGGAAAGATTTTTCAGGATCCTCATCCAGATATGGAAAAGATTTGTAAATTATTTGAAGAAAAAGGAATCAAACGAGTCTTAGATCTTGGATGTGGAACAGGTCGACATCTTATTTTTTTATCAAAAAGAGGATTTGAAGTATATGGTATGGATGCTTCACCTAAGGCTTTAGAGATAGCAAGAAAATGGCTTATTGAAGAAAATGAAAAGGCAGAATTACACTTGAATAGAATAGAACATAGATTTCCTTATGAGGACAAGTTTTTTGATGCTATAATTTCAATTCAAGTAATTCATCACAATCTAATAAAAGATATAATATTCACTATTAAAGAAATTGAAAGAATTTTAAAAAAAGATAGTATCATATTTTTTACTTTTCCCGTATTAGGAACAGGATCTAAATTAGAAGACTGGGATTTAAAAGAAATTGAAAAGGGAACTTATATTCCTCAAAAGGGGCAAGAAAAAGGTCTCCCTCATCATTTTTTTACTGTAGATGAAATTTATCAAGTATTTAGTTCCTTTAATCTTTTAGAAATATATATGGATGAAACTAATCATCGAGCAATCTTAGGGATTAAGAAGTAAGTTCAAGTCTTAAAAAACTTAGTAATCTTACTTAATCTTATACTTATTAGTTTATATCTAAATTATCTTTTTTAAATAAAGAAAATACAACTACTATTGCGCCTAGAATAGCTATAGTGAATATTAAAAAAGAAACTATTTCAATTTGAGGAATATTTATATCTTCACGCCAAGGATAATTACCTTTATATGTATCACTAAGATTAGCAAAATAATTATTATATATAAATTGCTCTATTGTTTTACCAGTTACTTCAAGACTATGATTTGAAATATGAGAAATAGCATCTTGAGTTGTATGATGATAAGACCAATCTGGGTTATCCCAAAAATTTATAATCAAATCTGCCGAAGGTATGCCCATATTTACAAACACTTTATGATCATCAGTAATATATTTAGAAATGGGATTTTTAGGGAATTCTTCAGTGAATCCTAAATTTCTCCCTACTTTAAATAACTCATCAAGTAAAGACGAGGTAGAATATTGTTCATTTATAAATTTTAGATTAGTTCCCCCAACCATATCTAATAATATCATACAATCAAATGTCTCAGTTTCAGAATCGTAAAAGTTATCAATATCAATAACAAATTTTTTAGACCCTTCACACCAATCCCATTCATCAATTCCATAAGCAACATCTTTTCCTTGATCTTCTGCATCAAAAAACAAAAACCATATTTGACATGTTAAATTTTCTATTCGTTCATAAAAAATTTTAGCGAGTTCGATTAGAACGGCACATCCACTTGCTCCATCATTCGCGCCTGGAACGGGATCATCTGGATTAGTACTATCTTTTGTTGCTTTAGCACGTGTGTCATAATGAGCCCCTAAAATTACAATATTACTATAATTATCATTTAATTTAAACAAAACATTTTGACATTCAGTTGAAATAACAGTAAAATTATGAAGGAGGTGTGTAAAATTATTATCCAATTCTTTAAATTTCGAAATAAAATAATTGGTACAATTAACTCTTTCTTCTGTTCCTGGTATTCGAAAGCCTATATCTAATTGATCTTGAATATAAAAAAAGGCATTTTCTTCATTAAAATTTAATTCAACATCAACATTATGAAT
>JBHLMP010000048.1:0-25954 GCA_048938025.1 Promethearchaeota archaeon
TCACCTCTTCCTAAATAAGCTTCAAGTACTATTTTATGGGCTGCAACTTCTTCTGGTGGTCCATCAGCAATTAATTTACCTTGATGCATAGCAACCACTCTTGGAACAATATTCATTAATTCACGTAATACATGACCAGTTATGAAGATTGTTGTACCTTCAGCATTAAGTTCTCTAACAAAAGATGTTATCCCTTCTGCTTCTTCATGAGAAAGTCCACTAAATGGTTCATCAAGAAGTACTAGTTGAGGATTAGAGCCTAGTGCCTTTGCTATTTCGAGTCTTCTTAAATCACCATGAGGTAAAATCACAGGGGGCAATCTCGCTCTATCTATGAGACCTGCTGAACTAAGAAGTCTACTTGCATAATCATCGATTCCGACAGTATGAGATATTCTTTTTCCTCTTTGGGAAAGACATGCAACGGAAACATTTTTAAGAAGTGTGAGATAACGGAATGATCTAACTAATTGAAATGTTCTAGAAATACCCAAATTTATAATTCGAAAAGGTTTTAGTCCAGTAATATCAATTCCATCAAATATTATTGATCCTGCATTAGGTTTTTCAAATCCCGATATGAGATTAAATAATGTCGTTTTACCAGCACCATTTGGGCCAATTAGACCAATAAATTCCCCTCGTGTTATTTCAAAACTAACGTCATTAACCGCTGTTAAACCGCCATATTTTTTAGTTACATTCTTAACCTCAAGTATTATTCCCATTATTTATAACACCATTCAAAATTTAAATGTTTTATTATCTTCCCATTAAAAGATCAAATAATTCTTTTAAACGCTCAATAGCAGGTCTCATGATACCTCGATCAGCAAAACGTATAACGAACATCAAGAAAAGTGAGAAAACTAATACAGGACCATAATCCTTAAGTGCTTCAATGGCTATAACATTCGTAAATAGTTCACTAAATACTTCCCGAAGTATATAAAATATAAATGCCCCCAGCGCAGCTCCGGTAATAGTAGCAAGCCCCCCTATAGCTGCCATAATAATTGCGTAAAATGAGTACAAGGGTTGAAAATTTGCATAACTTACGCTTCCAATATTTACCATAAAAAGACTCCCTGCAAGCCCTGCAAAGAAACTACTAATCATAAATCCAATTAATTTATATTTTGTTGTATTAATACCTGAAGCATCAGCACAAATCTCATCATCACGGATCGATTGAAATATAGTCCCCATTTTTGATTTTACTATTATAAGCATAATAGAAAGTGAAATTATCATGAAAATCATCAAAATAAAATATTGTGGAATATATTCTAAATAGCTGAAACGGGTATGGATCCCATATATTACCTCTTCAGTTAACATTAAGTTAAATACGATCAAGGCAAAAGCTTGGGTTCCTAATGCTAAATATGGTCCTCTTAATCTTAAACATGGTATTCCAATAATCAAACCAAACGCTACTGCTACGAATGCTCCAATAAAAATAGCATAATACCAAGGCATTCCTCTGTTTTGAATTAATAGTGCTCCAGTATATCCTGCTATTCCAAAGAAAATTGCATGACCGAAACTCACTTGACCAATATATCCTGCCATTAAATCCCAGCTTGCAGCAAAAATCGTCATAATCATTGCAAGCTTTAAAATACCAACATAAAGTTCGATATTAGGGAGAAATGGAATTAACATTAATATGATTAGGCAGAAAATGGTTAAACCCCCCTTAAAGGTGAAAACTCGCTTTTTAAAGTTAGAAAGCTGATTAGGTAGGTCTTTAACCAAATTTTTTGTCCCTTTTCCATACGTTGGAAAGAAATTCTTGACTGATTCTTTATAAATGTGTAATAAAGTTTGAACTTTTCGATTTTCCAAACATAAGATAGCCAAACAAAAGATAGCGAAATAAATAAAAGTAAAATAAGTAAGAATGAAGTAAAGAAAATCAAAGGAAAGAAATGAAGCAAAATAAAATAAAACAATTAAATAGACAAGTAAAATAAAATAAATTAGAGTAGAGTAAATAATGTAATTCAAAGTTTTCTTCTGCATTTTTCTTTCTCGTTTCAGATTTTTAATTGTCTTCTTGTTTCTTGGCTGATCAATCAAATTTTTATTCCACCTCCTTTTTACCAAGTAATCCTTGGGGTCTAAATAAAAGCATAATTATGATGATAATAATAGGAAATATTTCAGCAAACTGAGTTCCAATAAAATAACTACAAAACGTTCTTGCATATCCAATAAGAAAAGCTCCAAGTATGCTTCCAGGAATGCTTCCCAGACCTCCTAGAACAACAATTGCGAATGACGTCGTTAGAAATCCCCAACCCATAGCAGGAGATACTTCTTCTCCAGCACCATATAAAAAGGTCGCCATAGCTGCAAGAATTCCTGAAATTACTAATGTTAACATAATGATCATGTCAGCATTAATCCCCATGAGCTGTGCTGCCTCACGATCTTGAGCAACTGCTCGAATTGATTTCCCAATCCTTGTTTTGTTGATAAAAAGATAAATCGTTACTACAAGAATTATAGATCCTATTATTGCAACAATATATCGGAGAGAAAAGGCAATACCAAAAATCTCAATTGGTTTTTCAACTATAGCAGGAACCCAATGTGTTTTCGAATCACTCCATGGCAAAACTTTTACCAGTTGCTCAAAAAAGAATGCTAATGAAAAAGTAGCGAGAAGAACACCAATTGGAGAATCCTGAAGAGGTTTTATCAGAAAATAAAAAGTAATTATGGTAATAATTATTATTACTAATAATGTAATAATTACACTTGCCGTTAGAAGATAATCCGTACCTTGAAAGAAGATTAGGAGTGGACTTACGCCTAACATTACTACTAAAGCGATAATAATGCTTGTTACAAAATTATATTCTAAAACTTTCATCATTAAAATTAACACAAGCTCACCAATAATTACTATTACTATTAAAGTAATGATTAGACTTGCCGTAAAAGTTATTTCCCAAACCTTATAGCTCCAATAAAACGTATACATACAAGCCAAATAAAATCCACCATGTGCTAAATTTAAAACACCCCCTACGCCGTACACTAATGAAAAACCTAAAGCAAGTAATGAAAAAACAGCTCCTTGCACCGATCCAAATAGGAAAACTGAAAAAAGATCAGAAGTAAGTGCATCAACCATATTAATTCACATTCTTTAGTTGTTTATTCAGGAATTATGATAATTATATTTTATTTTAATTAATATAACTTAAATATTATGTTATTTAAAATTTTAATTTTTTCCTTAATAAGCCTTAATTAAATTCTGCAATTTTTAAAAAAAAAAATAGATTTAAATATAAAGAAACCGAATCAATTTAATAATTTACATCCATGGTGGAATTTGTATAGGAGTGTCTACAATCCATTCGGGATATATAAAACCACCTGATGTAACAACTGATTTCGTTCCACCCGCTTGCCATTGTACCCATAAAGTAACTGAATAAATCATTCCTGAATCTTGATCATACCCTTCAACTAAGTCGTGCCTTGCATTAAATGCTACATTGCCCCCAGCACCTTCCATTGGATTGTCCACATCTATTGTCTCTAATTGGTCAACAATAGAATCAGAATAAAGAGTACCAGCATTTTCAATCGCCCATTGTAACATATAGACGGCGCCATAAGCCCCTACAGCGGTATAAAGGGGATCCATATTCCATTGTTCTACATAAGCATCCCACATATCTATTGTTAAACTGGTTTTATTTGTGCGCGTTGTCGATTGCATGATTATTTCATAAATGCAACCTCCGTTAGTATCGTACCAGTAGCCATTTTTATCATCTGGATCATCTCCTAATTGTGACATTACATCTATTCCTACAATCATAAAATCGGGGTGAAGAGTGTTATACTGAGTCATCATTTTGATTCCACCTTGCGCTGAGATAATAGGGCAAACGATTTGGGCCACTCCATCAAATTGGTTTAGATATCCAGTAAAATCTGTTGAAGTAGCTGTGATTGGATACGCAAGATCTTGCACTATGGTAAAATTAAACCAAGGATTATTAGTTAACCCATAGTATCCATAAGGGGCGTAATAACCATATAAAATGTTTTTCATGGGTACCGTCCATTCAAGATTTTCCCTTATAATTGCAACCGTAGTCACGTTTACGCCTAATGCTAGCTCCATGGCAGGTTTAACCGCTAAAGCATAAAATTCAACAATTTCCTTCGCTAAAGATGTAGAATTGATAGGCATTACCCGGAAACAATACTTATACCTATCATAATCACTTGCAACACTTTGACAGAATGAATCTGTTGCTGCGCCAATATTTATGAAAATTTTATGCTCGTCCATTACCGCTTCCCGATATGTCATTACTGCTTCTGTTCTAAATCCTCCAATAACAAAATCTGGATGGTGTTTGGTCATCATTTTTTCTGCTGCTATTTCTCCCTCAGTAACGTCTAAATAGGGATCAGCTTCGCGAGTATTTTCAGATATAAGTCCGAAATAGTAGGTTACATTGTTAATATTAACACCCCCCGCCGAGTTTATTTGTTTTATTGCTAAGTATGCTCCCTGATAAGCACCTTCTCCTGTTATATCACCAGTATCTCCAAGGTGTCCAATCTTGATGATACGATTATCGGGAACCCCACTCGGAGCTCCAGGGGTCTTATATCCAGCTGCTTCTTCTTGAATAAGAAAAAACCAGGCTCCAACTCCAATCCCAACACCTATAACTGCAATTAATACGATGGCAATTATTCTTTTTGATAATGATTTCATATTTTTGATCACTTTTTTAAATAATTTTTTAAATTTGTGTTTAAATTAAATGTCAATTATATTTTCATTTTTATATATATTTAAAGTTTTCAACTTTTCATATTTTAAATCAATATATTTATAACAAATTTGTTCAAAATACGTTAGTAATTTTTAATTTTCATTTACTTATTACTATAGATGTAAAATGTAGCTAATTCAGGCATATTTTAATGTATCTTATCTGTATGATTTTAAATCCTTGCAAAATGCTAATCATAGCAGGTATTCTAATGAGGATGATAGCTATAAGAAGAAGAGTATAGAATTTCCATTTGACTGAAATAGTATCCTTTCTCTCTTTATAAGTAATATAAGGTAGTAGGATTGCCCCTAAAAACCATATAGATATCAAAAAGTAAAAGATATACTATACTGTGATAATAAATATAAATAATATGGCGATTACCGTTACCTATGATGTTATCGGTTTTTGCATTCTTTGTTTGAATATTAAATCAACATCTTCAGTTTTTTACTAGGTAATAATAAAGAAAGTGCTCCAAATAGCCCAAGCATTAAAAAAGTAGTATGATACTAATTCAAATGATTTAATTTTTTATGAGATTTTAAAATTTTAATTTCGAAAAGGTGTAAACGTTTAAATAATAGTTTAATAAAATAGTAAATTAATCAATGAAAAATCTAATTAAAAAGTGAGAAAATTTTATGTCAAAGAGAACTACTATTATTGGGATTGTTGTTCTAGTTCTTGGTGCGGTAGCTGTACCAACGGGAATATTCTTAAATGATTATATTCGTAACTTAGTCCGTGAAGGAGTACCTGAGGCACTTTTAAAAATTGAAGATGATGCAACTGAAAGTTTAGAAGATCAAATCCCTCCTTTAGCTACTCCCGATGTTCTACTGGGAATTGAAGATGAAGCTCTTCTTCAATTAGAAGCACAGCTGCCTGTATTAGCAACTCCACAAGTCTTAGATGAGCTTAAAGATGAGGCAATAGCTCAATTACCTTTAATAATTAATGGTTCAGGAGCCGCTCTAGCAATAAACCAATCAATAGATGGAGCCGCAGCGATAGCTGGTGATTATGATGTTGCTAAAGAAGATTTCTTTAATAGTCCTACCTTTCAAGCAGATTACTCTCCATTCATTCCAACGATTCCACAAGGTGTTTCAGATTATTATGATACTTTATCTGGTGATTTCGACTTTGTTAACCTTAGCTATACCACAAATGCTCAAAATTATTTATTATATGGTAATGGACCTTTACCAGGATTAATTACTGATCTTGAACTAGGATTAGGTCTTTTAGGTTATATGGAACTCTATCTTAACGCGTCTTTAGGAGTTCCTGGTGTAAATGCTACAATGCAGGCTGGTTATAATGCTAATTGGGCTCAACTTTCAGCTCTTGCAGGTTATATTAAGGATTACCTATGGGATGTTGTAGTAAAATCTCAATATTCACCATTACCTATAGAAGTATATGCTGAAATATTATTTTATGTTCAATGGTCTAATGGAACCCTTGTTGAAGATGGAATTGATTTAAGTCTTTTCAAGTCTGGAATACCCCCCGGTACTAAAGGCTTAGAAGCAGGTGTTCCAAATCCAACAAATATAACATTAACCACATGTACGAACCTTTGGGATGATTCAAATCCCTTATCATTCGTTAATGATTTAGGAATAATGGCATGGATTAATGTCTCATATCAAACTATGATAGAAATGTCTTTTGGTATTAGTACTCCTCAATATCTTCTAGTTCTTGTTTGGTTAAGCAATTTTATCACCAATCTTACACCATTATTAATTGAAGCAGAGACCGGATACACTATACCACAACTTGCTCAACTTGCCTTCTATGAACAGTGGGCTAATGGAACTATTCAAGGACAACCGATATTATCTGAGGGTTTCTTGAGTCAACTGGATCCATCTTTTGCAGGAGCACCATACTTTGAAGTAGGTATACCAACTCCAAGTAACTTTTCCCTTCTCTTAACCATGGGATTATGGGATGAATCCATTCCTGACACTTTTGTTAATATGGCAGGTATAGAAATCTGGCTTAGAGCTGCTGATGGAAGTACAGATGACATCTCTGATTTAGCTTCAGCGTTTGCTCCATTTGGACTCACTCCATCAGATTTAACAAATATACTACTTCCTTGGTTAGGTGCTTTTTATACAATAAGAGTTCCCGATCTTCTTCTATATGATACTGGATATACGATTCCAGAACTAGCACAATTTGCATTATGGGAACAATGGGCAAATGGTACAATCAACGGATTACCGATACTTACCGAGGGGTTTCTTAGTCTAAGAGATCCTCCTATCTATGGTCCCCCTTACTTTGAAGTAGGATTAACAGAAGGAGCAACAGGCTTAACTATTCCACAATGTATGGCACTCTGGAACGAAGCAAGTGAATATTCACTTGTTACTAAGAGTGGAATAAATAAATGGTACAATGCAAAACCAGGCAATACGGTATATGATGATTTAAAGTTAAATAATGGTGGAATTTCTGATGGTCAAATGGCTCAAATCCTTTCGTGGTTACCAAAGTTTAGAGATGATATAGTTACTGAACTCGCAATAGAGGAATATAATTTGCCATCTAATGCTTATACATTAGCAGATGGACTATTATATGGATTAATGATCCCTGGAATTGCTCTTCTTGCTCTTGGGGGAGTAGCATTAGGGGTATCCATAATTAAAAGGAAATCGTAATAAAAGCGACAAAAGTAGAACATAATTATCTAAAATTTACTTTTTTTTTTAATTCTTTCAATATGAGTGTTTATAGTATAAATTAGATTTTGTAGTCATTTTTCTCCTAATAAATAGGGATTTATTGAAAATTGACATTATTAAATTCAGATAAAATTAAATTCTATTAAAATGCTGAAAATAGCGGGTATTCCCACTATAATTATGGCTGTAAAGATAATAATTAGTATATAAAATCTCCATTTGACTGAAATTTTTTCTCTTCTTTCCTTATAAATAACATAGGGGATTAAAATTATTCCCAATATCCAAATTGATATCCAAAAAGCAATTATGTACCAAATAGGACTAATAAACAGGAATAATATTGCGATTACTGTAATCCATGAGGTAATTAGTTTTCTCATTCTATGTTTGAAAATCAAATCAACATCTTCTGTTTTTTCAGAAGGCAAAAATAAAGAAAGTAGACCAAAAAGTCCAAGTATAACAAAACCAGAGTGATACCAATTTAAATAATTTAGTTGCAATGGAGATAAAAGAATGCCAATTAATACCGAAAGAGATAAACTAAACGAGACCCAAATAATTTTATAATGTAATTTTAAAAAATTTAAAATCTTGATCCCAATATATTTTATAAATTCTTTTACTCGACTGAAAAAATGTATTAAAAAGTCTAAAAGTTTATTAAAAAATGTCTTTAGAACTTCAAGCATAAATATAAAGAGATAAAACGTAAGCATAATAGGAAAGAGAATAAAACTCGATAATGTTTGAGAGGTCGCAAAATAAATTATCAAACTTATCAGTAAAGAGATAAGACCTCCATAAGCAAAGGAAACGTTATGAGATCTCTTATGAGGCTTAATTAATCCAATATTAAATATTGAAAAAGTTAAAAGCGAAATACAAATATTTAATGGGAGGGAAAGATTAAAGGAGAGATGTAACCAACTAAAAATATCAACTATTAATGTTATTAGAATTATGAAGGAAGTAGCAAATCTAAGTTTTTTTAAGATTTTCTCTTCAAAAATGTGAGATAATTTCTCATCAATATAAGAGATGATTACTAAAACATAAAACGAAATTAGGAATAGAGTAATATTAAGAGTTAAATTGAATCCTAAGAAAAATAAAGGCCAAATTATAAAATCTAAATATAATATGAGAAGCAAATTTTTTCTAATTTTATCTTTTTTTGAGCTCAGTTTCGGCAAAAATTCAAACAATTTAATTAAATAGATAAGTTCTGTGATAAGTAGCAAAATTAAAGGTGGAATAGAAGAAATCAAGATATCAGATAAGTAAGTTAGATATATCCACACTAAATAAAAATTTGAAAAGAATATAAATAATAGCCAAGAAATTCCTTTAAGGTATTTTGAAAGCTTTCCTAAAAGTTTTAATTGATAAGCATCAAGAATCATTAATCCATGGAGAAAAAGACTTGTTATAAGAATAAGTAAAGAAATTTCAACTCCGATTATAAGAAGAGATTGAATTAGAATTGATAGGACAGAAACATATAATAATATCCCTAAAGAGTGAAATATTTTAAGTTTATGGCGTTTAAAAGTTTCTTCTTTATTAGGATAAAAGTGGGATAAAGAAAGAAAAAGTGAATGATTCGTATAAAATTGCATAATTAAAAAGATAAAGACTTCTATACTAATTAGGAGGGGATTAAATTTTACAAACTGATTTAAGATAAGTAGAGTTGTTATGGAGAGTATGAAATAACTGATTGTGTGAACGAGTCTACCATAGCTTTCTCTTATTTTTTTTATAAAATAAATATCGAATGAAGTTAAAATAAATAAAGTTAATTGAGATAAAAGAATACTTTCGAAAAATCCTAAAAATTCAATTGCAAGTCCATAAATCATTATACTCGTTTCAAGATATAATAAAAAGATAATTAAAGAATTACATTTTGTTAAAAAGTTTGGATACTTTTCTTTTATAAATAAAATGTCCATAAACTTAACTGTAATAAATAACAAGCATGTTTCAATTAAAATGATAGAATAAACCGTGAAAAGGTTTAAAATATGGAATACTAAAAATATAACAACCCAATTTATAGCAAAAGTTATTTGAAAACCAGCTATTAATAGGAGTTTTAGAGTAATTTTTATCTTTTCTTTAGCTTTTCTAATGAAAAAACTAAATATAAATAGAAATAATATTGAATTTTGAATGAATAATAAAAGTGAGGGTATCCCACGCAATTCTTCAAAAATTAGCACTATTCCATTAGATATTAGAGAAGCAATGTAAAATGATACCCATATAAATGAATTATAGAAAAGAATTAAATGTATCATTGATACCAAATTCTCATTTTTAATGTTAAAATATGAAATAAAGTAAGAATCAATCAAATTTACAAGAGATATCGATAATATTAAAAAGAATTCATCTAAATGAAAGAAATAAAGAAAAATGCAAGAACTATTACAGAATACCACCCATGACCAAAACATTAATTTATTCCGATTAGCAACAAACAAGTAATAAAAGTAATGGTTATCAAGAATAAATAATTCAGTAAATAACATTCCGCTTAAGATTATTAAAAATAAATAGAGAGAATTTGTTAGAGTAACATCTAATTTAAGCATTAATAAGAAGAGATTAAAAGCCGTTGCCAATGGGACAATTAAATATATAAAATAACTTATTTTATGTATATAAATTAATAGATTTTTAACTTTTAATTTAAGTTCTGATTTTATAATATATTTTATGCAAAATAATAGAAGAAAAGGTAGAATGATTAGAAGATTAAGAATCTGATAAATTAATAGTAAATCTCTGAATAATAGTGGTCTGTATATGTTTACACCAAATACTGATATGAGTATCGAAAAATAAAGTGAAATTATTATAAAGCAAATTAGGTTTTGTAATTTAATTTGATTCTTATCTTTAAAAAAATATGATAAAGTATTCTCTCCTTTTATCTTAGCTTCTTCATAGTAAGAATTTGAAATGTTCATTACAATTGTGTATATTATTAAATAATCAATCATAAATATTAAAATTGCTAAAAAGATGGAAGATTGAATAAAATCAATCATTAGGAATAATTCCTGAAAGAGAAATGTCAACGGTAAGGGAAACAAATACCATAAATATAATCTATAATTGCCTAAAGAAGGATAAACAAATAACAAAGAACTCAATATAAAAATGCTAGCTATAAAAAATGGATTTTCTGGTAGAAAAATGGCTAGAAAAGAAGAAATAGCAGAAGAAATACCAAAGGATACCGCTAAAAAGGGAATTATTTTGGGAATACGAATTTTCATTTTATAGTAATTAAAAACATAAAAAGAAGCACCCCAAACAGCAATAGCTAGAAATATAGCAAAAAATAGTAGATTAGGGATCAAATTTAATGAATTAAAAGTTAACCATGAAATACTAAAGATAAGAATCCAAGAAGATATTATGTCTATTAATCTTTTGATTGGCTTAATATATTTAGACGAAAATAGACTAAATCCTACAAATATAAAAGTCATATTTAAAGCTAAAATTGGATCTAAAATTACATGAAATAATATAAAATAAATTGTTAGAAAAATCCCAATTATCGCTGTTACATAAGACCCTATGATAATGAGATTTCTTATTGATTTAAAAACAGGAAAAAATGATAAAATTAAAACTAACATTGCAATGGCGAAAATATCAATTGAAATCGCAATGTCTAAAGGGATTTCTAATGATAATAGAAAGAAAATTAAAAAATTTGCATTAATCGCTATAAGGATTAGCCATACTAACGAGATTGTTTTCCAAAATTTTAATTTATAGAAAAGGGGCGCTAATAAAACAGCTGCAAAAAGAGCAAATACCAAATATCTTAATAAGAAATTAGTCAGAAATAGATTTTGACTGATCCAATAAAGTAAAGCTAGGTTTATGCCCCAAATAATAAGTAAAATTTGATAGAAATATATCTTAATTTTTGTATATGCAATAGGTAGGAAAAATAGAAAAAATATCACAGTAGTGAGAAGAAATGATCCATTTATTTCATATCCAAAAAAATCAATCGCATTTGTAGCTATATCGACACCTTTAAGGCTTCGATATAAGAGATAAAAATTAGCAAAAGGTACAATAAACCAAGCATACCATCCTGACCTCCAAATTGCCCATGAAAATTTCCATTGATAAATTCCAATAGATAAATAGAAAAGAAAAATTCCAACATCTATAGCTACGATTAATGGAAATGGATCTCCAAATGGTATGGAAAAAGATAAACTAATAAAAAAATACAAGAAAATAGGAAAACTGATAACGATACATGGTAAAACTATAAAGAAAGAAATTCTTCTTAAAGGCATTCGTGATTTATAAAATAATAAAACATAAGCTAATCCAGTAAGACTTAATGTTAGTGTAGCCGTAAGAATGAAATTAGATTGACTATAAATAGGATTATTAAAAAGCCAGGAATAAGATATAAAGCTTAAAATGTCAGTAATAAACAGAACTACAGTGAGTCTTTTAATAAAGAATCGATATTCTTCAGAAACTAATTCAAATTTCTCGAAATAAGAAAAAGTAATAGGGGATAATAGTGAAATAATTAGAATGAAAGTAATTATTAGATTAAAAACTGAAAACTGAACTAATGATAAATAATAGGTAAGAATAAAGGATATAAAAAAGCAGAGAGTAACTTTAGCAACTATCCACGATACAAATTCAATATTCCTCTGCAATTTAGGAAATTCGGCTTTTATTAAAGCGCTGCTAAACTTAAATAATATAAATACAGTCAGGAAAAAGAAACCAAGATACCAAAACACATTGAAAGATTGCATCTCTGTTGGTAAATATTTTAAAACTTGACTAAATTGAATTAAAGAAAAAATTACTAATGATGGAGAACAAATTAGACCATAATATAAAATATCTTTTAGATATCTTAGAAAAGTTAATTCCTTTGAATAAAGGTGAAGTAATTTTAAAGTGTAAATATTTATAATAAAGAAAGTTAAAATAGCACAATTTATTATTAAAAGCCTTATTGTAAGAAGAGATTGTGCTAAACCTAATATTATAAGCTCAAATGATATAAGAAAAGAGAAGATTAACCAAACGAAGATCTGAAGAACTCTTAAAACTTTGATGTAGGGTTCTTTTATTTTAAAATTTTCAGCCATTAATTCAAAGATGCTTAAAATAAGAAACAAAATAAAGATGGTAATAATTAAGATGAGAATATAATCAACGCTTAAACCCATTAGTTCTATTTGTAAGCCTAATAGAGTTGGAACACATAATATTATTCCAGATAATAATATACTATTACAAATTAAGCTTTTCTTCCCTATAGGTTCCGTTAGAAGTCCTTTTTTGTATGCGTAAATACTAGGTAGGAAGAAATATATAGATGCTATCATTAATGGCAATAAAAATCTAAATAGAGTCTCATAGAAAATTATAAAGAAATAAAAAAATACTGTTGTTCCAGTTAAAAGAAAAGCAATCAAAACTGCAACTATTGAAATAATTCTCTTAAGATTTTCTCTTACTTTGAAGTTTATAATGATTAAAATTCCAAAAAGAGTATAAAGAGTAAAATTGATATCCGTGATAACTGTGATAATATCAATAGGTAATCCTAGATTAATTAATTCTAAATAAATGAATGTTGGAATACAACATATTAATCCGGATAATAGTAAACCGTTATAAGTTAAAATTTTTATCCCAATAGATTCCTTTATATACTTTTTTCTATAAGAGTACGTGCTCGGTATGAAGAAGTAAGAGGATGCTATTATTAAAGGGAATAAAAATCTAAATAGAGTCTCATAGAAAATTATAAAGAAGTAAAAAAATACTGTTGTTCCAGTCAAAAGAAAAGCAATTAAAACTGCAACTATTGAAAGAATTCTTTTAAGATTTTCTCTTATTTTAATCCTGTAAATAAGAAGAATTCCAAATAGAATATAAAGAGTGAAATTGATAACATTAAATACTGTGATAATATTAACTCGATATTCTAGATTAATTAATTCTAAATAAATGAATGTTGGAATGAGAGTTAGAAATACAGATAAAATTATACCATTATATACTAATGCTGTTCTTGTTAATTTTAGCGCCTTTTCTTTCTTCAATGAATACATTATTGGAAGATATAAATATGAGCACGTAATTATTACGGGAAATGTAAATAGATAAAAGGTTCCTAAATTCAAAGATAGCAGCCATAAATAGTAAAATAAATAAATTGAGCTGAGAAACAGGGTTATTATATTAACATTAATAGATGTAGCTTTTGTAAATAGGATTTCAAATGCAGAAATGACATTTATTAGAGCACATGTAATAATTAAGGTAAGAAATGACGAAAGAATTAAATTGTCGATTAAAAGAAGAAATTGAAAGGAAGCATAAAATATAGAGAAAATTAAAGCTAAAAGTAACAAAAATATTGGGTAAGATAAAACACTCATAACCTTTTTATAGGTTTCTTCTTTTACTTTTGCTATTTTTACCCCAAATTTCAAATTGAAATTAATAAGAATTAATAAAAGCAGGAAATTGAAAATCATCATAATATAGTTTGGGAAGAATGTAATGAGTATAGATAGAAAAATAATTACTATTAATGACCAAAAAGAATAATAAATTGATGCTAAAAGCGTCTTTAAGTTAATCATACCAATTAAATAATTCAATGACACAAAAAGCATAAATATTAACGGAAATAAAATAGTAGAAATGGTTAAAAGCTTAATGAAAAGGTTAAAACTCACTGTGAAGTAGGTATTCAAATTGATGAGAATAAAGATAATTAATTCTATCAGAAATAAATTCATTAGTACGCATATTTTGAATGTTTTTGAGTATTTTTCTTTGAAGAAAATTGCATATAATCTGTAAAATGAAAGTAATAAAACAACAAAGAAAAGAATTAGAATTATAAAAATATTAGAGATAAACGTTAGATAAGGATCTGTAGTAATATAAACATAGTTAAGAATGATCAAGAAAAAAACAATTATTGCAAGAATATTTTGAGTTATTAGGATATTTCCTTTTTTAAAATAATCAACCCTTCTAAATAATTCTAACATGAAATAAAAGGAAATGGAAAAAATAATTAATTGAATATTGAAATTAATAAGATCTGAAATAGAAGGTAAGATTCCAAAAGAGATAGAAGCTAAACACGCAAGAGAATATAATAAAATTATAAAATTATTGTACTTTTTAAAGGAGTAATTTGATTTATGCTCATAATGAGTAAAAATAAAAAAAAATGGAAGAATAATTAGCGTAATATAAGGTAACTCTATAAGAAAAGTGTATAAAGTTATTAATAATATTAAAATTCCTGTTAATATCGAACTTAATTTTTGATATTTCACTTTTGTATCTATATTTTCTTCTTTAGGGTTTTTTGATATTTCGGGGTTTTTGTATAACTCGAATAAAGATTCAAAATTCAAGTAGATATAGAGTATAGTTTTAAGAAGGAGTAAGAGGAATAAAAAACTTAGAAACGCATCATCTATAAGAACACTAATTGAAAATTGACCTCTCTGAATTAAAAATACCAATGATATGATTGGTAATTGAATCAAAAGAACAAAAACAAAACTAGCTAAGGATATAACAAATTTACGCTTGAATATTGTTAGAGTTTTTAAGAATGGTTTGTTTTCTTCGATAGATTTTTTGATTTCATTCTGTTGATTACTTACAGACGCTAAAATAATCAAATAAAAAATTACATTATTGATAAGCCCAAAAAGCCATGCAAAATTAGTTGAAGTTATAAAAGATAGATATAATATTTGAATAAAGTAATTTATGACAATAACAATATTATAGGGTTGTTTTAACATCAATTTTAAACTAATAGCATGCTTAAACTCTCCTTCGCTTATATTGAAAAAATCGATAGGTTGAAAGTAGTAGTAATAATACACAATATTATATAAAAGAGAAAAAGAGATCAACGGAAGATATATAAACGACCAATGTTCGGGTGTAATAAGAACAAAAATTGGGGTTACAACATATGAAAATATGGATATTAAAAATATGATATGTACCCTGGCAATTGGGTTATTGGATTTATTATAAAAGAAAGGATTATTTCGGTATTTGTCAAAACTTTTATAAAAAAAGAGGAAAGCAAAAGTAAAAATTATTACAGAAATAGTAAATGCTATATATGAAGCCCAAGGAAACTGTACCAATATCCAGAATCCAGCTAAAGAAATAGCAAAGGGTGCAATTATTAAGAAAAAGCAAAATCTAAATAATTTTGTAAGGAATTCGGTTACTTTCTTAATTTTTTCTTCAGAATTTTCGGGGTTTTCAGATTTCATATCTCAACATGATTAAAAATATTATCTTGAGTATAAAGGAAATATTATTTAAAAAAGATATCATATAATTTTCCACCATTATTTCAATAATAACTAGTAAAAGTTAAAAAAATAGTAGTAAAACATATATTTTAGTGGTAAAAATTTGCGAATTACAAGTAAAATTATAAGAGTTAATTTATACTACTTTTTTGTACAATTCATGATATTGGAGAGAGATGGGAAATAAATGGGTAAAGTTTATAAAGGTATTTTTTTTATCTTTTTTAATAATGAGCTTTTCAAATAATACTACGACACATTGGTGTAGATTACATTTAGGTGTAGTCCCGGTATTCATCCGTAGTATTATTAAGAGAGAATAAATCAAATCTCTTGACCTATTTCTTATAATTTTTATTGGTTTATTCTCTTAACACATAATAACTAGGTAAAATTTATTCGAAAAAGGTCAAGCCCTGATTTCATTCTCCTAGTGAAAGCTAAATCAAAAAAAGGAGGTGAAAAATGGTTGGAAAATAAGTTAAGCAAAAAAGATCCTTATATGATACTTGATTACTATAAAGATTGGGATTCTGATAAAACTCCAGTTATGATGGTTTTAGATAACTTCGATGATAATTCTGAGAAAATAGAATCTGAAGATGAGAGAAGACTAGCTTATCTTTGGAAAAAGTATCAAAAATCTTCTAAATAAAAATTTATTTTTTTTTTTAATTACTTTACCTTATTTATGTTAGTTTATGGCTTTATCAATCCTTTCTAATGCGTCTTTAATTCTTTCTATAGGTTGAGTTAAAGCAAATCTTACAGATCCTTCTCCATATTGACCAAAACCAATCCCTGGAGTTATAATTACCCCTACATTAATCAATTTTTTAACAAAATCCATACTATTGGTTTCTCCCTCAGGAATTTGAGTCCATACATAAAAAGTTGCTTTTGGCTTATCTGTTTCCCAACCAATCTTATTTAATCCTTCAACCAGTACATCACGTCTTTTTTCATAAATTTTCATGTTTTTATCCACGATTTCTGGTTTTTTTTCTGATTTATATTTATTTAATCCTTTTATTACCGCTTTTTGTATAAAAATTGGACACCCTGAATCAATCTGAGATTTTACTTTTCTTAATCCTTCAATAATTTCCTGATTGCCCACTGCCCATCCACATCTAAATCCTGTCATATTAAATATTTTTGAAGCACTATTAATTTCAATATGATCAGGATTAATTTGCAATAGAGTAGGGGCAATATAATCACCAAAAGTGAATTCGGAATAAGGATTATCGTATATAATAATAAAATTGTAATCTTCAGCATAATCTACAGCTTTTTTCAGAAATTCTATAGGTGCTATGGCTCCAGTTGGATTATTGGGATAATTTAAATACATCATTTTTGCTTTTTTTAGAATTTTAGTCTCTATTGTTTCTAAATTTGGGAGAAACTTATTCTCTTTTGTTAATGGCATTAAAAAAGGTTCTCCGTCACATAGTTTTGTTGCTCCATTTGCATAAACAGGATACCCTGGATTAGGACATAGCACAATATCTCCTGGATTGACAAATGCTCTTGCAATATTAGCAACTCCTTCTTTTCCTCCTAATACATTAGTAACCTCTCTATCAGCATTAAAATCCAGCCCAAATCTTACCCTATACCATCTGGCAATCCCTTTTCTGAAGATATCTTCTCCCATGCTGGCAGGATAATTTTGATTTTCAGGAACTTTTACCTGATTTATCAGCTCATTTATAATTAATTCCGGAGTTGTCAGATCGGGATCTCCTATTCCCAATGAAATGAAATCTATTCCTTCTTTCTTTTTCTTAGCCTTTAATTCTTCAATTGCCACGAAAATATATTGTGGTAATCGTTTTACTCTTTCAGCATACTCTATTTTCATTTTCACATCACTCTACCATTAAAATAAGATGTTAGAAAAGAAATAAAATTAATTTCTTTAAAGATTAATAAAAATTTTTCTTATTTTTCGTTTAATTATCTTCAATCTTTCAATCCATTTTGGTTCTCCACTCATGACCACACATGCCGCAAATATACTTGAAACCATAAATATTGGGATTTTCCATAATAATATTTTCTCGATCTATTACTTCACGTATTTTGTTTCGATCATTATTAAAGCATTTTGGACATTGCCTTCGTAATCCTTTTCTAATTTCCTCTAGTATAATTTTAATTTTTGATGGAGCTGGTTTGGATACTTCTTGAATCTCAATAGGTTTAGTAATAGCTTCTTCTTGAAATTCTGACATTTTAAAATATTTAAAGAAAAGTTCAGATAATAATTGATCAACAGTTTCCCCTACTTTAGCTTGTTCTGTTAAAGCAGCCTCAATTTCCTTTAATACACTAATATCTTGATAATCTAGAAAATGGACTTCTCCTAACTGGAGATCTGAATAATTAGTTTTTGATTTCAGTTTTGTAAGTATAATGTGAGTAAAATCTCTAACAAGATAGGTTAAATTCATTTTCATTTCTTTTAAATTCTCAAGTTTAAATTCTCCCCCATGTTGAGCAACCCACTTTTTCACATCTGCCAAATTTTTTAACATTTCTTCGTTTGTTTTCAATTCAGCTATTTTTTCCCTATCTTCAATAACTCCATAAACGATGAATGGAGCTTCATTCTCCATGTGTGTTTTTTCAATGAATGTATCCATAATATCAGCAAGGTGTATAAAATTATCACCTATATCCTCATCAATTTTAATGAAAAATACACCCCCACTCACACCTATAAATAACCCTTTTTCCATCATTAAATCTTGCGCATCTTCTTCTTTCCAAGCAAATGAAGTTTTCCATTTAATTATATCGAAATTTCTTTCTCTATAAATTAATGAGAAATTCCAAACATAACTCTCTTTAGCGAGATGATGTATTACTCCCTCTGGGAATAATGATTCTTGATCTACTTTTTGAGAAGGGATTTGATAATTAATTGAATGTCCTAATTTCTTAAGATCTTGAGAAATTAAACCTGGAGGAGCATCTCCAATAACAATTTGATATTCAATATATCGCATCTTATTTCACCAATATTTTAATAAATAATTGAGACTTAATTATCTTCTCCAATAAGATTAATATTAGTCTTGATGATTTTTATTTTTATTTTTGGAGAAATGAAAAAATTAGAAAAAAATTAGTGTTAATTTAGCTATGATGTAGAAATTAATCCCTAGTTTTATCACTTAACTCATATTCTTTAGGATTCATTGTTAGAAAAGGAATAAGTCCAATATTTGAAATAATTGCCATAAAAATAAAGATTATTGCATAAATAGTATAGGTATCTAATCCCTCTAAAGCACCAAATAAAATCCCTGTTATCTGTAATCCTAGAACTGTACCAATATTAGTAAATGAATTACATGTTGCATAATAAGTACTATCAACTTCTGGATACAATGTTGATATTTGCCCTACTACTGCAGAATAGGATGAATTCCTCCAGCCTGCAGAAGAACCAATAAGAAATGCAAAAAATATCAGAATCGGAACGAATGTTGGTATCAAAAACAATAATAGTGCCGCTGTTGTGACTAAAAGCGATGTATAAACCCCCAGTTTCCTTGTTTTTAAATCTGCTATATAACCTCCTATTACTGCACCTATTATTACACCTAATCCTATGAATAATGATATAAATGCATTTGGTTCATATAAATCGATATTACTCCCTAATACTTCGATTGTAGCTCCTTCAGCATCAAGTAAAGGTGTTTGTATAATAATATAAAGAGACAAAAAAACAAAAATGACGCCATCTACAAATGAATTGAATAATGCAAACATGTAAACTTTCCAATTTTTCCCTGATCCAAAGATTAACTTTAAATGATTTTTAATACTAAAATCAACATGAGCAACTACTTCTTTAACGATAAGAATAGTTAGGGTTGATAAGATCATTACAATTCCTAATCCTATGAACACCGATTCAATCTTTCCTTGTGCAAGCAAATAGAAAGCCACAATTAATGGTCCTCCTATAATTATTCCAACTGACCTGACACCCCAACAGGTACCTTGAACACGCCCTAACTTTTCTTTTGGAGTTATATCAAGTATTAATCCATCTATAGCAGTATCTGCGATAGCTACACCAAGAACAATTATTACACCCCCCAGTAAAAATATCATATATGCTGTACTCTTTGTAATAATAAAAGGTATTAAGATCCAGATTAAACCAGAAATAATGACCGGAAAAATTATCCAGGGTTTCCGTCTCCCAAAATTTTTAAGCGCATATTTATCGCTTGCCATACCATATATAAACTTTATAGCAAATGGCATTAATACAGTTGATGTTAAGAAGGCTATGTCTTCTCCAGAAACTGCACCTAGTTCCAAGATCAAATAAATAGGTACAATAACTGCAAACATCGATTGATTAATTCCTTGTATAAAGTAATTAAAGGAAAATATTCCTATATAAGAGCTTTTAAATTCTGTTTTATTTTTTTCCATAATTAATCAATATTATTCATTAATAATATTTTAAATTTGAATCTTAAAAGGTAATATAATTTTTATAGTTAGACATTTATAAAACTAACACATCTATCCTTTGAAAAAATATAAATCTTGATATCTAAAATTGAAAACTAATAACCTAAAACCTTATAATTAAAATTTTTATTTTGAATATATATATTATAGTTCTGAAATTGGATCTAAATAATTATTAATTTTTAAAAATTAGAATTCTGATTTGATATGGGACGCCGTACGCGCATGAGATTCGTCAAGAGGACTCCAAATAACATTTATTTCACTGGAGTTAGTGAATCAAGCTCAACCATCGATCAATTTGTCATTTTAACTGTTGCAGAATTTGAAGCTATGCGTTTAAAACATTATATAAATCTAAATCAAAAAGACGCCGCTGAAAAAATGGGAGTATCTCAGCCTACATTTTCTAGAATTTTAGAAAATGCCCATCAAAAAGCAACTCAAGCACTCATCGAAGGAAAACAAATAAGAGTTTATGGAGGTAATATCGATTATAAACAGGGATTTATTGGTTATGGGTGTTTAAATTGCGATGCGGAATGGGAAGATGAAGGTGCTTCTAAAGATAAGAAAGTTAATTGTCCAAAGTGTGAATCTGATAAAATTTATTATTTAGTAAGAGAACCGTTATAAATTGAGGAGTATTAAATAGGATAATCTTTCCGAATTTGAAGTTCATGCTTATAAGATTCAATCTGATTTTTAATATAATCATAAGCTTTAGGATCAATTCGATGACCATATTTTTTTAGATGATCTTTTAAAATTTCTATTGAAAGTTCTAATTTACTTATTCTTTCTTCTATTTCTCTCATCATAATTCTTTTCCCTCAAATAAAAAATTATATGATTTAGTAGATTCTTATTTTTTTCTAACATAAAAATCAGAGGGGGTAGAAGATTTCATGGATTTTCTTGTCTTAACATCATCGTAAAGGACACATTTTTGTCATATTTTACTCTCGAAATATAATTAAGTTATAAAATTTTTTATCTATTAAACATTTTAATCAGATTTTCTTTAAGCAGGGTAAAGATAAAGTTGACTGACAAATTTTGGTATAAAGTAGCAAGAACTATTGTTAAAGCTGGGAGCTTTCCTTTTCCAATTAGTGACACTTTAATAGAATTATTAAAGAACTTAATGAATGAAGAACAAGCAAGATTCCTCTTAATTTTTAAAAAACCATCTTTAACACTTGAGGAAATTAGAAAAAAGGTAGAGCAGGATGAAAATTCAATTATTAAAATTTTGGATGAATTGATGTATACAGGAATTATCATTGGCGCAATGAGTAATAGTGCTGAAGTTATGATATATCGCTTGATGCCGATATGGCCAGGAATTTTTGAATATCAATTTCTACGCGGAACTAAAACTGAAAAAGATAAAAAAGTAGCTCGATTATTTGAGAATTTATTTCAAGAAATGACCATTGGAGCTCAGAAAAATTATGAAAGTATTCTAAATATGTTTAAAGATGCTCCAGCAACGGACAGAACTATTCCTGTTGAGAAGGAGGTAGAAGTAGGAACTGAATCGACTCTACCCTATGAGGATATAAAAAAATATATAGAAAATTATGATGATATTGCTTTAGCAAATTGCTATTGTCGTCATAAAAATGAACTTCTTAATGACCCATGTAAAATTAAGGCTCCTATAAAGAATTGTTTTCTTTTTGACAAGAGTGCCACATTTGCTATAGAACAAGAGTTTGGAGAGCGAGTTACAAAAGAAGATGCCCTAAAGATTTTTCGAGAAGCAGAGGATCATGGTTTAGTGCATAAAGTATTCCATGTTCACTCAGATCCTAATAGAGGGATTGAAGCAATATGTAATTGCTGTTCCTGCTGCTGCGGAATGTTTCAGATGTATTATCGAGGAGTATTGCCTTTACATACTATAAGTTCTTACTTTGCAAAAGTTGATGAGGATGTATGTATAGGTTGTGGAACTTGTGTTGAGAAATGCCCAATGGAGACTATCAATTTAGAAAATTCAATAGCTAAGGTAAATAATGAAAAATGCATAGGATGTGGGGTCTGTGCTCACCATTGTCCTGAAGGAGCTATACATCTGGAACGAATTGGTCCTAGGCATGTATTTGTTCCACCAAAAAAAATAAAGATAATTTTATCCTAAAAAGATTAGAAAAAGATAAATTTTGAAAAAACTAAATCCTATTAGCCACTTTATAGGCTGTTTCTATTGCTTCTAAGACGGTTTGAGGTTTTTTTGCATCACCGATTTTATGCACCTCTATATTTCCTACATTCTTTATTTCTTTGAAAAGGCTATTGTTTGGGGTAACTCCTGTAGCGTAATATACCATATCTACATCATTTATAACTTGATCCTTTCCTGCTGCATCAGCATAACTAACATAATTATCTCCTATTTCAGTTACCGTCACGCTTGTAAGAAATTTTACTCCTAAAGCGTCACATTTATCAAGGAGAACCCATTTAGTTGTCTTTCCTAGAGCTGATCCTAGTTTAGGTAATTGTTCTAAGACAGTTACTTTATTTCTAGCTCCGTGCAGCATTTTTAATGCAATTTCGGGTTCTAAAGCTTTATAAAGAGTAAGAAATTCAAACGCCTCAAGACTTAATGAACCATACTTTGCTATATACATTGCTAACTCAACACCAGTAGCCCCTCCTCCAATTATTACATTATTTTTACCGATTGGCGCATCTCCACTAAAAACATCATTAGCCCAGAACACATTATCTCTATCAATTCCGGGAATTGGAGGTTTTAAGGGAGTTGATCCAGTTGCTACAATAACAATATCTGGATTAAATTCCTTTACAACATCAAGAGTTACTTCTGTATCTAAATGCAAAGTAATTCCATGTTTTTGAATCCAATATGTATAATTTTTAATGATTCTTCTAAATTCATTTCTTCCTGGTGCTCTCCAGACTAAATTTATTAATCCTCCAATTTTATCGTCATTTTCAAATAAATGAACCTCATGACCTCTTATTCGAGCAACTCTTGCAGCTTCTAGACCTCCAGGTCCAGACCCAATCACCATTACCTTCATTTTCTGCTCAATGGGGTTCAATTCAGTTTTAGCTTCATTTGCAGCTCTGGCATTTCTTAAACAAGAAATTGGTTTCAAATGAAAGATTGCGTCAAAACATCCTTGATTACAGCCAACACAGTTCATAATGTCTCGTATTTCACCTTTCTTTGCTTTCGTAGGCAAATAAGGATCCGCCACTAATGCTCTCCCCATACAAATAGCGTCAGCTTTACCAGCCATTAAAATCTGTTCTGCTAAAACTGGATCATTAATTCTATTTGATGAAAATACAGGAATTGATACATTATTTCTAATATTTTCTGCTAGATAAGTATAACATCCTTCTGGAACATCCATCGTTGTTTGTGGAGTTTTTGTCTCATGCCAACCTCCAGTAACATTGAAATAATCCAAATAATTACCTAATTTTTCTGCTATTATCGCTTTCTCTTTATAAGTATTACTTTCTGGAACAAAATCATCCCCTGAAATACGATAACCTATAACAAAATTATCACCTACACTTGATCTCATTAACTCAAGAGTTTCAATCGGGAATCTTAGACGATTTTCAAGACTACCCCCATATTTATCAGTTCGTTTATTTGTTTTTGGAGATGTAAATTGTGTAAATAAGTATCCAGCATTCGCACAAATTTCAGTAGCATCAAATCCTGCTTTTCTAGCACGTACAGCAGCATCTGCAAATGCTTGTTGTTCGCTCTTGATATCTTCAAAAGTCATTTCTCGAGGAGTAGTCTTACTAAAGTTACTAAATACAGCAGAAGGAGCAATGGGAGTTCTACCAATTATTTGAGGCATTGAATATGCTCCACCATGGTATAATTGGCAACATACTTTAACATCATCCCGTGCTTTATGTATAGCCTTTGTAAATTCTGTTAATTTTGGGATATACTTATCATTGTCAACAGCGATCATCATCGGTAAACCCTTTCCATAAATAGATACATAACATCCACCAACTATTAACATACCTGCACCACCCTTAGCCCTTTCAACATAAAAGTCTACTAATTTATTGGTAATAAAACCATCACTAGCAAGATTAAGGTTTAGAGCCGGCATGATAATACGGTTCGACACATCCATATTTCTTATCTTAAAAGGAGTAAACAGTTTAAAGAACTTCAATTTTAATACTCAATTTTATATAATTATTTAATAAGAATAACACTGTAATTTATTAAAATTTAATTAGATTAAAACAAAAAGTTGTCATATTTTCTACGTTTTAGTAAAGAGGACAACTAATCAATGGATTAAACGATTTTTTTCATCTATTTTCCATTAAAATTGGAAAAGAAATAATTTTTTTATCAAATTAAAATTATAATACTCAAAAATTAAATTTAAAAAATGAGGAAAAATGAGTGAAAACGTTATTTTAATAGAAGAAAATGAAGATAATACCATCACAACAATTAAAATGAATCGTCTTGATAAAAAAAATGCGATGAATTATGATTTAATGGCGGGACTTCTAAAAGCTATCGATAAAGTGGAACGTACTAATACTAGAGTTATTATTATTACAGGAGGAGATGATTTCTTTAGCTCAGGGATAGATTTAAATTTTCTTACTGGTCAAGAGAAGGACCCTGAAGGTAATATCCCTGATTTACGGATTCCACGGAATTTCAGATATTTCGCAAATACTTGGATCCATCCAATCTTCACGAAAATTGAAAAGATGGAGAAGCCAGTAATAGCTAAAATAAATGGATATTGTTATGGAATGGCTTTTGAACTCGCTTTAGCATGCGACTTTCGATTCTGTACAGAAACTGCTGATTTCCATATGTTGGAATCGAAGATAGGTATGAACCCAGACGTAGGAGGCACGATTAGGTTAACAAGACTTGTGGGTATTCAAAATACAAAAGATATCATTTTGACAGGGCGTAAATTTGATGGAGATGAGGCTTATAGATTGGGAGTGGTAAATCGTGTTGTTAAAACCCATAATGAGTTGGATTCTATAATTAAAATGTATACTGACGAACTTATGACGAGTGGACCTTTAGCTGTTGGACTTGCTAAAAAACTGATTGATGATTGTTATGGCAAAGATACTGCTTTTGGATTGGAACTTGAAACATTAGTAAGCTCTCAATTACTACAAACTAAAGACGCTGTTTCTGGCGCTCTAGCTCGTTTAACTAAAACCAAACCAAAATGGAAATGGAAATAAAAGTTTTTTTCTTTTTATTTTTTTAAGAAAATCATAATAAAACTAAATAAGTTAATTGAGCTACGTTATAAGTAAGTTCAATAAAAAGAAAGTTAAGAGAGGTAAATTATCTCTGAAAAATATGGGAAAATCTTTTTCAAAATATTTAAATAATAAATTATTGGAATTAATATTGGAATTAATATTAAAAATGTTTGAATCATAAATTCTAATAAAATCAAACTAAAAAAAAAAAGAAAGTCTATTT